>NZ_JACCBJ010000001.1:3613717-3917147 GCF_013408745.1 Leifsonia soli | reverse complement strand
GGCCGACGACGCCGACGGTGACGGCGTCGATCTCGGGATTGATCGCCAGGGCGACCACGCGGCCATCGGGAGCGACGACCGGAGAGGGCCGCCCGACGCGGTTGCTGAGCTCCGGCTCCCGCTCCTGCACCAGCCCCAGCTCCGCCAGTTCGGCGACGAGGGCGCCGACGGTCGACCGGTTCAGCCCGGTCGCCTGCGTGAGCGCCGACCGGGCCAGCGGACCCTCGCGGTGGACGAGCCCGAGCACGGTCGCGAGATTGTGCCGCCGCACCGTGTCGAGGTTCGTCCCCGTCGCCTTGCCGTTCATACTCCGCGTAACTGTACCGTCGGGCCGGGCGTCCTGTGACGTGGGCGCCAGGCGCGCGCCCACGTCACCGGCCGGCCGGCCCGGATGCGCCGGCTCAGTCGAGGGTCGCCGTCCCCGACTCCGAGGCTGCAGTGCGGCCGGTGACCGCGTCCCGCAGCGTGAAGGGATGCTCGCCCGGCCCGGTCGCGGTCAGCGCCGAGCCCCGTCGGGTCACCGTGTACTCCGCGTCCTCGCCCTCGGGCGTCGTCACCGTCACGGTGCGCACCCCGTCCGGTCCCGGGTAGACGGCGAGGGTGAGGCCGGTGCGGTAGTCGTAGTCCGGGCGGTCGTCGCGGGCGCCGAGGGGCAGGACCGCTCCCTCGCGCACGAACAGCGGGATGCTGTCGAACCCGTGGCTCTCGCGCAGCCAGCGTCCGCCCTCCACCCGTCGCCCGGAGAAGTACTCGGTCCACGTCCCGTCGGGCAGGTAGAACTCGACCTCGGACGGTGAGAACACGGGCGCGACCAGCAGGTCGGCTCCGAGCATGTACTGCCGGTCGAGGTAGCCGACCGCCGGGTCGCCAGGGAACTCCAGCTGCATCGGGCGCATGACCGGGGTCCCGGCGGTGTGCGCCTCCCGGCCTGCGGCGAACAGGTACGGCATCAGCCGCAGCTTCAGCTTCGTGAACAGCCGGGTGACCTCCACGGCCTCCTCGTCGAACGCCCACGGCACCCGGTACGAGTCGCTGCCGTGCAGCCGCGAGTGGCTCGACAGCAGGCCGAACGCCGTCCAGCGCTTGAACACGCCCGGGTCCGGGGTGCCCTCGAAGCCGCCGATGTCGTGGCTCCAGAAGCCGAAGCCGCTGAGGGCCAGCGAGAGCCCGCCGCGCAGCGTCTCGGCCATCGACTCGTAGCTGGAGGTGTTGTCCCCGCCCCAGTGCACGGGCAGCTGCTGACCGCCGGCCGTCGCCGACCGCGCGAACAGCACGGCGTCGCCCTCGCCCCGCGCCTCCTGCAGCACCTCGAACACGGCCTCGTTGTAGAGCTGCGTGTAGAGGTTGTGCATGCGCTCGGGCGACGAGCCGTCGAAGTACTCCACCTCGAGCGGGATGCGCTCCCCGAAGTCGGTCTTGAAGCAGTCGACCCCCTGGGCGACGAGCGCGCGCAGCTCGTCCTGGAACCAGCGGGTCGCGTCCGGGTTCGTGAAGTCGACGAGGCCCATCCCGGCCTGCCACAGGTCCCACTGCCAGACGTCGCCGTTCGGCCGCTTCACGAGGTAGCCCGCCGCCGCGGCCTCGGCGAACAGCGGGGAGCGCTGACCGATGTAGGGATTGATCCACACGCAGACGCGGAGGTCCTTGTCGTGCAGGCGCGCGAGCATCCCCTCCGGGTCCGGGAACGTGCGCGGGTCCCACTCGAAGTCGCACCAGTTGAACTCGCGCATCCAGAAGCAGTCGAAGTGGAACACGGACAGCGGGAGGTCGCGCTCGGCCATCCCGTCGATGAAGGAGGAGACGGTCGCCTCGTCGTAGTCGGTCGTGAAGCTGGTGGACAGCCACAGGCCGTACGACCACGCCGGCACCGCTGCCGGCCGGCCGGTCAGCGCGGTGTAGCGCTCCAGGACCTCCTTCGGGGTGGGGCCGTACACCAGGTAGTACTCGAGGCTCTCCCCCGGCACCGAGAACTGGACCCGCTCCACCGACTCCGACCCGATCTCGTACGAGACGTGGCCGGGGTGGTTGACGAGGACGCCGTAGCCGCGGTTGGTGAGATAGAACGGAATGTTCTTGTAGGCCTGCTCGCTGGAGGTGCCGCCGTCGGCGTTCCAGATGTCGACGACCTGGCCGTTCTTCACCAGCGGCCCGAAGCGCTCGCCCAGGCCGTAGACGAGTTCGCCGACGCCGAGCGCCAGCTGCTCGTGCACGAAGGTCCCCTCGCCGGCCACGGTCATGTAGCCGAGCGACTTGTGGCCGCTCGAGGTGAGAACCCGGTCGCCCGCCGAGAAGGTCAGCGACCAGGGAGCACCGCGCTTCACCGTGGCCGTGAGGCCGCCCGTGGTGAGCACCCCCGCCTGGTCGTCGACGGACACCTGCGCGTGCCCCTCCTCGACGTGGAGGTCGAAGCCCCGCTCCGGTCGCGTGCCCTGCCAGTGGTCGATGCGGACGCCGACCACCCCCGGCAGCGGCGAGGTGAGGGTGACGGTCAGCGTCGGACGGTTGAGGGTGTCGCCCCGGCGCTCGATGACCTTGGCGGGTGCGGTGATCGTGATGCTGTCGTCGCCGGCGACCACGTCGTACGCCTCCTGGGCGTAGACGGGCGTGACGCCGTCGCGCAGCATCCAGAAACCATCGGTGAACTTCATGCGGTGACTGCTCCGGTTACTTGACCGCGCCGGCGGTGATGCCGCGGGTCAGGGTGCGCTGGAAGATGAGGAAGAAGACGAGGGTGGGGATGAGACCGAGCAGCGCCGAGGCGGACGTGGTCGTCACATCCATGAGCCGGTCGCCCTGCAAGGCGCTGATCGCCACGGGGACCGTCTGGTTGTCGTTCGACACCAGGAAGGTCAGCGGGATCAGGAACTCGTTCCACGTCCAGATGAAGAAGAAGATGAGCAGGACGCTCAGCGTCGGCCGCGAGATCGGGACGACGACCCGCCACAGGATGCGCCAGCGGCCGGCGCCGTCGAGGGATGCGGCCTCCAGCACCTCCTTCGGGAAGGTGCCGTAGACGCTCGACAGCAGGTAGGTGCCGAATGCGCTCTGGATCACCGTGAAGATGATGATGACCGCCCACGGATTGTCGTACAGGCCGACCTGCTTGAACATGAAGTACAGCGGGTAGAGCAGCGCCTCCTGCGGCAGCATGTTGGCCAGCAGGAAGAGCACGATGATCCAGGTGCGGGCCTTCACCCGGCCGATGCCGAGGGCGTACGCGTTCAGCACGGACAGCACGACGGAGAGCAGGGCGACCATCCCGGAGATGAAGATCGAGTTCCACAGCTTCTCGGGGAAGTTGACGCGGTTCCAGAAGTTCACGATGCCGTCGGTGTAGAACGACGTCGGCAGCTGAAGCGGACCGCCCGAGTTGTAGTCGGCCGGGCTCTTGAACGAGTTGATCAGGATCAGCAGGAACGGGAACGCGATGCCGATCCCGATGAGGATCGCGACGACCAGGATGACCCAGTCGGTCACGGTCTTGCGCGGCTTCTGGCGCTTCAGCTTCCGGGGAGCAGCGGGGGCCGCATCCGTGCGGGGGCGTTCGATGGTGGTCGACATCAGATCTGGTTCTCCCTGCGCTCCGCGCGGTTCTGGGCGAGCATGAAGAGGACGGAGACGGCGATGATGACCACCGTCAGCGCGGTCGCGATCGTTGCGCCGTATCCCACCTGCTGGCTCTGGAAGAACTCGCTGTACGAGTAGTAGCTGGGCACCATGGTCGCGGTGCCGGGGCCGCCGCGGGTCAGGGTGTAGACCGGGCCGAAGACCTTGAGGGCCGCGATCGTGCAGGTCAGCGTCACGACGAAGATCTCGGGCCGGATGATGGACACGGTGATCGAGCGGAACCGCTGGAACCAGTTCGCGCCGTCGAGCTCCGCCGCCTCGTACAGTTCGGGGTCGACGCGCTGCAGCGCGGCCATGAAGATGACGACCGGGTAGCCGATCTGCACCCAGACCATCACCGCCATGATCGACGCGAGGGCCGTGTCCGGGCTGCCGAGCCAGTTGTGCGAGAACTGGCCGAGGCCGACGGCCTGCAGCATGGTGTTGAGCGCGCCGTTGTCCGGCCGGAGGATCCACCCGATCACGATCGCGGCGATGACGACCGGAAGGATCTGCGGGAGGTAGTAGGTGGCCCGCAGGAAGCTGGCGAGCTTGCCGCCGAACTTCTTGCCGACCAGGTCGAACAGCATCGCGGCGAGGATGAGGCCGACGAGGGTCGGGATGACGACCATCGCGACGATCATGGCGATGGAGTTGCCGAACGACGTCCAGAACTTGTCGTCGCCCATCAGCCGGACCCAGTTGTTCAGTCCGATGAACTTGGGCGGGCGGATGCCGCGGTAGCTCGTGAAGCTGAGGTAGATGTTCCAGACCAGCGGCACGAGGACGATCACCGTCAGCAGGACGAATCCCGGGAGCAGGTACCACCAGAACCGGCCGTGTCCGTGGCCGGGCACCAGCGATTCGCCGCGCGCTCTCTGCGTGCGCCCCTCGGGCGCGCGCACCGTCACGTCGACCATGCGTTCTCTCCTTTGCGTTCCCTCCCCACCGTCGAGTCCGCGAACTTTGCACGCTGGAGCGGTGTTCCGCGTGCAATCTCTGCGGACTCGACGGCGGGGGCGAGAGGGGGTGTTATTGGTTGACGATCTGGTCGACGCCGTCCTGGTACTCGGAGCCGAGCTCCTTGTTGACCGCGGACGGATCCTTCGTGCCGTTGATGAGCTCCTGCAGACCGGCGTTGAGCTGGTCGTAGAACGTCGGCGTCGGCCAGTCGGGGTAGTACGCGATGCCGTCCTCACCGGTGAGGGTGTTGAAGTTCGCGATGAGCTCCTTCGACTTCTCGTCGGTGATGTCGCTCGTCTTGGCGGCGACGGGGACACCGCCGTTGTTGCCGATCAGCGCCTGGATCTTCGGCGTCATCGTGATGTCGATGAACTTCTCGGCGAGGCCCTTGTTCTTCGCCTTCTCCGGGATCACCCACATGTTGCCCGCGGATCCGGGCGAGAGCTTGGTGCCGGGGAAGAGGAACGTGCCCCACTGGTAGTCCTTGATCTCCGTCTGGAAGCGGCCGTACCACCAGCTGCCCGAGAAGAAGATCGGGTACTTGCCCGAGATGAACGACGTGCCGGCGTCCTCGGCCTTGAGGCCGGAGGCGTCCTTGGAGATGTAACCCTTCTGCACCCAGTCGTCGACGGTCTTGGTGGCGTAGGAGAGCTCGCTGCCCTGCCAGTTCACCTTGCCCTTGTAGAGCTGGTAGTCGTCGACGAAGGAGCGGTCGGCCTTGGTCAGCGCGAGCTGGTACCAGAGCTGACCGAGCGGGTACTCCGCGGCCGACTCGGCGAGCGGGGTGACGCCGTTGTCCTTGAACTTCTGCAGCGCGGCGACGAACTCGTCCTGGGTCTTCGGGACCTCGATGCCGTACTTCGCGAACATGTCCTTGTTGTAGTAGACCTCGACGTACTCGCCGTAGTTCGGGACGCCGTACCAGGAGCCGGAGCCCATGATGCCCTTGTCGTCGTAGCGAGCGGTGGTCTGCAGGCTCGGCGCGAGCTTCTTGTCCCAGCCGTACTTCTTGACGGCGTCGTCGAGGTTGCTGAGCAGTCCCTGGCTGGCGAGGAGGCCGGCGGTGGCGTTGCCCTTGTTGTACTCGAGGATGTCGGGGGCCTGGTCCGAGTTCAGGACCTGGGACGCGGTGGAGCGGATCTGCTCGAAGGCCTTCGCCTCGAACTTGACCTTGGCGCCGGTCTCCGACTCGAACTCCTTGATGGCCTCGTTCCAGGCCTTGCCCATGGCGGAGTCTTCGCTCTCGAAGTGCCACAGGGTGAGCGTCTTGCCCTTCCCGTCGGTGCTGTCGGACGACGAGCCGGACGTCCCGGAGCAGCCGGCGAGCAGCAGGGCGCCGGCGGCCAGAACGGCGCCGATTGCGAGGTGCCTCTTGCGCATCTGTTACCTCCTTGTAGTGGAGTGGACGCGCGTCTGCAGGCCTCGCAGCCACTCCGATGCATTTTGTTGGTGAACACAACATAAGCGACCGACTGCTCGGAAAGCAAGTTCACGTTTCGATTCCCAACCGCACGAAAACAGGGCAGACCGGTTAGTTCTCGGTAACAACATACGAGCCCGGATCGCCCGGATTCCGGTGGATGGGGGCGATGTTCGGGCTACGCGGCGGCCAGCGCCCGCGCCGGGTCCGCGATCAGATCCGCCAGCACCAGCTCGGCGGCGCCGATGAGCAGCTGGTCCGTGCCCAGCTCCGCCTCGACCACCGTGACGCCCTCCCTCGCCGAGTGCACGACATCGTCGAGGAGATCGGGGGCGCCGTGCGCACGGGCGCCCCGGTAGAGGGCGGCGAGGAAGCCGCCCAGGACGAGCAGGGAGGGATTGAAGACGTTGACGGCGTTGCGGGCCGCGATCGACAGCGACGCGTAATCCCGCTCGATGACGGCGAGCGCGACCGGGTCCTCCGTGGCCACCAGACGATCGGCGAGGGATGCCGCCTCCGCGGACGCGAGACCCACCGACGCCAGCAGCTCCGCCTGCGTCACCTCGGCCTCCAGACATCCGCGGGAGCCGCACGAGCAGGAGCGGCCGTCCGACCGGACGAACGTGTGCCCGAACTCCCCCGCGTATCCGGCGGCGCCCGTCAGCAGGCGGCCGCCGCCGACGGCCCCTCCGCCGATGCCGGACGCCCCGCCGATCATGTACACGAGGTCGTCGATGCCGCGACCGGCCCCGAACGCGCTCTCCGCGCGCAGGCCCAGGACGGCCGCGTTCGCCGCCCACACCCGGTGGCCGGTCGCGGCGGACAGCATCCCGGCGAGCGGTTCGTCCACCCAGCCGAAGTGCGTCGCCTCCCGGACCATGCCGTCCGACAGCCGCACCTGGCCCGGGACGGCGACGCCGATCCCGGCGATGCGGATGCCCGACTCCCCCGCCAGCATCCCGGCGATCCCGGCGGAGGCGAGCGTGACGGTCTCCGCGGCCGACCGCGCGGACGCGGTCTCGATGCGGACGCGCTTGAGCACCCGGCCGCCGAGGCCGACGAGACCGACGATGACCGCATCCACCTCGGGGTTCACGGCGACGGCGGCCACACTGCCCGAGACCCGGACGACCGGGCTGGGGCGGCCGGCCCTCCCGCCTCCTGGCGTCTCGTCCACCTCGACCAGGTCGAGGGCGGCCAGCTCGGCCACCAGGTCGCCGACGGTCGAGCGGTTCAGCCCGGTCAGGCGCGTCAGGTCGCTGCGCGACAGGGCGCCGTCGCGGTGCACCAGGCCGAGCACGGTCGCCAGGTTGCTGCGGCGCAGCGCGTCCGTGGCGCCGCCCGACGACGGGCGGACGGTGCTCAGCTCGGATGCGGACATGGAATGACCATAACGCGCGGCGTGCGCGACGCCGCTCACCCGGTCGGCTCGCTCACCAGCTCTCGGGGCGCGCGCCCAGCGGCACCGGAGCGGGGCGCTCGACGCTGGACGAGAGCTCCACCACCGTGTGCGTCGCTCCCGCCCGGATCACCGACTCCATGATCTCCAGCACGTGGAAGGCGAGCTCGCCGGATGCCCGGTGCGGGCGACCCGTCTCGATCGCCCTGGCCATGTCGGCGAGGCCGTACCCGCGGCCGGCGTCCGCGTAGCCGGCGGCGACCGGCACCTCGCGGAACTCGCGGTCGTCGGCGGTCGCGACGGCGACCGGGTCCGAGAACATGTTCGGGTCGGGGACGGCGATCGTCCCGGCCGTCCCGTAGACCTCGAACTTCGGGGCGCGCGTCGCCCACACCTCGAAGGAGACGGTCACGGTCGAGATGACGCCGGAGGCGTGCTCGAGGATGGCGGTGACGTGCGTGTCCACATCCACCGGGATGGTCGAACCGGCGAGCGGGCCGGTCGCGACCGTGCGCTCGCGCGTCGAGCGTCCGGTGGCGCCGGAGACCCGCACGACCGGGCCGAAGAAGCTGACCAGGCTGGTCAGGTAGTACGGTCCCATGTCGAACAGCGGACCGCCGCCCGGCTGGTAGTAGAACGCGGGAGCGGGATGCCAGAGCTCGTGTCCCGGCGCGCTCCACGCGACGGCCGCGGCGACCGGATCGCCGATCCGTCCGTCGTCGAGCAGGGCGAGCGCGGTCTGGATGCCGGTCCCCAGCACGGTGTCCGGCGCGCTGCCGATCCGCAGGCCCAGCGCAGCCGCCCGTTCGAGCACCGGCGCCGCCTCGGCGGTCGAGAGGGCGAGCGGCTTCTCGCCGTAGACGTGCTTCCCCGCGGCGAGCGCGCGCAGGGCGATCTCCGCGTGGGCCTGCGGGATGGTCAGGTTGAGCACCGCATCCACCTCGGGATGCGCGAGCAGCTCGTCGACCGAGAGCCCGAGCACGCCCTGCTCCGCGGCGACGGCGGAGGCGCGTGCGACATCGAGGTCTGCGACGGCGGTCAGGCGCAGGTTCGGCAGCTGGGGGAAGTGCTCGAAGTACTGGCGGCTGATGACGCCGACCCCGACGACGCCGACATTCAACGGGACGCCCACAGCATCCCCCTCTCGATGATGGTGCGGACAGGCTGGCTCTCCACGATCTCCAGCCGGTGGCCGGGCGCCGAGACGAAGATGCGGCCGGCGCCCCACTGCCGGGTCCAGATGGCCGGCGCGGTGACCGGGCGGTTCCACGCGTCCCACGGGCGCACGCTCTGCGTCGTGGTGGCGAGGACGTCGTTGTACTCGTCGCTGAGCACCCAGTACTGCTCGGTGACGAGGTCGAAGTCCTCGATGCCCTGCGTGATGGGGTGCGTGCGGCCGTACTCGGTGATGTGCACCCTGTAGGGGATGTAGTTGTCCGACTGCTCGCCGGTCCGCTCGGCCGGGTCCTTGCCCGCGTGATGGGCGAACTGCCCGCCGATCATGTGCAGGTAGTCGGCGTTGTTGCGATACGAGTCGGCGATGCCGCCGTGCCAGCCGGCCATCCCCGTCCCGTTGAGGATCGCGCGCTGGAGGCCGCGGAACTCGGCGTCCTCGATGGTGTTCATGGTGTTGACCTGCACGACGAGGTCGACGGTGTCCATGACGGCGTCGTCCGCGTAGACGGCCGTGCCCTCCTCCACCCGGGTGTCGAAGCCGTTCTCGCGGAGGAACGGGAGGAACAGCTCCGTGGTCTCGACGGGCATGTGCCCATCCCATCCTCCGCGGACGATCAGTGCCTGCTTGCTCATGCTTCCTTCCGGTGTCGCCGCCTGCTCCTGAGTTTTTCGGCCCCGAGCACGGCGTGTCGGGCGAAGAACTCAGGAGCTGTCGGCGTGGGTCAGGGGATCGGGGTCCAGGCGCTGCCGTCGGCGGCGCTGCGCTCGACGGCGTCCAGGACGCGCTGGATGTGGAGTCCGTCGGCGAACGACGGCTCGGGGTCGGTTCCGGACGCGATGGCCGTGACCAGGTCGACGACCTCGTGGCTGAACGCGTGCTCGTACCCGATGGCGTGTCCGGTCGGCCACCAGTTGGCCATGTAGGGATGCTCGGGCTCGGTCACGATGATCCGCGTGAACCCCTGCTCCCCGGCGGGGGCCGTCGCGTCGTAGAACTGGAGCTCGTTCATCTCCTCGAGGTCGAACGCGATCGCGCCGCGGGAGCCGCTGAGCTCGATGCGCAGGGCGTTCTTGCGTCCGGTCGCGTACCGCGTCGCCTCGAACGCGCCGATGGCGCCGTCGGCCTCGCCGCCGGCGAGACGGGCGGTGAACCAGGCGGCGTCGTCGACGGTGACCGTCCCGCGCTCGGTGGATGCGGTGCCCGACAGACCGACGCCCTCACCGAGCAGCGGGCGCTCCTCGACGAAGGTGGCCAGCGTGCCGGAGACGGCGCCGAGCTGCGAGCCGGTCAGGTGCTCGACGAGGTCGACGGCGTGCGCCCCGATGTCGCCGAGCGAGCCGGAGCCGGCCAGCGTCTTGTCGAGCCGCCACGTCATCGGGCCGTCCTCGTCGCGGAGCCAGTCCTGCAGATACAGCGCCCGCACCTGGCGGATCGCGCCGAGGCGCCCCTCCTGCACGAGCCGGCGGGCGAAACCGATGGCGGGGACGCGGCGGTAGCTGAAGCCGACCATCGAACGGATGCCGCGGGCGGCGGCGCGCTCCGCGGCGGCGGTCATCGCCTCGGCCTCGGCGACGGTGTTGGCGAGCGGCTTCTCGCACAGGACGTGCTTGCCGGCGTCGAGGGCCGCGATCGCGATCTCCGCGTGGCTGTCGCCCGGCGTGCAGATGTCGACGACGTCGATGTCCGGGTCGTCGATCACCGCGCGCCAGTCCGTCTCGGCCCGCTGCCAGCCGAACCGGCGCCGGGCGTCCTCGACGCGGACGGTATCCCGGCCGACGATCACGGACATGACCGGCTCGGCGGGGAGGTCGAAGAAGCGCGGGGCGGTGCGCCACCCCTGCGAGTGCGCTGCGCCCATGAACCCGTACCCGATCATGGCGACCCGGAGCTGCGGTCTGTCGTCGGTCATCGTCGGCCCTTCGTCTGGCGGTACCCGTGCGACGGTAGTTCGGCGCACCGGGCGGAGCAAGTTTCTCGCCAGTGTTGGAAAACTTTCGTCAGTCCGCGGGCGGCGCCGTCGACGCGCGCTCGACCAGCGCGGTCGCGAGCTCCAGCCGGCTGTTCTCGCCCTCACCCGCCCTCAGGCGGAGCGCGAGCCGCGTCGCCTCCTCCGCCATCTCCTGCAGCGGCTGCCGGACGGTCGTCAACGGCGGACGCGCCCACGCGGCGGACGGCGCATCGTCGAAGCCGACGACCGACACGTCCCCCGGCACATCCAGTCCGAGCGCGAAAGCGGCGTCATAGACCCCGAGCGCCTGCATGTCATTGCCGCAGACGATCGCGGTCGGCCGGTCCGGCGACGCGAGCAGCCGCCGGCCCTCCCGCTCGCCGTCGGCCCGCGAGAACCCGCCCCTGCCGATCTCCGACGGCACGGGGAGCCCCGCCTCCTGCAGCGCCGACTGGTACCCGGCGACGCGAGCGCGCGAGCACATCAGGTCGGCGGGACCGGCGATGGCGGCGATGCGCCGGTGGCCGAGCGCGAGCAGATGACGGGTCGCGGCGACCCCTCCCGCCCAGTTGGTCGCGCCGATGGCCGGGACGTCCGGCGGAGGGTCGCCCGCGGGGTCGACCACGACGAAGGGGATGTTGCGGGTGCGCAACTGACGCCGGTGATCGGCCGTCAGGTTCGAGAACTGCAGGACGATGGCGATCGGCTTGCGGCGGAGCACCCCGGTGATCAGCTCGTCCCCGACGGCGTGGTAGTCGCCGATGGTGGAGAGGGTCATCGCCAGGCCGTTCTCGCGGGTGACGCGCTCCACGCCGCGGATGACCTCGACGGACCACTCGCTCGCCAGGTTCTCGATGACCAGCTCGACGGCCTCGCCGCGCTCGGCATCCACACCGCGGCGGGCGTAGCCGGAGTCGTGCAGCAGCTCCTCGACGCGGCGGCGGGTGCCTGCGGAAACGCCGGGGCGGCCGTTGAGCACCTTCGACACGGTCGACAGCGACACGGACGCCTCACGGGCGATGGCCTCTAGGGTCGGGCGGGTCGGACCGGGCATGGAGCCACTGTCGCACACACCGTCGCACACCGGGCCGCTGCGACGCTCGGCCGCGGGCTGTGCCACAATGACGCCCAGCCTCCCGCCGCACGTTGCGAAAACCGTTCAGAAAGCGAGACCGATGCCGCTCACCGACCTGACCCACTCCGAACTGCTCGCCTTCCGTCCGCAGGTCGAGGAACCCGCCGACTTCGACGCCTTCTGGGAGCGCACGATCGCCGAGGCCCGCGCCGCTGGCGGCGTCCCCGAGCTGACGCCCGCCGACTCGCCCGTGACGCAGCTGCGGATCGACGACCTGGTCTTCCCGGGCTTCGGCGGGGAGCCCGTGCGCGCCTGGGTGTCGCGACCGCTCCACGGCGACGGGCCGCTGCCCGCGGTCGTGCAGTACCAGGGCTACGGCGGAGGGCGGGGGCTGCCCGGCGAGAACGTGGCGTGGGCGCTGGCCGGGTACGTGCACGTGTTCGTCGACACGCGCGGACAGGGCAGTGGATGGGGCAGCGGCGGAGACACGCCCGACCCGCACGGCTCGGGGCCGGCCACTCCCGGTGTGATGACCCGCGGCATCCACTCGCCGGAGACGTACTACTACCGGCGCGTGTTCACCGACGCGGTGCGCGCCATCGATGCCACCCGGTCGCTGCCGTTCGTCGACGCCGACCGGATCGCCGTGACGGGCGGCAGCCAGGGCGGCGGGATCGCCCTCGCGGCCGGGGCGCTGGCGGGCGGCGTCACCGCGGTGATGCCGGATGTCGCGTTCCTCTGCGCGTTCCGCCGGGGCGCGGAGGTCGCGGCCGGCGGACCGTTCATCGAGCTCGCGACCTATCTGTCTGTGCACCGCGACGAGGTCGCCGACGTGTTCCGCACCCTGTCGTACTTCGACGGGGTCAACTTCGCCCGCCGCATCCACGCGCCGTCGTTGTTCTCGGTGGCGCTGATGGACACGATCGTGCCGCCGTCGACCACCTTCGCCGCGTACAACCACCTCGCGGCGACCGACCGCGCCATCGAGGTCTACCCGTTCAACGACCACGAGGGCGGAGGCGGCGCGCACTGGCGCACGCAGGCCGCGTGGCTGGCCCCCCGCTTCCGCTGACCGCGGCGCGCCTCCCCCGCCTCCCCCGCCTCCCCGTCGAAGACGTGCGCCAAATCTCGACGGGACCGCGGCGCGGGGTGGCGCGAGGGTCAGGAGGGGGGCGCGGCGGTCGTCGCTCGGCGGACCAGGCGGGTGGGGAGCCGCACGTGGATGCGCTCCGGCGTCTCGCCGTTCATCAGCCGGATCAGCAGGTCGGCGGCCGTCGCGCCCAGGCCCTGCATGGGCTGGCGCACGGTCGTCAGCGGCGGGCTGAACTGCGACGCCTCGGGGATGTCGTCGAAGCCGACCACCGAGAGGTCGCGCGGGACATCGAGGCCGAGCTCGGCGGCGACCTCGATGACCGCGATCGCCGAGATGTCGTTCGCGGCGAACACCGCGGTCGGCCGGTCCGCCCGGCGCAGCAGCGGCAGGGTCACCTCGCGAACGGTGTCGTGCTCGTAGCGGCCGACTGCCACCAGCGACGGATCGAAGGGGATGCCCGCCTCGCCCAGCGCGCGGCGGTATCCCGCGTCGCGGAGACTCGACGAGCGGAGGTCCGGACGTCCGGCCACGAAGGCGATGCGGCGGTGGCCCAGCCCGATCAGGAACGCGGTCGCGTTGCGCGCGCCGCCGAAGCTGTCCGATTCGACGGTCGGCAGGTCGGCGCGGCCGGCGTGCGGGTCGATGGCCACCATCGGGACGTCGACGTTCGCGTTCACGACGGTCGGAGTGACCATGATGACGCCGTCGATGAGCGTGCCGCTGAGCCGGCTGAGAGAGCGCCGCTCCCATCCCTCGCTCGACGGCTGGCGCGATCCGCTGTACGCGAGCAGGTCGTAGCGCGAGTCGTGGAGCGCCGTCCCGACGCCTTTGAGGATCTCGGCGGAGAACGGCTCGAAGTCGGCGACGAGCACGCCGATCACGCCGGTGCGGCGCGACCGCATGCTGCTGGCGACCAGGCTCGACTCGTAGCCGAGCTCCTGCACCACCTGCAGCACGCGCTCCACCGTCGAGGTCGCCACTCCGTACCGGCCGTTCACGGCCTTCGACACGGTGGCGACCGAGACGCCGGCAGCAGCAGCCACATCGCTGATCGTCGGACGCCGTCCCATGGCGTCAGAGCATAGCGTAGAAAAGGTTTTCGAAAACGTTTGACACCACCCCCGTCGCTTGCGACACTTCCGTCGTCCCCACCTCAACGAAGAGAACAGGTTGGAATCACATGAAAGGCACCAAGCTCCTCACCGGGGCCGCCGTCGTGATGGCCGGCGCGCTCGCCCTCACCGGGTGCAGCGGCGGCTCCGACAGCTCCAGCGACGGCAAGGTCTCCATGACCCTCTGGCAGAACTCCACCACCGGCCCCGGCCAGGCGTTCTGGAAGAATGCCGTCGCAGCATTCGAGAAGGCGAACCCGAAGGTCACCATCAAGGTCCAGTCCATCCAGAACGAGGACCTCGACGGAAAACTGCAGACCGCGCTCAACAGCGGCGACGCACCCGACATCTTCCTGCAGCGCGGCGGCGGCAAGATGGCGGCGATGGTCAACGCAGGTCAGCTGATGGACATCACCGGCAAGGTGTCGTCCGAGACCAAGAAGAACATCTCCGAAGGCTCGTTCAAGGCCGAGACCTACCAGGACAAGGTGTGGGCCATGCCCATCGCCGTCCTGCCGGGCGGGCTCTTCTACAGCCAGGACCTGTTCACGGCAGCAGGCATCACCGAGGCACCCAAGACGATCGACGACCTCAACGCCGACGTCACGAAGCTGAAGGCCACCGGGGTCGCCCCGATCGCCCTCGGCGCCAAGGACGCCTGGCCGGCGGCGCACTGGTTCTACTGGTTCGCACTGCGCGAGTGCGCAGGGTCGACCATGGAGAAGAGCGCCGACTCGAAGTCGTTCAACGACCCGTGCTGGCTCAAGGCCGCGGAGGACCTCGACGCGTTCGCCAAGACCAAGCCGTTCAACGACGGCTTCCTGACGACCTCCGCACAGCAGGGCGCAGGCAGCTCGGCCGGTCTCGTGGCCAACCACAAGGCCGCGATGGAGCTCATGGGCGCGTGGGACCCGGGCGTGATCGCGTCCCTGACCCCCGACCAGAAGCCCCTCCCCGACCTCGGCTTCTACCCCTTCCCGGAGGTTCCCGGCGGTAAGGGCGAGCCCGGCTCGATCATGGGCGGCGTCGACGGCTACTCGTGCTCGGTCAAGGCTCCGAAGGAGTGCGCCGACTTCCTCAACTTCGTCGCGTCGACGGAGCAGCAGGAGGCCTACTACAAGGCCTTCAACGCCCCGCCGGTCAACTCGGAGGCGCAGAAGGTCGTCACCGAGCCCTACCTGAAGGATGTACTGAAGGCCTACAACGCGGCCCCGTACGTCTCGCAGTGGCTCGACACCGTCCTCGGACAGAACGTCGGCAACGCGCTCAACGTGGCGGTCGTCGACATGCTGGCGGGCAAGAGCGACCCGAAGCAGCTCATCCAGGCGGCCAACGACGCCGCCAAGAAGGGCTGAGGACGGTCCTCGTGACGAACATCCGCGAGAACACGTCCCCCGGCGTCGCGCCGACAGCGGGTCTCGCGCAGCACGGCGGGGGCGGCGCAGCCGCGTCGTCCCCGCCGCAGCCGCGCCGCCGCAAGGGCAGCGGCTGGGCCATGCGCCTGGAGATCGCGCTGCTGGCCGGGCCCGCAGCCATCGTCTTCCTGGCGTTCGTGATCTTCCCCGTCGCGATCGCCGCCTACTACGGCTTCTTCCGCTGGCAGGGATACGGGCCGGCCACCGACTTCGTCGGCCTGCAGAACTACATCACCATCCTCCAGGACTCCGCGTTCCAGCAGGCCCTCATGCACAACGGGCTCATCGTGATCGGGTCCCTGGTGCTCCAGGGTCCTGCGGCGATCCTGCTGGCGCTGCTGCTCAACCGCAAGATGCGCGGACAGTCGCTGATCCGCGTCCTGATCTTCGTGCCGTACGTCATCGCAGAGGTCGTCGTCGGCACCGGGTGGAGCCTCATGCTCTCCACCAACGGCGCCCTCAACGGGCTCCTGAAGAACATCGGGCTCGGCTTCCTCGCGCAGGACTGGCTGTCGAACCCGAGCCTGGCGATCTGGACGCTGCTGGCCATCCTGACCTGGAAGTACGTCGGCTTCGCCGTCATCCTCTTCCTGGCCGGCCTGCAGGGCATCCCCGAGGAGCTGTACGAGGCCGCCGCCCTCGACGGCGCGTCGTACTGGCAGATCCAGCGACGGATCTCCCTGCCGCTCCTCGGCCCGACGCTGCGCATCTGGGCGTTCCTGTCCATCATCGGAGCGCTCCAGCTGTTCGACCTCGTCTACATCATCTGGGGCCAGTACGTCGCCTCGACCGCCGGCACGTCGACCATGGCGACCTACATGGTCGCCAACGGCCGCAACGCCGGCAACTTCGGCTACGGAAACGCCGTCGCCGTCGTCATCTTCCTGATCTCCCTGATCGTCGCCCTCTTCTACCAGCGGTTCGTGCTGCGGCGGGACACCGAGGGCGCGCTCACGGGTGACAGGCGCACCGGAAGGAAGAAGCGATGAGCGCCTTCACCGTCATCCCCGACGCCCCGGACGCCCCGGGCGTCCTGGAGGCGCCGGACCGCAAGAAGGCCAAGGGGCTGCCCTGGGGCTCCCCGACCGTCTACTTCGTCGCCCTCGTCGTCATCGCGCTGATGCTGGCGCCGATCGCCTACATCGTCATCGGCGGGTTCCGCACGAACTCGCAGATCACGATCGACCCGGCCGGATTCCCCAACCCGTGGAACGCCGCGAACTACATCGGCGTGCTCACCGGCGGGGTCTTCTGGCAGGAGGTGCTCAACTCGACCATCGTCGCCGTCGTGACGACGGTCGGCGTGATCATCCTCGGCCTGATGGCGAGCTACGTCCTCGCCCGCTACCGGTTCCGCGGCCGCGGCGCCCTCTACGCGCTGTTCGCCGCCGGCCTGATGTTCCCGATCACGGTGGCGATCACGCCGCTGTACATCGTGGTCCGCAATCTCGGCCTGATGAACTCGCTCGGCGGCGTCATCCTCCCGCAGATCGCCTTCGCCCTTCCGACGACGATCATCATCCTGGTGCCGTTCCTCCGCGCCATCCCGGACGAGATCCAGGAGGCGGCCTTCATCGACGGCTGCAGCCGACTGGGCTTCTTCTGGCGGATGGTGCTGCGCCTGTCGCTGCCGGGGGTCATCACCGTCGGCATCCTGGCCTTCATCGCGAGCTGGAACAGCTACCTGCTGCCCCTCTTCCTCCTCAACAACGACGCGACGTTCACGCTGCCCCTCGGAGTGCAGGCGTTCTCGTCGCAGTACTCCGTCGACACCGCCAAGGTGCTGGCGTTCACGTCGCTGTCCATGATCCCGGCGCTGATCTTCTTCAGCCTGTTCGAGCGCCGCATCGTCGGCGGCCTGACCGGCGCCGTCAAGGGCTGACGCCCGCCCGTCAAGAAGTGTGAGATCGACATGACCGAATCCCTTCCGCGCTCGACTGCGCCCTCCGAGCGCGTGAGCGCCCTCCTCGCCTCCATGACGCTGGAGGAGAAGCTCGCGCAGCTGGTCGGCTTCTGGGTCGACAAGGGCGACGAGCTCGTGGCGCCGATGGCCGGCGAGATGGGCAACCCGGGTGCGTACGCGGACGCCACCGTGCACGGTCTCGGACAGCTGACCCGCGTCTACGGCACGCGGCCGGTCGATCCGGTCGAGCGCGCGGCCTGGCTGTGGGCGGAGCAGCGCCGGTTGAAGGAGGAGACCCGGCTGGGCATCCCCGCGCTTGTGCACGAGGAGTGCCTCACGGGGCTGGCGGCCTGGAAGGCGGCCACGTTCCCGACGCCGCTGGCGTGGGGGGCGTCGTTCGACCCGGAGCTGGTGGAGGAGATGGCCGGCCTGATCGGGATGTCGATGCGCGAGCTGGGCATCCACCAGGGGCTCGCTCCGGTGCTGGATGTCATCCGCGACCCGCGCTGGGGCCGCGTCGACGAGTGCATCGCCGAGGACCCGTACGTCGTCGGGACGCTCGGCACCGCCTACGTCCGCGGTCTGCAGGGCGCCGGCGTCCACGCGACGCTGAAGCACTTCGTCGGTTACTCCGCCTCACAGGCCGGGCGCAACCACGCGCCGGTGCACGCGGGACCCCGCGAGGTGCGCGACACCCTGCTGCCCCCGTTCGAGATGGCGCTGCGGGATGGCGGGGTGCGCTCGGTCATGAACTCGTACGCCGAGATCGACGGCGTCCCCGTCGCGGCGAGCGCCGAGTACCTCACCGGAGTGCTCCGCGACGAGTGGGGCTTCGACGGGACCGTGGTCTCCGACTACTTCTCCGTCGCCTTCCTGCACACCATGCACGGGGTCGCCTCGGATCTCGGCGAGGCCGCGGCGATCGCGCTCGCGGCCGGCATCGATGTCGAGCTGCCGACCGGCGACGCGTTCCTCGAGCCGCTGGTCTCGCGCATCCGCTCGGGAGAGGTCGACGAGGCCCTGGTCGACCGGGCCGTGCTGCGCGTGCTCGCGCAGAAGGAGGACCTGGGTCTGCTGGACGAGGCCTTCGACGCGCCGCCCGCATCCATCGACCTCGACACGCCCGCCCATCGGGACGTGGCGCTGCGGCTGGCCGAGGAGTCCCTGGTGCTGCTGACCAACGACGGCACGCTGCCGCTCGCGTCGGCCCCGGCGAGCATCGCGGTGCTCGGCCCGAACTCCGACGCCCCCGAAGCGCTGATGGGCTGCTATTCGTTCGCGAACCACGTCCTCGCCCACCACCCCGAGGTTCCGCTCGGATTCGAGCTGCCCTCCGTTCTGGACGCGGTGCGGGCGGAGTTCCCGTCCGCCTCCGTCGCGTACGAGCGCGGCTGCGACGTGGAGGGCGACGACCGCTCCGGCATCCCCGCCGCCGTCGCGGCGGCGAGCGCCGCCGACGTCGCGGTCGTCGTGGTCGGCGACCGCGCCGGGCTGTTCGGCCGCGGGACCGTCGGCGAGGGCAACGATGTGGAGAGCCTGGAGCTCCCCGGCATCCAGCGCGAGCTGGTCGAGCGGGTCGTCGCGACCGGGACCCCGGTGGTGCTCGTCGTGCTCTCCGGCCGTCCCTACGCGATCTCCTGGGCCGTGGAGGGCGTCACGGCTCCCGCGGCCGTGCTGCAGGCGTTCTTCCCCGGCGAGGAGGGCGGCCGCGCACTGGCCGCCGTGCTCTCGGGGCGGATCTCGCCGTCCGGTCACCTCCCGGTGTCGCTCCCCCGCTCGGCGGGCGCGCAGCCGTACTCGTACCTCCACCCGGTCCTGGGCGGCCCCACCGAGATCACGAGCGCCGACAGCACGCCGGTGCTCCCGTTCGGTCACGGACTCTCGTACACGATGTTCGAGCGCAGCGACCTGGTGGCCGACGGGGAGGTGGCCGCCGGAGGGACGTTCACCGCGACCGTCCGCATCCGCAACACGGGCGAGCGTGCCGGTACGGACCTGGTGCAGCTGTATGCCCGGGATGTGCAGGCGAGCGTCACCCGGCCGGTGGCGCAGCTGCTCGGCTACCGGCGGGTGGAGCTGCAGCCGGGCGAGGAGGCCGTCGTGCGGTTCGCCGTCCCGACGACCCGCCTCGCCTTCTCGGACCGCTCGCTGACCCGCATCGTCGAGCCCGGGGCCGTGGAGCTCTGGGTCGGCCCGTCGTGCGACCTCCGCGAGACGACGGCGGACGTGACCATCATCGGCCCGGTGCACGAGGTCACCCCCGCGGACGCCCGCCTGGTGACGGCGGACGTCGAGACGGCTACCGTGGGTGCCGTCTTCACGGACGCGCGCTGACCGGCGCGTGACGGGCTGCGGGTTCGCCTGGCGGACTCGCGCTCGTCGCCGCAGTGCTGTATAAGTTTATTGAAACAACAAATCACCGACGACGCTGAAGGAACATCATGAGCCTCACCCCCACCCGTGCCGACAAGTTCTCGTTCGGACTGTGGACCATCGGCTACAACGGCACCGACCCGTTCGGCGGCCCGACCCGCCCGCAGCTCGACGTGGTGGAGGCGGTGCACAAGCTCGACGAGCTCGGCGCCTACGGCCTCACCTTCCACGACGACGACCTGTTCGCGTTCGGCTCGACCGACGCCGAGCGCCAGAAGCAGATCGACCGGCTGAAGCAGGCCCTCGCCGACACCGGCATCATCGTGCCGATGGTGACCACCAACCTGTTCAGCGCCCCCGTCTTCAAGGACGGCGGCTTCACCTCCAACGACCGCGCCGTCCGCCGCTTCGCTCTCCGCAAGGTGCTGCGCAACCTCGACCTGGCCGCCGAGCTCGGCGCCAAGACGTTCGTGATGTGGGGCGGCCGCGAGGGCGCCGAGTACGACTCGGCCAAGGACATCCGCGCCGCCCTCGAGCGCTACCGCGAGGCCGTCAACCTGCTCGGCGACTACGTCACCGACAAGGGCTACGACATCCGCTTCGCCATCGAGCCGAAGCCGAACGAGCCGCGCGGCGACATCCTGCTGCCGACCCTCGGTCACGCCATCGCCTTCATCGAGTCGCTGGAGCGCCCGGAGCTCGTCGGCCTCAACCCCGAGGTCGGCCACGAGCAGATGGCGGGCCTGAACTTCGCCGCCGGGATCGCCCAGGCGCTGTACCACGGCAAGCTCTACCACATCGACCTCAACGGCCAGCGCGGCATCAAGTACGACCAGGACCTCGTCTTCGGTCACGGCGACCTGCAGAACGCCTTCGCGCTCGTCGACCTGCTCGAGAACGGCGGCCCGAACGGCGGACCGGCCTACGACGGCCCGCGCCACTTCGACTACAAGCCGTCCCGCACCGAGGACATCACCGGTGTCTGGGAGTCGGCCGCGGCCAACATGCGCACCTACCTGCTCCTCAAGGAGCGGGCGCAGGCGTTCCGCGCCGACCCCGAGGTGCAGGAGCAGCTGGAGGCGTCCCGCGTCATCGAGCTGACGCATCCGACGCTCGGCGAGGGCGAGTCGTACGATGACCTGCTCGCCGACCGCAGCGCGTACGAGGACTTCGACCCCTCGGCGTACTTCGGCGGTAAGGGCTTCGGCTTCGTCCGCCTGCAGCAGCTCGCCCTCGAGCACCTGCTCGGCGCGCGCTGATCCCCTCCCCCGCCCGCTCCCGCCCGCCGTCGAGTCCGCACTTTTTGCACGTTCTCGGTCTGAAAACGTGCAAAGTTCGCGGACTCGACGGCGGGTGGGATCTCTTCTGAAAGGACAGCCGTGACTCTCGTCGCCGGCGTCGACTCCTCGACGCAGAGCTGCAAGGTGGTCGTGCGCGACCTCGGGACCGGCGAGCTGGTCCGGTCGGGCCGCGCCGCGCATCCCGACGGAACCGAGGTCGATCCGGCGGCCTGGTGGAGCGCGCTGCAGGAGGCCATCGCGGCCGCCGGCGGGCTCGACGACGTCGCCGCGATCTCCGTCGCCGGACAGCAGCACGGCATGGTGGTGCTGGATGCGCAGGGCCGGGTCATCCGCGACGCCCTGCTCTGGAACGACACCCGTTCCGCGCAGGCCGCCCGCGATCTGATCGACGAGGTCGGGGCCGAGGAGTACGCGGCCCGCGTCGGTGTGGTGCCCGTCGCATCCTTCACCGCGACCAAGCTGCGCTGGCTGCGGGATGCGGAGCCAGGCAACGCCGCACGCGTCGCCGCCGTCGCGCTCCCCCACGACTGGCTCACCTGGCGCCTCCGCGGCTACGGACCGGAGGGCGAGAGCGAGCTCGGGCCCGACCTCGAGGCGCTCACGACGGACCGCTCCGACGCGAGCGGCACCGCCTACTGGGGCGCGGCCTCCGGCGCGTACGACCTCGACCTGTTCGCGCGTGCGCTCGGGCGTTCCGGCCGTGAGGCGGGCTCGGGAGCGGGCGGCGACGCCGTGATCCTGCCCCGCGTCCTCGGCCCGTCGGAGTCGGCCGGCCGCACGCCGTCCGGCGTGCTCGTCGGACCGGGCGCCGGCGACAACGCGGGCGCCGCCCTCGGCCTCGGCGCCGCGGACGGCGACGTCGTCGTCTCGATCGGCACCTCCGGCACGGTCTTCGCCGTGACCGACGCGCCCATCGCGGACGCCTCGGGAACCGTCGCGGGCTTCGCGGACGCCTCCGGCCTGTCCCTCCCCCTGATCGCGACCCTCAACGCCGCGCGCGTTCTCGGCTCCATCGCCGACCTGCTGTCGGTCGACCACGACGGGCTGTCCGCCCTCGCCCTCTCGGCGGAGCCGGGATCGGGCGGCGTGGTGCTGGTGCCGTACTTCGAGGGCGAGCGCACCCCCAACCTCCCGGACGCGAAGGCCAGCATCCACGGACTCACGCTCGCCTCGACCACGCCGGCGAACCTCGCACGGGCCGCGATCGAGGGGATGCTGTGCGGGCTGGCCGACGGACTCGACGCCGTCCGCGCGGCCGGCGTCCGCGAGCGCCGCATCCTGCTGATCGGCGGTGCGGCGCAGAATCCGGCCGTCGCGCAGGTGGCCGCGCAGGTCTTCGACGCCCCCGTCGAGGTGCCGGCCCCCGGCGAGTACGTCGCCGACGGCGGCGCCGTCCAGGCCGCCTGGGCGCTGACCGGAACCCGTCCGACCTGGACTGTTGAGACCTCCGCCGCGCTCCCCGTCGACACCCGTCCCGTCATCCGCACCCAGTACGCCGCCGCCCGCGCCTAGCCCCACGCCGACAGCTCCTGAGTTTTTCGCCCGACACGCCGGTCGGCGGGGCGAAAAACTCAGGAGCTGTCGGTTTGGGTCAGAGGGCGGACGCGGCTCGGGCGACGAGGATGAGCGGCGGCTCCGCGATGTCGAGCGTGAGCTGGCGTTCGTCGCCGGCAGGCGGCTCGAGCGTCGCGAGCTGACTCTGCAGCATCCCCGACTTCATGAAGTGGTGCTCGCGCGACGAGAGGCGCTCCGCGAGGAGCTCCGGGGTGCCGCTCAGGTGCAGGAACAGCACGTCGTCCCGGCGCAGCACGTCGCGGTACCGCCTCGCCAGCGCGGAGCACGCGACGACGACGGGACGCCCGGCGTCGAGCCGCTCGCGCATCCACTCGGCGATCGCGGCCAGCCAGGGCGCGCGGTCGTCGTCGGTGAGCGGGATGCCCGCGCTCATCCGCTCGACGTTCGTCGCGGGATGCAGGCCGTCGCCCTCCAGCAGCTCCCATCCGAGGCGCTCGGCGAGGAGTTCGGCCACGGTCGACTTGCCGCATCCGGCGACGCCCATGACGACGACCGCACGCACCGGCGTCACCCGAGGCCGCCGACGAACAGGCTCAGGATCAGCACACCGGCCAGCCCGACGAGAGAGACCAGGCACTCCAGCACGGTCCAGCTCTTCAGCGTCTGCGGGATGCTGAGGCCCAGGTACTCCTTCACCAGCCAGAATCCGGCGTCGTTGACGTGCGACAGGAACACCGAGCCCGCGCCGATCGCCAGCACCATCAGCGACACCATCGGGGTCGACAGGTGCTCGGTGAGCGGGAGCAGGATGCCGGCGGCGGTGACGGTCGCGACCGTCGCCGAGCCGGTCGCGATGCGGATCAGCGCGGCGACGGTCCAGGCGAGCAGCAGGACGACGATCCCGCTCGCGCCGGTCGCCCATCCCGCGATGACCTGGCCGATGCCGGTGTCGACGAGCACCTGCTTGAACCCGCCGCCGGCGCCGACGATGAGCAGGATGCCCGCGATCGGCGGAAGCGAGGCGGCGAGACTGGTCTGCATGGCCGCACGGTTCATCCCGCCGCCGAGGCCGAGCAGCAGAAGGCCCGCGAGCACCGCGATGGTGAGCGCGATGACGGGCGTGCCCAGGAAGTCCAGGACGACCTTCCAGACCGGCGCAGCATCGGGCGCGGCGATGTCGGCGACAGCCTTGCCGAGCATGAGGATGACGGGCAGCAGGATGCTGATCAGCGCAGCGCCGAACGACGGCCGACGACGAGCCGGCCCATCTCCCTCCTCCGGGACGAACAGGTCGGGGACCCCGACCGGCACCCATCGCGCGGCCAGCCGGCTGAACAGCGGGCCGGCGACCGCGATCGTCGGGATGGCGACGATCACGCCGAAGGCCAGCGTGAGACCGAGGTTGGCGCCGAGCGCGCCGATCGCGACCAGCGGTCCGGGATGCGGGGGCACCAGGCCGTGCATGGCGGAGAGGCCCGCGATGGTGGGGAGGGCGATGCGCATCAGCGGGAGTCCCGAGCGCCGGGTGACCAGGATGATCACCGGCATCAGCAGCACGAGGCCGACCTCGAAGAACATCGGGAGGCCGATGATGGCGCCGACGGCTCCCATCGTCCACGGCAGGAGACGGGCGCTGGTGCGCGAGACCAGCGTGTCGACGATGCGGTCGGCGCCGCCGGAGTCGGCGAGGAGCTTGCCGTACATCGCGCCGAGGCCGATGAGCACGCCGACGCTGCCCATGGTGTTGCCGAAGCCGGTGATGAAGCTCCCGATCGCCGCATCCGCGGCCAGGCCCGCCGCCAGTCCCGCGACGAGCGAGCCGAGCAGGAGCGAGAGGAACGGGTGCAGCTTGAGCCAGGTGATCAGCACAACGATGACGGCGATGCCGGCCAGCGCGGCGACGATGAGCTGTCCCTCGGGTGCGCTGGGGTGGGGCGCGGGAGCGGGGGCCGCCGCGGCGACGGCGAGTGCCGCGGGTGCCGCGTGCGTGAACAGGGTGGGGGTCATGAACGTCCTCGGTCGTGATTCCGGATGGGGCACGAACACTCTAGGAATAAACCTGATTTGTGTCTAATCGGTGTGGATAATGACCGATTTATCAGCATTGCGAACCGCTTTGACCCGATCTCTCGGATGCGCCGATAATGGAGCGTGACCCCGGCAGCGCACGCCTCCCAGCACGAGCAGGCCATCGCCTCCCTCGGCGCCAGGATCGTCGCGGGCGACATCCCGGTCGGAACGGTCCTGACGCCGGAGGGACTCGGCCTCTCCCGGACCGTGCTGCGCGAGTGCATCCGCGTGCTCGAGTCGCTGGGGCTCGTGCAGGCCAGGCGCCGTCGAGGGACGGTCGTCCTCCCCGCGTCCTCCTGGCAGGCGCTCGATCCGCGCATCCTCAGCTGGCGGCTCGCCGGCCCCGACCGCTTGACCGCGCTCGCGGAGCTGGGCGAGCTGCGCCTCGCCGTCGAACCGGTGGCCGCGCGACTGGCCAGCACCAGGGCCACCCCCGCCCAGTGCGGAGAGCTGACCGCCGCGATCGTCGGCATGGCGGCGACCCAGCGGTCCGCGGACCGCGAGGAGTACCTGGCGCACGACCGCGACTTCCACAGGGTGCTGCTGGAGGCGTCCGGCAACCCGGTGTTCGCGGCGCTCAGCGCCGCCGTGGCCGAGGCGTTGAACGGGCGAACCGTGCATGCGCTGATGCCCGACACCGCGAACCCCGAGGCGATCCGGTTGCACGAGGACGTCGCCGCTGCGGTCCGCCGCGGCGACGCGGCCGCCGCCGAGGCGGCGACGCGCGCCATCGTCGAGGAGGCCAGCGCAGCCCTCACCGCGCCGCGCTGACCCCCTCCGCCCCCTCCGCCACCTCCGCCCCCTCCGTCGAGTACGCACAAATTGCACGCTCGCACGGCGTGTGGCGTGCAGTTTTTGCGTACTCGACGGTGGGGAGGGGTCAGGGACGGAAGCGGCGGGCGAGGGCGGCGCCGGCGGCGCGGGCCCAGCGGTCCGGGTCGGCGATGGCGGCGTCGGCCGAGCCGGCGAGGTCCGCCAGCGCGACGGCATCGGCGAAGCCCGTGGTCGGCGCCTGGATGCTGCCGGCGGCGAGCAGGACGGACGCGCCCGCGCCGTGCGCGAGCCCCGCGACGTACGTCGGCACCTTCCCCGACGCGGACTGGCTGTCGAAGCGCCCCTCCCCCGTGATGACCGCATCCGCCTCGGCGATGGTCGACGGCAGTCCCAGGGCGTCGCCGACCGCTGCCGCGCCCGGCGCCATCCGCGCGCCCCACACCAGCAGGCCGAAGCCGGTCCCTCCCGCTGCACCCGCGCCGGGCTCCGCGGGATCCGTTTCGGCGCCGGCCGCCCCGAGGGCCTCGGCGAGGCGACGAAGGCCCTCCTCCAGCACCGGCACATCCCGCTCGGTCGCGCCCTTCTGCGGTCCGAACACGGCGGCTGCACCCAGGGGCCCGAGCAGCGGACTGGTGACATCGCCGAGGATCCGCGCCCCGCCCGGCGGCAGCGCGGCCAGCCCGCCGAGATCGGCACGGACCACGGAGGCCAGCCCGAGATTGCCGCGCGGGATGTCGCGACCGTCGGCGTCCACGAACCGCGCGCCGAGCGCCGTCAGCGCTCCTGCCCCTCCGTCGGTGGACGCGCTGCCTCCGATCGCGAGGAGCAGCGAACGCGCCCCCGCGTCCAGCGCGTCCGCGATCGCCTGCCCGAACCCCACCGTGTGCGCGGCGAACGGGGCCAGCCGCGGCATCCGGCCGAGCCCGCTGGTCTCCGCGAGCTCGACGACCGCCGTGCCGTCCGGAAGCATCAGCCAGGAGGCGTCCACCTCCGCGTCCACCTCCGCGTCGTCCGGACCGAGGACGCGCACAGGATGCCGGACGGCGCCGGCGATCGCCGCCTCGAACGCGTCCAGAGTGCCCTCTCCGCCGTCCGCCATGGGCGCACGGACGACGCGGTCGCCCGGCCGCTCGGCGGCCCAGCCCCCGGCCAGCGCGGCGGCGACCTCCGCGGCGGACGCCGACCCCTTGAACGAGTCGGGCGCGACGACGATGACGCTCATGCCTCCACCTTCGCATGGATGCGGTGGCAGCGACCCGGCATCGGCCGCCGCTTCACGCCCGCCCGGCAGACCGCAGTCCGACCGCGCGGTCGAAGGCCTGCGCCGTGCGGGCGACGACCGCCGCGGGGTCCGCCGCCCAGATCGCCTCGTTGAAGATCTCGACCTCCACGTCGCTGGTGTAGCCGGCCTCGGCGACGGCCGCGCTGATCGGCGCGAAGTCGATGTGGCCGTCCCCCATCATCCCGCGGGCCAGCAGCACGTCCGCGGGCAGCGGCGTCACCCAGTCGCAGACCTGGTAGGACGCGATGCGGCCTCCGCGGCCGGCCCGGGCGATCTGCGCCGACAGGTCGGGGTCCCACCACAGGTGGAAGGTGTCCACGACCACGCCGACCGACTCCGACGGGAAGGGCTCGGCGAGGTCGAGCGCCTGACCGAGCGTCGACACGACCGCGCGGTCGGCGGCGTACATCGGGTGCAGCGCCTCGATGGCGAGCGTGACGCCGGCCGCGCGGGCGTCCGGTTCCAGCTCGGCGATCGCATCGGCCACCCGGCGGCGTGCGCCGACGAGGTCTCGGGAGCCGTCCGGCAGGCCGCCGGCGACCAGCACGAGCACAGCAGCGGACCCGGGGGCGCCGGCCGCGGCGAGCGCTGCCGTCTCCTCGATCGCGCGCCGGTTCTCGTCCAGGGCCGCGCGCCGCTGGGCGCCCTCCGGAGCGGTGAAGAAGCCTCCCCGGCACAGACTCGACACGCGCAGACCGGAGTCGGCGAGCATCCGCACCGCCGCATCCAGCCCCACCTCGGCCACGGGCTCTCGCCACAGCCCGATCGCCTCGACCCCGGCTGCGGCGACCACGCCGAGCGCGTCGGCGAGCGCGGCGTACTTGATGGTCGCCTGGTTGATCGAGAGGCGCGGGTCGGGGGTCATCCGACGATCCCGTTCAGGCGGAGCAGCGACGTCCAGCGCTCGGCGGCGAGGCCGGGCCGCTCCAGGGCGCCGCAGTCCCCGGCGAGCCGCACGATCTCCGACAGGTGGGGCAGGCTGCGGGCGGAGTGCAGACCGCCGACCATCGAGAACGACTGCTGGTGGCCGTTGAGCCAGGAGAGGAAGGCCACGCCGGTCTTGTAGTGGAACGTCGGCGCCGCGAAGACCTGCCGCGACAACTCCTGCGTGGGCTCGAGGATGCTCCGGTACTGCTCCGTGTCGTCCCGGTCGAGCGCCTGGATCGCGGCGGAGGCCGCCGGGGCCAGGGCCGCGAAGGCGCCGAGCAGCGCGTCCGAATGGCCGGAGCCGTCGTCCTCGATCAGCTCGACGTAGTTGAAGTCGTCCCCGGTGAACATGCGGACCTCCTCCGGCAGACGCGCGCGCAGCGAGCGCTCCGCGTCCGCGTCGAGGAGGCTCATCTTGATGCCGGAGACCCGGCCGTCTGCCGCCTCGATGATGCGCAGCACGGTCTCGCTCGCCGCGGCGACGTCGCCGGACCCGAAGTAGCCGGCGAGCGCGGGGTCGAATGCCGGCCCGAGCCAGTGCAGCACGACCGGCGCCGACGCCGCGGCGAGCACCCGGCCGTAGACGCGCTCGTAGTCGGCCGGCGACTCCGCCGCCCTGGCCAGGTGGCGGCTCGCCATGAGGACGACCCCGGCCCCGGCGTCCTCGGTGAAGTGCAGCTGCTCCGTGTACGCGTCGATCACCGCGTCCAGCGGGATGGCCGGATTGTCGACGTGGTCGGTGTTGACACCGGCGACGACCGATCCGCCGGCGTCGCGGGCGTCGGCCGCACTGCGCGCGATCAGTTCACGTGTCGCTGCCGCGTCGAGCCCCATGTTCCTCTGCGCCGTGTCCATCGCATCGGCCACGCCGAGACCCCAGGAGTACACGTGCCGGCGGAACGCGAGCGTGGCATCCCAGTCGATGTCGGCGGGGGCGCCCGGGACGTTCTCCGCCCAGGGTTTCGGGATGACGTGGGCCGCCGCGTAGGCGACCCGCGACCGCAGCGGTGCGGCCGGGCGCGTGAACGCCGGCGCATCGCGGAGCTCGGCGGTGGACGTGACGCCGTCGGGGCCGAGCAGCGTCACGGCGGTGCCGGTGCCGGTCGCGGTGGTCGCCGTCATCGGGCCGCCGCCTCCAGGTCGGAGGCGGTCGGCGCCGGAGTGGTGTCGAGCGTCACATCCGGGAGCTCGATCCGCCGTCCCTCTCGCGACGACCGCAGGCCGAGCTCGGCGAGCTGCACGCCGCGCGCGCCTGCGAGGAAGTCGAACCCGTGCGGGCCGTCCTCCAGCACGTGGCGCAGGAACTCCTCCCACTGCGTCTTGAAGCCGTTCTCGAACACCTCGTTGGCCGGGGACTCGATCCAGTCGGACGCGTAGTCGTGCTCGTCCGCGAGGTCCGGGTTCCACACCGGCTTCGGCGTCGCGTTCCTGGGCTGGATCTTGCAGGCGAAGAGCCCGACGACCGCGCTTCCGAGGGTGCCGTCGACCTGGAACTCGACCAGCTCGTCGCGGTTGACACGGGTCGTCCAGCTCGAGTTGAGCTGGGCGGTGACGCCGCCCTCCAGCCGGAAGACCGCGTAGGCCGCGTCATCCGCAGTCGCCGCGTACGCCTGCCCGCCTTCGTCCACCCGCTGCGGGATCTCGGTGACCGCCTGCGCGTACACCGACTCGACGCGGCCGAAGAGGTTCTCGAGCACGTAGCTCCAGTGCGGGAACATGTCGACGACGATGCCGCCGCCGTCCTCCGCGCGGTAGTTCCAGCTCGGCCGCTGCGCCGCCTGCCAGTCGCCCTCGAACACCCAGTAGCCGAACTCGCCGCGGACGGACAGGATGCGGCCGAAGAAGCCGGAGTCGATCAGCCGCTTGAGCTTGCGCATCCCGGGCAGGTAGAGCTTGTCGTGGACGACGCCGTTCTTGACGCCCGCGTCGGCGGCGAGGCGCGCCAGTTCGAGCGCCTCCTCGAAGCTCTCGGCGGTGGGCTTCTCGGTGTAGATCGCCTTGCCCGCGGCGATGGCCCTGCGGATCGCCGCCGAGCGCGCTTTGGTGACGAGGAAGTCGGCGTAGATCTGCCAGCGGTCGTCGGCGAGGGCGGCGTCGAGGTCGGTCGTGTAGTCGGCGATATCGTGCCGCTTCGCGAGCTCGGCCAGCTTCTCCTCGCTGCGGCCGACCAGGAGGGGCACGACCTGGACGCGGCGTCCGTCGGACAGCTCGACGCCGCCCTGATCGCGGATGGCGAGGATCGACCGGACCAGGTGCTGGCGGTATCCCATGCGCCCGGAGACGCCGTTCATGATGATGCCGATCGACGACACGTGTACTCCTTCGTAGCGGTGCTCGGTGGGTTTTGGAAAGCGCTTACCCGACGTTAGCTCGGCCGGCAACGGGATGTCAACGTCGGTGGAAAGCGCCTTCATGTCCGACGGACCGCGGTGCGGATGGAGATTCGGGCCGGATCGGGGCGGATCTCCGACGCACGGGACCGGGACCGGGACCGGGACGGGACGGGACGGGACCGGGACCGGGACCGGGACCGGGACCGACGTCAGCCGCGAGGGGCCGGCTCGACTGCCGGGGCGGCGTCCGCCGCGACGAAGTCGATGGCGTGGGCCTGCTTGCCGAAGGCGGTCAGCAGGATGACCGCGATCGCCGCGATGCCGACCGTCGACGCCATCGCCCAGCCGTAGCCGAGCTGCGGGGCGAGCGCCTGCTGGATGGGCAGGTTGAATGCCGCGATCACGTTGCCCAGCTGGTACGTCACGCCCGGGTAGAAGCCGCGGATGGCATTCGGCGACATCTCGTTCAGGTGCGCCGGGATGGCGCCCCAGGCGCCCTGCGTCGTGAACTGGATGAGCGCGGAGCCGAGGCACAGCAGCCCCGCCGTCGGCGAGAAGGCGAAGATCGGGATGATCGGGATGGTCAGCGCCGCCCCGAGGATGATCGTCGCCTTGCGTCCCCAGCGGTCCGACAGCGAGCCGAGCACGATGCAGCCGACGATCGCACCGATGTTGTAGACGACGGCGATCCAGCCGGCCGTCGCCGCATCCAGTCCCGCCCCTCCGTTCTCGGTGGACTTCAGGAAGGTCGGGTAGATGTCCTGCGTGCCGTGGCTCATCCAGTTGAAGGCCGCCATCAGCAGCACGAGGTAGACGAACCGGCGCAGCACCTTCCCGTCGAAGAACACCCGGCGGATGGAGGTGTCGGCCTTCCGCATCTTCTCGCGGGTGTTCTCCCACACCTCCGACTCCTTCACGCGCGAGCGGATGATGAGCGTGATCAGAGCGGGCAGGATGCTGAGCGCGAACATCCAGCGCCAGTTCAGCCCGAACACCGAGTGAACCAGCAGGAAGGCCAGCGACGCCAGCAGGTAGCCGGCGGAGTAGCCCGCCTGCAGGATGCCGGAGTAGAAGCCTCGGCGGGTGCGCGGCACCTTCTCCATCGTCAAGGCGGCGCCGAGGCCCCACTCGCCGCCCATCCCGATGCCGTACAGCAGTCGCAGGATGAACAGCACGGTGAAGTTGGGGGCGAACGCGCACAGGAATCCGGCCACCGAGTAGAAGCACACGTCGACCATGAGCGGGATGCGACGGCCGACCCGGTCGGCCCAGAGCCCGAACAGGTAGGCGCCGACGGGACGCATGATCAGGGTGACGGTGGTGAGGTACGCCATCTGCTCGAGCGGGACGTGGAACTCGGCGCCGATCTCGGCGTACACGAGCACGATGATGAAGTAGTCGAAGGCGTCCATCATCCAGCCGAGAAGCGACGCGATGAACGCGTTGCGCTGGTCGGGGTTCAGGCGGGTGGAGACGATAGCAGTGTCGGACACAGGTTCCCTTCCGATCGACGGTGATCGGCACGCGCGCGAGAAAGCGCTTACCATCGCGTTACGATAGACCCCGCTTCGCGGGTGTCAACCCGCACCGACGGAGGTTGTGATGCGAGCACTGATCCTGAGCGGCGCCGGCCGGTACGCCGACCCGTGGCATCCCTTCGCCGAGACCTCCGAGAGGCTGGCCGGGATCCTCCGCGACGAGGGACTCGACGTCGAGATCTCCGGAGAGGTGGATGCGCGCATGGCCTCGCTGACGACCGATGCGCCCGACCTGCTCGTGCTCAACATCGGCGACCCGGCGCTCACCGGGACGCCGGACCCGGAGGGCGAACGCCGGGGCCGCGACGGCCTGCTCGCCTACCTCGCCGCCGGGAACCCGTTGCTGGTGTCGCACGTCACATCGACGTCGCTGCGCGGGATCCCCGAGTGGGAGGGCATCCTCGGTGGCGTCTGGGTGCGCGGCACGACGTTCCACCCCGACTACGGGCCGGCGCGCATCCACGTTCACGCCGACCGCAGCCCCATCGTGGCGGGGCTCGACGACTTCACGGTGACGGACGAGCGGTACACCGACCTGCGGGTGCAGCCGGATGTGGTCCCGCTCGCGTCCCACGAGCACGACGGCGCCGAGCACCCGCTGATGTGGGAGCGCGAGTACGGCCCGGCGACGATCTTCTATGACGCTCTCGGCCACGACGCCGCCTCCTACGACGCCGAGACCCACCGCGAGATCCTCCGCCGGGCGGTGCGCCGACTCGTGTCCTGAGCCGGCAGGAGGCTCTCCGAAATTCGTGCTTGACGCGGCGACCCGGGATGCGCATTATTGGGAATGCGCATTCTGGGAATGCGCAATCCGGACCACCGCCCCACCCGAGGAGTCGACGATGACCGCAGCGAGTACGCCCGTCGCCGCCTTCGCCATGCGACCGGACCTGCCGGCTCTGCTGTTCTCGTCCGACGACCTCGCCGCCCTCCGGGCGATCGTCGCGCTGGACCCCACCGTCACCGTCACCGACTTCGCCGCCGCGCCCGCCGGGCTGCTCGACAGCGTGGAGATCCTCGTCACGGGATGGGGCGCGCCGCACATCGGGCCGGCGGAGCTCGACCGCATGCCCCGGCTGCGCGCCATCGTCCACGCCGCGGGCACGGTGAAGGGCCACATCGACGACGCCGCGTGGGATCGCGGAGTGCTCGTCACCAGCGCGGCCAACGCCAACGCCTATCCCGTCGCCGAGTACACGCTCGCGATGATCCTGCTGGCCGGGAAGGGCGTTCCGGACTACATCCGCGGATACGCGACCGACCCGGCCCTCTACGAGCGGGAGGCGGACCCGGCGATCGGCAACTTCCGCCGGACCGTCGGCATCATCGGCGCCTCCCGCGTCGGCCGCCGTGTGATCGAGCTGCTCGAGCCGTTCGACATCGACGTGCTGCTGTACGACCCGCAGGTGCGCCAGGGCGATCCCGTGCTCGATCGAGCACGGGCCGTGAGCCTCGACGACCTGTTCGCCGGATCGAGCATCGTCAGCGTGCACGCGCCGCTGCTGCCCGAGACGGTCGGGATGGTCGGAGCAGCGCAGCTCGCCCTGCTGCCGGACGGCGCCACCCTGATCAACACCGCCCGCGCCCCGATCGTCGACCAGGACGCCCTCATGGATGCGGTCCGCGACCGCGGTCTGCGCGCCGTCCTCGACGTGACCGAGCCGGAGCCGCTCCCCGCCGGGCACCCGCTGCGGTCGCTGCCGGGCGTCGTGCTCACACCCCACGTCGCGGGTGCGCTGGGCACCGAGGTCCGTCGGCTCGGCGAGTGCGCCCGGCACGAGATCGAACGATTCGTCGCCGGCGAGCCGGCCGAACATCCCGTCACGAAGGAAGCTCTGATCGCCGTTGCCTGAGACTGTCACCGTACCCACCACCCCTTCCATCCAGGAGGCATCCCCCATGCGCGAGCTCCGCGACTACGACGTCCAGGTGTTCATCGACGGCCGGTTCGAACGGCCGGAGGCCGGCGACGGCATCCCCGTGCTCGACAAATCGGCCGGCGTGCCGTTCGGCACGTACGGCAACGCCTCCCCCGCGCAGGTCGACCGGGCCGTCGCAGCGGCCCGGCGCGCCCAGCCCGGCTGGGCGCAGGTGGATGCCAACACGCGCTCCGCGATCATCCGCCGGTTCGCCGCCGAGCTGGAGAACCGGCGCGACGAGCTGCTCACCCTGCTCATCCGCGAGACCGGCGGCACCCTCGAGAAGGCGGAGGAGGAGCTCGGGCAGTCGATCACGCAGCTCGAGAACTCTGCGACACAGCTCACCGAGAACGCGGGGAGCATCCTGCCGCCCTACAAGTCGGGCAAGCTGTCGCTCTCGCGCGCCGTCCCCCTCGGCGTCATCGGACTGATCGTTCCCTGGAACTACCCCATGAGCCTCGCCATGCGCGCGCTCGCCCCGGGGCTGGCGTACGGCAACGCCGTCGTGCTGAAGCCCGCCGAGCTGACCCCGATCGCCGGGGGCCAGATCCTCGCGGAGGCCGCCCTGGCCGCCGGCGTCCCGGCCGGCGTCTTCGCGGTCGTCCCGGGTGACGGGCCGACCACGGGCCGCACGCTCAGCGAGCACCCGGACCTCGACCTCATCCACTTCACCGGCTCGTTCGAGGTCGGCCACCAGATCGCCAACTTCGCGGCGCGATCCTTCCGCCCGGTCGCCACCGAGCTGGGCGGGGACAACGCCTTCGTGGTGCTCGACGACGCCGACATCGACCAGGCGGCGAGCTGCGCCGTGTGGTCGTCGCTCTGGTACCAGGGCCAGACCTGCATCACCGCCGGGCGTCACATCGTGCACCGGGATGTCGCCGCCGCGTTCACCGACGCCGTCGTCGAGCGCGTGCGCGCGCTCCGGGTCGGCGACCCGCTGCGCGACGACGTCGACCTCGGGCCGATCATCAGCGAGACCCAGCTGCGCCGGTTCGCGGACGGCCTGGTCCGTCCCTCCATCGCGGCCGGCGCCACGGTGGCAGTCGGCGGCGATCACGACGGCCTCTTCTACCAGCCCACCGTCCTCACCGGCGTCACCCCCGACATGCCGGTGTTCACGGAGGAGATCTTCGGCCCGGTGATGCCGATCACCGTCGTCGACAGTGAGGCGGAGGCACTCGCCCTCGTCAACAGGCACCGCACGCTCATGAACTCCGTCTTCACCGGCGACCCGATGCGCGGACTCGCGTTCGCGGAACAGGTGAAGAGCAACGAGGTCCATGTCAACGACGGGTACGCCCGCCACGGCGGCGAGGGACAGCTCGCCGGCTTCACCCATCGGCAGTGGATCGGCATCCAGACCACCCCCGTGCGCTACCCCGCATGGGCCGAGGGCTGAACCCACCCGACGCACCACGAGAACGCACCACGAATCATCGAAGGAGATGCACACAGTGAGGAAGTCAACGCTGAGGACCATCGGCGCGGTGGTCGGCGTGGCCGCCGCCGCGGCCACGGTCCTGACCGGCTGCTCGAGCTCCGGAGGAGGGACCTCGTCGTCCTCCGGCGGCACGGTCACCCTGTCCTACGTCAACTGGGACGGCGGCATGCAGGCCGTCGTCGACGAGTGGAACAAGGCCAACCCGGACATCCAGGTCAAGCTGACCAAGCCGTCCGGCACCGGGTACACCCTGTACAACAAGCTCATCACCAACAACAAGGCCGGCACGAACCCGGACGTCACCGAGGTGGAGTATCAGGCGCTCCCTGCCCTGATCGCCAACAAGGTCGTCATTCCGATCGACACGTACGTCGGGGATCTCTCCGGCGACTTCTCGAAGTCGACGCTGGCGCAGGTGCAGTTCGAGGGCAAGACGTACGGCGTGCCGCAGAACGTCTGCCCGATGGTGTTCTTCTACCGGAAGGACATCTGGGACTCGCTCGGCCTGACGGCGCCCACGACCTGGGACGAGTACGCGGCGGATGCGGCGAAGATCCAAGCCGCCGACCCGTCGAAGTTCATCGGCAACTTCACCGCCGCCGACCCCGGCTGGTTCGCCGGCCTCGCCCAGCAGGCGGGCGCCGACTGGTGGAAGGCCTCCGGTGACGAGTGGACGGTCGCGATCAACGACGCCGCCTCCAAGAAGGTGGCCGACTACTGGAGCGGGCTCGTCAACCAGGGCGTCGTCAGCCCGGAGCCGAACTGGTCCGCGCAGTGGAACACCGACATGAACAACGGCACCCTCGTCGGCTGGGTCAGCGCGCAGTGGGCGCCCAACCAGCTGCCGTCGATCGCCAAGGACACCGCGGGCAAGTGGGTCGCGGCTCCCCTGCCCGCCTGGACGGCCGGAGACGACACCGTCGGCATCTGGGGCGGCGAGACCGAGGCCGTGACGGCCAACTCGAAGCACCCCGCCGAGGCCGCGAAGTTCGTGAAGTGGATGAACTCCTCCAAGGAAGGCGTCGCGTCGCTGATCAAGAACGTCCAGGTCTTCCCGGCGAGTCTGTCGAACCAGTCGGCTCCCGAGCTGAAGACCCCGCCGCCGTTCATGTCGAACCAGCCGGACTACTACTCGCTGATGGGCACCCTCGCCAAGGGCGTCCGCACGTTCGACATCTGGGGACCGAACGCCAACGTGACGTTCGACTCCTACTCGAACGCCTTCGGGGACGCCCTGCAGAACAAGACGTCGCTCGCCGCGGCCCTCGAGACGATGCAGTCGAGCACGGTGTCCGACATGAAGAAGATCGGGTTCAAGGTCACGGGCTGACCGTTCTCACCCCGGCGGGGGCGGCGACCCCCGCGTCGCCCCCGCCGGACCCCGACCGCATCCACCGAACAGGAGAAACGCCCATGGCCGTCATCGGAGCCGGCACCGCCCGTCGACCCCGCCGCAGGCGCACCCTGCTGCCCGTGTTCCTCGTCGCCCCCGCCGTCATCCTGCTGCTGCTGTTCACGGTCGCGCCGGGCGTGTACGCGGTGATCCTCAGCTTCCTGCAGCTGAAGGTGGGCGGCGGGCTCCTCGGCGGCGGCGATCCGACCGAGGTCTTCGCCGGCTTCGCCAACTACGTGACGACGCTCACCGACCCGGAGTTCTGGGCGAGCCTCGGGAGGATGCTGCTGATCGCCCTGATCGGCGTGCCGCTGACCGTCGTGCTGGCCACGACCTTCGCCCTCTGTCTCGATGCCAAGCGCGCCCGCCTCGTCGGCGTGACCCGACTGGCGATTTTCCTGCCATACGCGGTGCCCGGCGTCGTCGCGTCGTTGCTCTGGGGCTTCATGTACCTCCCGGCGACCAGCCCGATCGGCGGCCGGTTCATCGACTACTTCGGCAGCACCGGAATCTTCTTCTCCGTCGCGAACGTGGCGGTCTGGGGAGTCGTCGGCTTCAACATGGTGATCATCTACACCGCGGTCCGCAGCCTCCCCAAGGAGCTGTTCGAGGCGGCTGAGCTCGACGGCGCGAGCGAGCTGCAGATCGCCCTGCGCATCAAGCTGCCTCTGATCGCCCCGGCCATCACCATGGTCGCGCTGTTCTCGGTCATCGGCGCTTTGCAGCTGTTCAACGAGCCGACGACCCTGAAGCCGCTCGCGAACGCCATCTCCTCCACCTGGGTGCCCCTGATGCGCGTCTACACCGACGCGTTCGTGAACAACAGCATCTACGAGGGCGCCGCCACCTCGTTCATCCTCATCGTCATGACCGTCGCCGCCACGGTGATCGTCAACCTGATCGGCCGGCGCTTCGCCCGGAGGGAGACCCGATGACCACCGCGACCGTACGAACGCCCGACGGGCCGCCGACCGGCGAGGCGCCCCGGCGGACCGTCGCCCGGACTCCGCTGCGCACGCGGTCGGGTCTCCACATCGTCCCGACCCTCATCCTCATCGTCGGGGCGCTGTACTGCGTGCTCCCGGTGCTCTGGATCGTGATCGCCTCCACCAAGACCAACGACGAGCTGTTCTCGACGCCGTCCTTCGTCCCGTCGTTCACCGGCGGCTTCTGGACCAACATGCAGGCCCTGTTCACGTACAACAACGGCATCTTCGGCCGGTGGGCGCTGAACTCGGTGATCTACGCCGTCGGCGGCGGCGTGCTGTCCACCGTCATCGCCGGCGCGGCCGGCTACGCCCTCGGCAAGTACGCGTTCACCGGGTCGAAGTGGATCTTCCGGCTGATCGTCGCCGCCGTGCTGCTCCCCCAGATCATGCTCGCCATCCCGCAGTTCCTGCTGCTGGCGAAGTTCGGGATGACCAACACCTACGCCTCCGTCATCCTCCCGCAGCTGGTCTCGCCGTTCGCGATCTACCTGTGCAAGATCTACGCGGAGGCGTCCGTCCCCGACGAGATCATGGAGGCCGCCCGGATCGACGGCGGGAGCGAGTGGCGCATCTTCTGGTCGGTCGGGTCGCGGCTGATGATGCCGGCGCTGGTGACGGTCTTCCTCCTGCAGTTCATCGGGATCTGGAACAACTTCCTGCTCCCCTTCGTGATGATCAACAACGACCAGCTCTACCCGCTGACGCTGGGCCTGTACGGCCTGATGATCATCACCGGCGGTCAGGCGGCGCAGTACTCGATCGTGATCGCGGGCGTCCTGGTGTCGATCGTGCCGCTGGCCGTCCTCTTCCTGTCGCTCCAGCGGTACTGGAAGATCGACCTCATCTCGGGCGGCGTCAAGCTCTGAGCCGCCGCGACGTCAGCGCCGCGGAGTGGATGCGCGCACGCGCACCTCGGCGGAGACCGGCGGCAGGTCCGCGGCCGGCTCCTCCGCGAGCGCGAGTTCGAGCGCGCGGGCTCCGATCTCGGCGAGCGGCAGCGACACCGAGGTGAGGGCAGGGGTGACGTCGGCGACGAGCGGGATGTCGTCGAATCCCGCCACCGCGATCTGCTCGCCCGGCGCGATCCCCGCCTCCCGGAGGGCGGCCATGGCGCCGATCGCCATCACGTCGCTCACCGCGAACACGCACTCGGGCCGCGCACCGGACCGGAGCAGCTCGGCCATCGCGCTGTGGCCGCCCGCACGGGAGAACTCGGCGTGGGCGACCGCGGCCGATGGCACGACCGACCGGAAACCGTCGACGCGGTCGCGGACCGTCACGAGCTCCTCGGGGCCGGCCACCACGGCGAAGTCGCCATAGCCCAGCGCCAGGAGCTCGTGAGCGAGCGCGGCCGCCCCGCCGTGATTGTCGACGGCGATCGACCGGTGCTCCGGGGCTCCCCCGCCGATGACGGCGACGTTCGCGCCGGCGCCCCCGAGCGGATCGGCGGCGCCCGGGACGGCGTCGTTGCCGGCGACCCGGCGGACCACGCGGCTTCCGGCGAGGACGACCGCGCGCGGGCGCTGTCCGCGGAGCGCGGTCAGCGCCGCCTGCTCGCGGGCGACGGACGCCTCGCCTGCGTACGGCCCCGTCGCCGTGATCGTGACGATGAGCCCGCGCTCGTCCGCCACGCGGATGACACCGGACGCGATGGAGGCGAAGTAGGGATCGGCGATATCGCCGACGACGAGAGCGACGACGTTGCTGGTGCCCCGTGCGACGGCCTGCGCCTGGATGTTGGGGCTGTACCCGAGCGCGCTGGCTGACGCGAGCACCCGCTCCTGCAGCGCGGGGTTGACCGTCCGCGTGCTGCCGTTGAGCGCGCGGGACGCGGTCGCCAGGGAGACGCCGGCGTGCGCCGCGACGTCGGACAGAGTGGGGGCGTTCTCGCTCACAGCCCCAACCTACCGGCCGCGCATCCGCGCCCTACCGACGGACCGGCGGGGTGGACGCGCGGATCACGGGATGCGCCGGCACCGTTCGGCCTCCCGCCTCGCCGCCGAGCGCACGGCGGACCGTCTCGTCGGCGACCTGGTCGAGCGGCACGTGGACGGTCGTCAGCGCGGGAACGACGTCGCGCAACGTGGTGATGTCATCGAAGCCGGCGACCGCGACATCCTGCGGGATACGACGACCCCGGTCGCGCAGGCCGGCGATCGCGCCGAGGGCCATGTCGTCGGTGATCGCGAAGACCAGCTCGACACGGCCGAGCACGTCGTCCGGAAGGGCGCGGATGTGATCACGCGCGCCCTCCCAGGAGAACTCGGGGTAGGCGACGGTCGCATCGCCGCCGAAGCCTTCGACGAAGCCGTCAACGCGCTGCTGCATGGAGAGCAGCGGTGTGGCGCTGCCCAGAACGAGCGCGCGACGATAGCCGAGGGTGGACAGCTCCGCCGCCAGCTCCCTGGCGCCTTCGCGGTTGTCGAAGGTCACCGTCTCGAAGGGCAGGTCCGTGCGGCTGATCAGCACGACCCGCCCGCCCGTCTCCTCGAACCGGCGCAGCTCGGCCACGAGCTCGTCGCCGTTGGGCGGATCGACGTACCCGGTGCCCGCCAGCACGATCGCCTGCGGCTGCTGTCCGCGCAGCTCCCGTACCAGCTCCAGCTCGCGGTCGACGCGCCGGTCCGTGACGGCGATCGAGACGCGCATCCCGTACTCGGCCGCCTGCTTCATCAACTCGGAGGCCATGGCCGAGAAGTAGGGGTCCGAGATGCCGCTGATCACGAGGGCGATGGTCCGGGAGGTGCCGCGCGCGATGACCTGGGCGGCGAGGTTGGGCGTGTAGCCCAGTTCGCGGGCCGCGTCGAGCACGCGCCGCCGGTAGCTGTCGGCGACGGTCCGTGCGCTCCCGTTGAGCACCCGCGACGCGGTGGGCTGCGAGACGCCCGCCCGCCGCGCGACATCGGTCAGCGTGACGGGACGTCGGGGCGCCGCCTCGCTCTTCGCCTCACCCACACCGCAACAGTACCGGCTCCGTCCCTTGCTGGGAATGCGCATACCGGGCGCGGCGCGATGCCGCCGGCCGCCCGGTCACATCGCGATCATCGCGACGAGCATCCCGCCGCACACGACGGCGGAGACGGCGGTGTGCAGCCGCCGGACGCGCCGTGCGAGCAGCAGGCGGCCGACCACCCAGCCTGCGACGGCGACCACGATGAGCGCCGGCCCGACCGGACCCGCGATCGACGCCGCCAGGTGGCGGTGCGGCGACGCCACCGCATGAGCGACGGCCGGTCCGCCCGCGACCTCGCCGCCCGAGAACGCCATGCCCACCAGCACGAGCAGCATCGCCCACAGATCGACCACGTGCTCACGGGCGAAGGCCGAGCTGCGTGCCATGCGGCCGTAGCCGCAGGCGAGCAGGGCGAGGGCGACGGCGGCGGCGCTCAGGGCCGCGGCATCCCCGGCGAGGCAGGCGAGCGCCATCACCGCGGACTGCGGCAGCTCGTGGACGAGCGTGCCGACGGTGCGGTGCGTCGCGCCGCGCGGGTGTGCCGGGACGCCGGTGGTCCGTGCGGATGCGCCCGCACGGACCACCGGCACCGCGGCCGCCCCGGTGGTCACGCCCGCCAGACCGTCTTCACGTTGGTGAACTCGCGGATGCCGAACGCCGACAGCTCGCGTCCGTAGCCGGAGTCCTTGATACCGCCGAACGGCAGCTGGGGGAAGGACGCCGTGAGCCCGTTGACGAAGACGCCTCCCGCCTCGATGCGATCCTGGAAGAACGCGGCCTCCTCGTCGTCCCGGGTCCACACGCTCGAGCTCAGGCCGAAGTCGGAGTCGTTCGAGCGCTCGACCGCCTCCTCGGCCGACGCGACGCGGTAGAGGCAGGCCACCGGACCGAAGCACTCCTCACGGAAGATGCGCATCTCGGGGGTGACATCGCGCAGCACCGTCGCCGGGTAGAACCACCCGGGACCCTCCGGCAGCTCGCCTCCGGCGAGCAGGGTCGCTCCTTTGGCCACCGCATCCTCGACCAGCTCGTGCGTGTCGCGGCGCACCTGCTCCGTCGCGAGCGGACCGAACGACGTCGCCTCGTCGAACGGATCGCCGACGACCTGCGCGCGCATCCCTGCGACGAAGGCCTCCTCGAACGCGTCGTAGACGTCCGTGTGCACGTAGTACCGCTTGGCGGCGATGCAGCTCTGGCCCGAGTTCTGCACGCGGGCGTTCACCCCGGCGGCGGCCGCTGCCGCGATGTCCGCGGACGGCATGACGACGAACACATCCGTGCCGCCGAGCTCCAGCACCGACTTCTTGATGTTGCGGCCGGCCGCTTCGGCGACGGAGGACCCGGCACCGACCGACCCGGTGAGGGTGACGGCCCGGATGCGGCGGTCGTCGATGAGCGGGGCGACCGCGCCGCCCTCGACGAGGACCGTCTGGAAGGCGCCCGCCGGGAACCCGGCACGCTCGAACAGCGAACCGAGATAGAGCGCGCTCTGCGGCACACTCGACGCGTGCTTCAGGATGCCGGTGTTGCCCGCCATCAGCGCGGGAGCCGCGAAGCGGATCACCTGCCAGAACGGGTAGTTCCACGGCATGACCGCCAGCACCGTCCCGATCGGCTGGTAGCGGACGCTCACGGCGGAGGCGCCGACGTCGCCCGCTGCGACCGGGTGCTCCTCGGCGAGGTACTCCGCGGCGTGATCGGCGTACCACCGCATTCCGCGCGCCGACTTGGACACCTCGTACTTCGCCGTCCCGATGGTCTTGCCCATCTCGGTGGTGACGAGCGCGGCGACCTCGTCGAGCTCGGCGTCGAGGATGTCGGCGGCGGCGCGCATCCATGCGCCCCGCTGCTCGAAGGTGGTGTCGGCCAGTCCGCGGTAGGCTGCCTCGGCGCCGGCGAGGATCTCCTCCAGCTGCTCGGGCGTGTGCGGCTCGAACGTCTCGAGCGTCTCGCCCGTGGTGGGGTTGATGGTGGCGATGGCCATTGCTGACTCCTTTGTTGTGACGGCCGATGGGATGCGCGCGCGGCTCACGCCACGATGCGCCTGGCCAGCTCGACGGCGCCGGCGACCGGTGCGTCTGTGAGCGGCACGACGGTGAACCCGGGATGCGTCGCCGCGACCGCCCCCGAGAAGGCCGCGAGCAGGCGCGGCTGATGGGCGAAGACACTGCCGCCCACGACGATGTGCGAGCCGGTGGCGCCGCGGGAGACCAGCCGGTCGATCAGCGCGGCGAGCGCGGAACCCGCCCGGTCGATCACGGACACGGCCAGACCGGAGCCGCCATCGGCCGCCGCGAAGACGGCGACGGCGCGCGGGCCCCAGCTTTCGGGGGTGGGGTCGTCGTTGACGGCGCGGGCGAGCGCGGGGGCGGACGACACACCGAAGGCGCGCTCCAGAGCGGCGAGGAGGCCGTCGTCCGGAAGGCCCTCATCGTCGGCGCGGAGCGCGGCGACGGTGGCCTCGCGCACGATCGCGGGCGCACCGCCCTCGTCGCCGATGACCCAGCCCCAGCCGCCGGCGAACAGCGTCCGGCCCGAGGCGTCGGCACCGACCGCGATGGAGCCGGTCCCGGCGATCACGCCGATCCCGTCGCGGAGACCCGCAGCGGGGACGAGCAGTTCCGCGTCGTTCACCACGGCCGCGCGGTATCCCAGCTCACCGAGGGCGGCACGGAGCTCGCGGGCGTGCTCGACCGTGTCGAGCCCCTGGGCGCCGACGCCCAGGGCTGCGACGGTCGCCCCCTCGGGGAGCACATGACGGATGCGCACATCCAGCCACCGTGCGGCGCCGCCTGCCGGGGATGCGCTCCATTCATCCGCCGGCAGGGCGACGTCGGCGACGCGAGAGCCGTCGAGGGTCTCAGCGCGCACGCCGAGCTTGGTGCCTCCGGCATCCAAGCCCACGATCACAGGAAGCGGGGACGCCGTCACGCGGCGCCTCCCGCATCCACCGACACCTTGGTGTCCGCGTTGTGGAACACGAACTCCTCGATCTCGACTCCGCGCACATCGGCGACCGCTCCGACGAGGATCTGCATGACGAGCGCCTCGAGCACCGCGCGCTGCGCGGCGGGCAGTTTGGGCAGCAGCACCGGGTGCAGCGTCGGGGACGCATCGACGGCCTCCGCCGAGACGAGCACCACGTGATGCCCGGCGTCCGCCAGCGTCGTCGCGAGGTCGAGCTCCCGGCTGTCGCCGAAGACCACGTGCACCCCGTCGCCCGCCGACTCCATCGAGCCGTGCAGGTACTGCCGGGTGCTCATCCCGGTCGCCGGGATGCGCGCGACCTCGCGGAACAGCAGCGCGCCCGCCTCGGCCGATCCCACCGCCGGGCCCGCGCCGACGAAATCGCTCGACGACACGGTGGCGAAGAGCTCGGCGAGCGCCGAGACCGGAGCCGTCAGACGGTCCTCCACCTCGGCGAACGTCTCGGCCAGCCGCCACCATCCGGCGTCCGGGGTCCCGCCGTCCCAGGAGTCCGCCAGCAGCCCGAGCGCGGCGACGGTGGCCGTGTAGCCCAGCGTCGACGCGTAGCTGTCGGCCAGGTTCCCGAGCGAGAGCGTCGAGGCGATGCGCCCGATCGGCGACGGCTCGCTGTTCACGACGGCGAAGCGCAGCTCCTGCGGCACCGACTCCAGCACCGCGAGGGTCTCCGCGCTGCGGCCGCTCTGCGAGATGCCGACGATCGGATGCACGCTCGGAGGGAAGGGCACCGGGTAGTCGCCCGCCCCCAGACGCAGCGAGTGGATGCCCCGCGACCGCAGCTCCCACACCGGCGCGCACGCGGCGGCGAGGCTGGCTCCGATCCCCACGAAGATCGGCCCGGGCCCGGCCAGCTGACCGAGCGCGGAGCGGGCAGCGACCTGGTCGGCGATCAGCGGGATCGCCCGGCCGAGCTCCTCCGCCTGCGTCGCGCGTGCTGACGCGTACGTGATGTACCCCTTCATCGGGATCCCCCTGACTGTGCTGGGCTGGTTGGTGTGGTCGTCGCACTCGGGTCCCATCCGGGCGGGAGCGGTTCGACGGGCGGTGCGGTGCTCTCGACGGTCACGGGAGCACCCGAGCGGGCCGACTCCTCGATGGCGAGCATCACCTCGAGCGCATGGAACGCGAGCCGGCCGGAGGCGCGAGGAGCCCGGCCGTCGCGCAGGGCGCGCGCCAGCTCCAGCACGCCGACACCGCGTTCGCGGTGCGCCCCGGGCGGCGGGACCTCGCTCCACGCGTGGTCCCGGTCGTCTCCGGCGAGCAGTCGCGTCGGGCCGTCGAAGCCGCTGACGGGCACCTCGAGCACGCCCTCGGATCCGGTGATCTCGAAGGCCTGCCGCCGCCGCGGCGAGTCGAAGCTGTACACCGACGTCCCGACGACGCCGGACGCGAACCGCGTGAGCACGCTCAGGTGCGTGTCGACCTCGACGGGGAAACGCAGGCCGGCGTCCGGGCCGGACCCGACCACGCGCTCGGCTCTGGGTCGCTGGCCCATCGCCTCCACGGACGCGATGGGACCGAGCAGCTGGATCATCGTGCTGACGTAGTACGGGCCGATGTCGAACAGCGGACCGGCGCCCCGGGCGAAGAGGAACTGCGGACGCGGGTGCCACGCATCCGGGCCGGGGCCCTGCATCAGCGTGAGGAGCGTCCGGGGCTCGCCGATCGCACCGTCGAGCAGCAGTCGCTGCGCGTTCTGGATGCCCTCGCCGAGGATGGTGTCCGGCGCATTGGCGACGACGACTCCCGCTGCCTCCGCTGCATCGAGCACGGCGCGCGCCGACGCGAGATCGAGCGTGAGCGGCTTCTCGCCCCAGACGTGCTTGCCCGCGGCGATGGCCGCGAGGGCCACCTCGGCGTGCGCGGCCGGGATCGTGAGGTTGACCACGATCTCGACGTCGTCGCGGGCGAGCAGGTCGGCCACCGAGGGAGCGGCATCGATGCCGTACCGCTCGGCCTGCGCGGCTGCCCGGCCGGCGTCGAGGTCCGCGACGGCGACCACCCGCACATCCGGATACGTCGCGAGCGAGCGCAGGTACTCGTCCGAGATGTTGCCAGCGCCGACGATCCCGACGCCCGTCGCGGTCATGCGTCCACCGCCGGAAGGCGCTCGGAGAAGAACGCGGCGTTGCGCTCGACGAGCGGGAACACATCCCCCTCGTGCACGACGACCTCGACCACCGGCAGTTCGAGCGACCGGCTGGCGGCGATCGCCGCGGTGACGTCGAACGGGTTGGTGCCGTCCTCCTTGACGTGGAGGAACCGCAGCCGGTCCCCGAGCCTCGGGATGAGGCCGAGCACGTCCTCGCCGCCGACGGCCGCCCAGTAGGTGTCGAGCTCCAGCACGACCGCGGGGTCGAGCGCGTCGACCAGCACGTCGTAGGCCGTCCGCCCGTCCACGCGCTGAGAGAACTCGAAGTCGTGGTTGTGGTAGCCGATGCGGATGCCGCGCTCGGCGGCCACCGGCACCACGGCGTTGATCGCGTCGGCGAGCGCGAGCACGCCGTCGTGGTCGGCGATGCTCGCCGGCGGCACGAAGGGGACGATGACCGTGCCGATCCCGAGGCTCTCCGCGGCGTCGAGGACGGCGTCGCGGTCGAGCTCGGTGATCTTCGCGTGCGCGGTCGCGGCGGTGAGTCCCGTCGCGTCGAGCGCGGCCCGGAGTCCCGCCGTGTCGCTGAGGATGTCGTACGGCTCCACGTGCGTGAAGCCGTATCCGGCGAGGCGCGCGAGCGTGCCGCCGAGCGCGTCCTGTCCGATGTCGTCGCGGACGCTGTACAGCTGGATGCCGAGACTCACGCGCCGTGACCTCCGTGCTCGTGCCCGTGCTGGTGCGCATCCCCGTGTCCGTGATGGCCGGGCGCGCAGTGGTCGCCGACCGACTCGGGGATGTCGAGAGTCGGGTTGGCGCCGAAGAAGCCGTGCGGCTTGAGCACGAACCCGGCCGAGTCGACCGGCATCACCGGCCAGTCCTCGATGCGGGGGAAGTGCGTGAGCCCGAAGGTGTGCCAGAGCACGATGTCGGCCCCGTCGACGTCCCGGTCCGCGGCCGTCCACTTCGGCAGGCCGGCACCTCCCGGGTGCATGTTGACGAAGTCGCCCGCCGGGTACAGCTCGCGGGGCTCGTAGGGAGTGACCCACAGGTGCTTGGCCGAGTAGGTCGCGCGCTGGTGGATGTCGGAGAGCTCGTCAGCGAGCAGCGCGGGCTTCCCCTCCGGGTACAGCACGTACCCGACGTTCCCGCCGAGCCGGTTCCGCCTTTCCGGGTTCGAGACGAGCCACACCCGGTTCTTGGCGTTGTCGGCCATCCGCTGCGCCTCCTTCTCGGTGCGCAGGCGCGTGACGGTCTGGGTGATCCCGGTGCCGGTGGGGTTCTCCGGCCCGCGCGGCACGAGCACCGCCTCCAGTTCGTCGACCGCGTTCTCCAGGCCGTCGACCATCATGTCGAGGCGGGCCGAGAAGAGGTGCTGGTGGTAGGGCGCTCCCAGACCGGGTGCCAGCTCCGATGCGTACGCGTAGCCGGGGCCGGGGTAGGCCGAGGTGAACACGACGCCGGTCGCCTTCACCTCCAGCTCGATGTTGCCGTCGAGCGAGAAGTACCAGTAGAAGCCGTAGTCGTAGTTGCCGACGGTCACGAAGAAGCTGACCACCAGCCGGCGGTTGCGGCGCGAGTCGCTCGAACCGTTCCAGTTGTCGAAGTGCTTCCAGAGGATCCCGGCGTCCTCCTCGTGGATGCAGATCGCCTGCGGGATGATGCGGACGTTGCCCGCGTTGTCGGCGAGCGTCGCATCCAGGTACGTGATGTCCCCGACGCAGTCGCAGCCCAGCTCCAGGGAGTTCGCGAAGCCGCCGAGCAGGTACTCGCCGCAGTCGAAGAAGTTCTGGAACCAACGCTGGGGGCTCGGGTCGCCGTACGGCACCATCATCTCGGCGATGGAGGCGCGGTACAGCACTGGGCGCTGAACGCCGTCGTCCGCGACCGAGACGTTGTGGAAGACGAGCCCTTCGCGCTGGTCGAACGACACCTGCAGCTTCCAGCCGAGCCAGGACAGCACGCCGTTCTCGTCGATGGTGAAGCTGGGCCCCTCCGGCTGGGTGATCTCGATCGGCTTGAGGCCCGCCCGGTCCGGCTTCCCGACCCACTCGCGGAGGTGGAAGTTGCCGTCCTCCTGCGGAACGGGCAGGTCGACGTAGTCGATGACATCGAGCACCTCACGGGTGACGACATCCACCATGACCGTGACGCCGTCGACGGGATGCGCCCAGCCGAGATCGTCCGGCGTCTTCTGCACGAAGGTGAAGCAGCGCTGGATGCGGCGGCCGGCCTCGTCGGTCGCCGGCGCGCCGGCCGACAGCGGGTTCACGCGCAGTGTCGAGATGTCGGTGAGGCCGCGCTTGGCCATGGCCGCCAGCCACCGCTCGTCCTGGTGCACGATCTCCTCGACCAGCCCGAACTCGGCGAGCACGACGGGCACCTGCCCGTCGGCCGGGTCGAGCTCGACCGCCGAGACCAGGCGGTCCTCGGCCGGGCAGACGACGACGTCGTGGGAGGCGCCGGTGCCGAAGTCGACGAGCATGGCCCGGAAGCGGCGCGCGTCGGGCCGCGATCCCGGAGCGAGCAGCGTGCGCTTGTCCTGCTCCAGCAGCCCGAAGTACGACACGTGGCCGTCGGGCCCGAGCAGTCCCTCCCGCTCGAGGATCGCCCGGGAGGCGGCGACCTCCTCCGGCCGGAGGCTCGCCAGGGCAGCTGCGATGGCGGCGTCGGTCTCCGGGTCTGCGAGCGACGAGGTGGGCGCTGGTGCGGTTTCGGTCACGTCAGGACTCCGTTCTGTTGTGGCGGGAGAAGTAGGTGCGCAGGCGATAGCGGTCGCCCGCGTACTGCACGGTCGAGGCGAGCACCGCCCGCTCCGACCGGTTGCGCACCACCTGGTGCATCACGAGGGTCGGCGTTCCGGGCTGGACGCCGAGCTGGCCGGCGACGTCGGCGCTCGCCTCGCGGGCCTCGATGGTCGTCTCCGCGTTGGCGAGCTCGTTGCCGGTCTCGGTGAGCGCCTCGTACAGCGAGGAGGTCTCGAAGTCGTAGCTCTCGGCGTCCGGAAGCAGGGCGGCCGGGATGAGCGCCCAGTCGAGGGCGATCGGCACGCCGCCGAGCATCCGCACGCGGCCCAGGCGGAAGATCGGGAGGCCCGGGGCGATGCCGAGCAGCTCGGCGTCGTCGATGGTGGAGGGGGCGACGCTCGCCTGCAGCACGCGCGAGCTCGCCGCCAGCCCCATCCGCTCGGCCGTCTCGCTGAAGGACTCGAGGCTGTTCGGCCACTCGTTGCGCTGATCGCTCTCGCCGGACACGTACCAGCCTCGGCCGTGCGACGGCGCGAGCGCGCCGTCCTCCACGAGAGCTTGCAGCGCCTTGCGGAGAGTGACCCGGCTGATCCCGAGCGTCAGGCAGAGCTCGCGCTCGGGTGGCAGGCGCGCGCCCGCGGGCAGCGAGCCGGAGGAGATCCGCTCGCGCAGCGAGTCGGCCGCCTGCATCCAGAGCGGGTCCGGGTAGTCGGTCCGGACGACGCCCGTCGTGGTCGGTGTCGTCGTCATCGCGCGAGGCTCACCGTCTCCCAGACGCCCGAACGCATCGAGGCGTAGCAGGCGTCGAGGATGCAGTTGACGACGAAGCCGTCGTCGAACGTCTCATCCGGCTCCCGCCCCTCGGCGAAGCGCTCGACGAAATGCCGCATCTCCTGGCTGAAGCCGTAGGCCCTGGCCTCTTCCGGGACCGGATACACCCATCCCGTCTCGGCGTCCGCCTTCTCGACCAGGTAGCCGGCGGGGTTCTCGATGAATCCCCAGACGGGCGTGTGAGAGGTGTCCGTGACGAGCCGGCCGGCGGTGCCGACGAGCTCGTGCCGCAACTGCATGCCGCCCTTCTCGATCCACGACGACTCGATCTGCGCCAGCTGACCGCCCGCGAACTTGAGGAGGGCGATGGCCGTGTCCTCTCCGGTGGTCTTGTCCGCGTGGGCCATCGTGGCGCCCCACGCGAAGACCTCGGTGACCGGGTTGTCCTTCCCGAAGAAGTGGCGTGCGGACTCGACCGTGTGGCAGCCCATATCGAGCAGGGCTCCCCCGCCTGCCGTCTCGGCGTCCCAGAAGTGCGGGGCGTGCGGACCGGAGTGCGCCTCCCGCGCCCGCATGGTGAGGGGGTCGCCGATCGCACCGGCGACGACCATCTGGTGGGCTTTCGCGATGTTCGGCGAGAAGACCGAGCTCTCGGCGTAGCCGTGCCAGACACCGGCGTCGCGGACGATGCGGAGGATCTCTGCAGCCTCTGCTCCGGTGCGGGCGAGCGGCTTTGTGCACACGATGCCCTTGCCCGCGGCCGCGGCGATGCGGACCGCCTCGACGTGCACCTCGTTGGGGAGCGCGATGACGACGAGGTCGATCTCCGGGTCGGCGCACAGGGCAGCCATGTCGTCGTACTGACGCCGGATGGGGCCCCACTTCTCGGCGAAGGCCTGAGCGCGGGCGAGGTCGCGCGAGTAGGTGGCGACGAGCTCGGCCCCGCGGACGTCTTGGAGGGCGTCCGCGTACGTGTCGGCGATGAAGCCGGAACCGAGGAGTCCTACTCGAATCACATTTCCTCCTGCTGGAACGGGTGTGATCGCCATAGTAGCCATGTGGTACGCCATTGGTCTATACCGAAACCCGTAATAGACCAGAAACAAAATACCTCTTGCTACCTCTATGGACCGCTATGTATGCTCGCGGTCAATCCATCACCCCGAACCCGAGGAGAATGCAGTGCGACCACGCAAGTCGATGAAGATGCGAGTGGCTGCGGCTCTCGCGACGGTGGCGGCCGCCACGCTGATCATCACGGGATGCGCCGGGAGCGGCGCCTCCAGCAGCTCCCGCCTCCTGAACGTGTACTCCGGCAACCCCGGCAACCTGACGAACAACTTCAACCCGTTCGTCGCCGACGTCGCCTACGGTGCGAACGGCGCCGTCCTCGGCGCGGTCTACGAGCCGCTGTTCTACTTCAACTCCGCCAAGAACGAGAAGCCGCAGCCCTGGCTCGGCACCGAGTACACCGTGTCGCCCGACGGCCTCACCTACACCGTGACCCTGCGCGACGGCGTGAAGTGGCAGGACGGCAAGCCGTTCACCGCGGCCGACGTCGCCTACACCTACACCCTGCTCAAGGAGAAGCCGGAGCTCAACCTCTACGGCCTCAAGATCGCCGAGGCGAAGGCCGTCGACGACACCCACGTCACCATCACGCTCAGCCAGCCGGACTACCCCAACGAGTACCGCCTGCTCGGCCTCACCTTCATCGTGCCGGAGCACATCTGGTCGTCCATCTCCGACCCGGCGAAGACGACCAACCAGAAGCCGATCGGCACCGGCGCCTTCGACTTCGGCCAGTTCACGCCGCAGTCGGTGACCCTCACGGCCAACAAGGACTACTACCAGAAGGGGCAGCCGGCGATCCCCGGCATCCGGCTGGTCACCTCCACCGGCAACGCCGCAGCGCTCAACTCGCTCAACGCGGGTCAGATCGACTGGGCCGGCATCGCGCTGCAGGACGTCCAGAAGTCGTTCGTCGACAAGGACAAGAAGTACAACAAGTACACGTCGATCCCCGCCGACATCAAGGTGCTGATGCCGAACCTCAGCAAGGCGCCGTTCAACGACCTCGCCTTCCGTCAGGCGCTGAGCCTGTCCATCGACCGCGACGCCATCATCAAGCAGGCGTTCGGCGGCACCGACACCCCGGCCAACCCGACGAGCCTCCTGCAGCCGCGGGACGAGGCCTACATCCCGGCCGACTACAAGGGCAAGACGCTCGACCAGGATGTGGACAAGGCCAAGAAGATCCTCACCGACGCCGGCTACTCCTACGACGGCTCCGGCAACCTGATCGGCAAGGACGGCCAGCCGGTGAAGTTGAAGATCACGACCGTCACCGGCTACACCGACACGATCACCGCCAACCAGCTGCTGGTGCAGGACTTCCAGAAGATCGGCGTGCAGGCCACCCCGGAGGAGCTATCGCTCGGCGCCTACTCGACCGCTCGCCAGAACGGCTCGTTCGACCTGCTGGACGACCGCATCCCGACCGGCCCGAATCCCTTCCAGCAGTTCAGCGACAGCCTGGACTCGGCCAAGACGGCACCGGTCGGCAAGCCGGCCAACGCCAACTTCGTCCGCTTCCAGGACCCGAAGGTGGACCAGCTGATCGCCGAGGCGGGCGGCACCAACGACCCGGCGCAGCTGACCAGCGCCTACCAGGCGCTCGGCACCTACTTCGCCGAGAACCAGCCGTACATCATCCTCAGCCAGAACGGCGCGGTGACCACCTACCGCGACCAGTACTTCACCGGGATGCCCACACCGGACAACCTGTGGGCGACCCCGTCCAACTGGCTCTCCGGCAACATCGGCTACATCGCCAAGTCGCTGAAGCCCGTCAAGTGACCCCTCGGCGCGGGGTGGCGGTGACCGGCCGCCGCCCCGCGCCCCGACCCGGCGGGACCACCTCATGCGCTACTACCTCAACAAGCTCGGCTTCTACCTGATCGCGGGCTGGATCGCGATCACCCTCAACTTCCTGCTCCCCCGGCTGGTCAAGGGCAGCCCGGTGGATGTCATCCTCGCCAAGACGCAGGGCGTCGCCCCGATGCCGCCGGAAGCCCGGCACGCCCTCGAACTGCAGTTCGGCGTCTCGCACGATCCGCTGATCGTGCAGTACGGCCAGTACCTGCACAACATCTTCACGGGCCAGTTCGGCCTCTCCGTCAGCTACTACCCCACCCCCGCGATCGACGTCGTCATGCAGGCTCTGCCGTGGACGCTCGCGCTGGTCGGACTCGCGACCGTCATCAGCTACGTGATCGGCGTGGTCTTCGGCTCGTGGCTCGGCTGGCGACGCGGGACCTGGACGGACGCGATCCTGCCGGCCTCCACGTTCTTCTCGGCGATCCCCTACTTCTGGCTCGCCCTCGTGCTCGTCTACGTGTTCGGCTCGATCCTGCACTGGTTCCCGGTGAGCGGAGGCTACGACCTGAACATCGCGCCCGGGTTCACACCGGAGTTCATCGGCTCGGTGATCGTCTACGGCGCCCTGCCCGCGATCACGATCATCCTCGCGTCCGTCTCGGGCCAGCTGCTCGGCACCCGCAACATGATGGTGTCGACGATGGCCGAGGACTACGTGGTCACGGCACGCGCCAAGGGCCTGCGTCCCGGCCGGGTCTTCGGCTCGTACGCGATGCGGAACGCCCTGCTGCCCAGCGTCGCCGGATTCGCCATGTCGCTCGGCTTCATCGTCAACGGCTCCGTGGTCACCGAGAGCGTGTTCGGCTACCCGGGCGTCGGCTTCACCCTGCTGACCGCCGTGCAGAACAACGACTACCCGCTGATGCAGGCGCTGTTCCTCATCATCACCCTGGCCGTGCTCGGCGCGAACCTCGTCGTCGACCTCGTCTACGGCTTCATCGACCCGCGCACCCGCCTGGCGAACTAGGAGTCCCCATGAGCTTCACGCAGCAAGAACTCGCCGACCCGGGGCTGTCCGGCTCGGAGCCGGACGCGGACGACGACACCGCGGCGGCACGCACCGGCTTCCTCCGCGCGGCGGGACGCCCCCGCCGCGGCGACCGCCGCCGCACCTCGCGAGGCTGGAAGTTCTGGGTCGGGATCGCCATCTGCGCCTTCTTCGCGCTGGTGGCCCTGACCGCCCCGTTCCTCGTGCCGAACCCCAATCAGTCGAGTCCGGTCGGGCTCCAGCCGCCCAGCGCGGACCACTGGTTCGGCACGACCAACATCGGGCAGGACGTCTTCGCGCAGGTCTACGCGGGAACGACGGGTTCGGTCGTCATCGGCGTCGTCGCCGGAGCGATCACGGTCGTGCTCTCGATGCTGTTCGGCATCGGCGGCGCGTTCCTCGGCGGGTTCTGGGACAACCTGTCGTCGCTCATCAGCAACGTCTTCCTGGTCATCCCCGGGCTGCCTCTCCTCATCATCGTGACCGACTACGTGGAGTCGCGCGACATCGTCGTGATCGCCATCGTGATCGCACTGGTGTCGTGGGCGGGCGCGGCCCGCGTGCTCCGAGCGCAGACGCTCTCGGTGCGCTCGCGCGACTACGTGGATGCTGCGCGCGTCGCCAGCGAGTCGAGCTGGCGCATCATGCTGCGCGAGATCCTCCCGAACCTCATGCCGATCATCGCCAGCCAGTTCGTCTTCGGCGCCCTCGGCGCGATCCTCGCCGAAGCGGGGCTCTCCTTCCTCGGGCTCGGCGCGCCGGGCGGCAAGAGCTGGGGCAGCATCCTGTTCTTCGCCCAGAACGCTCAGGCGATCACGCTCGGCGCCTGGTGGTGGTTCGTGCCGCCCGGGCTGTGCATCGCCATCCTCGGCGCCGCCCTCGGCCTGATCAACTTCTCGATCGACGAGCGGATCAACCCGCGCCTGCGGACGGCGGCCATCGCCAAGCGCTCGCGTTCCCGCTCCACCGCACCGAAGGGAGCCGCCGCATGAGCGACCCGCTGCTGCGCATCCACGACCTGACCGTCGACTACGCCACGGACCGGCCGGTGCGGGCCGTCGACGGCGTCTCGCTCGACATCCACCCCGGCGAGATCGTCGGCCTGGCGGGCGAATCGGGCTGCGGCAAGTCGACACTCGCCTACACGGTGACGCGGCTGCTGCAACCGCCCGCCCAGATCAGCGGCGGCTCCATCGAGTGGCGCCGCGAGGACGGCGGGACGACCGACATCCTCGGCCTCGACGGCCGCGAGCTGCGCGCCTTCCGCTGGCAGGAGATCTCGATGGTCTTCCAGGGTGCCATGAACGCGCTCAACCCCGTGCACAGGATCGGCTCGCAGATCGAGGACGTCTTCGTGGACCACCGCGCGGGACTGAGCCGCTCGGAGCGCCGGGAGCGGGCCGCCGAGCTGCTCCGCACCGTCGGCATCCCGGTCGACCGGCTGAAGAGCTACCCCCACGAGCTGAGCGGCGGGATGCGTCAGCGCGTCATGATCGCCATGGCGCTGGCCCTGCGGCCCCGGCTGATCATCATGGACGAGCCGACGACGGCGCTCGACGTGGTGGTGCAGCGCAACATCCTGGAGGAGATCGACCGCCTGCGCAGCGAGTTCGGCTTCGCCGTGCTGTTCATCACCCACGACCTCGGTCTCCTGCTCGAGATCAGCGACCGGGTCGGCGTCATGCTGTCCGGCCGGCTCGTGGAGGAGAACACCCCGCAGGCTCTGCTCGACGGCGCCGGCCACGAGTACACCCGGCACCTGCTGCGGTCCTTCCCCAGCCTCCGCGGCGACGTGCCGCTCACGGGCACGCGCTATGTCGACATCGAACGAGGAGAGGAGGCGCTCGCATGACGACGCTCGAAGCGCTCCATCTGGCCAAGGACTACCAGATCCGCGGGAGCGGCCTGCGCCCGCACATCCTGAAAGCGGTCGACGACGTCTCGCTCGTCGTGCGTCCCGGGGAGTCGGTCGCGCTCGTCGGCGAGTCGGGGAGCGGCAAGTCGACCATCGCCAAGATGCTCATCCGGCTCGTCGACCCGACCGCCGGCGACATCACACTCGACGGCGAGCGCATCGGCTCCGGCCACCGCGCCACCAAGCGGTACCGCAAGCGCGTCCAGATGGTGTTCCAGGACCCGTTCTCCTCGCTCAACCCGTCGCTGCCGATCCGGCACCAGCTGGTGCGGCCGCTGCGCATCCACGGGATCGTCCGCACCCGCGCGGAGGAGGAGCGCGAGCTGCGTCGGCTGCTCGACTCGGTCAACCTGGGGCCGGCGGCCGAGATCCTGGCCAAGTACCCGCACGAGCTCTCCGGCGGCCAGCGTCAGCGCATCGCGATCGCCCGGGCACTCGCCCCGCAGCCCGAGGTGCTGATCGCCGACGAGCCGGTGTCGATGCTGGACGTCTCCATCCGGCTGGAGATCCTGCAGCTGCTCGACGACCTCAAGAGGCAGCGGAATCTCGCGGTGCTGTACATCACGCACGACCTGGCGACCGCCCGGCACTTCTCGACGCAGATCGTGGTCATGCGCCACGGCCGGGTGGTCGAGCGCGGGCCGTCGAGCGACGTCATCCTCAACCCGATCCACCCGTACACGCAGCTGCTGGTGCGCGCGGCGCCCGACCCGCACTCGGAGGCCTTCGAGCTCGATCCCGAGCGCTACCGGCGGTCGCCCGACGTGCTCGTGACGCCCGACGACCCGGGCCCGGCCGAGCAGGGGCACTGGGCGCGCGCGTGGACGGACGACGCCGCCGTCGCGGAGCTGCTCGCCACCGCCTGACTCCGCGCCCGCCCGATGCGGCGAACGGAGGTACTCGGGACCTCTCCGGCTTCGAACCTCCTCCGTTTCTCGCGTCCTGCGGCGTGCCGCCCGGTGAACTCCTCCGTTTTCATCGCGGTCCGAAAGGGAGGAGATCTCGGCGAACGGCGCGGCGATTCGCCACGAACGGAGGCACGCGGAGCCGTACCGTCCGGGATCTCCTCCGTTCGCGCAGCGGACGGACGGTGACACCGCAATGCGCAGAGGGGGGCGGAGGGGCGGAGGGGTGCGCGCTAGCGCGTGCGCGCGAAGTGCGTGCGCAGGCGGTAGCGCTCGCCGGCGTACGTGATGGTCGACACGAAGAGGGGGCGCTCGGACTGGTCGACCGCGACCTGTCGCATGACCAGGACCGGTTTGCCGAGCTCCAGGCCCAGGTGCTCCGCGACAGCCCCTGTCGCCTCCCGCGCCTCGATCGTCGCATCGGCGCGGAAGGGCTCGATGCCGGCATCCGCCAACGCCTCGTAGAAGGATGCGGTGGCGAAGTCGACCGCCTCGAGCGACGGCGCTATGGATGCGGGCAGCCGCGTGACGTCGACGGCGATCGGCACGTCATCCAGCAGGCGGACCCGCTCCAGGTGGAACAGCGGCGTGCCGGGTGCGACGCCCAGCTCCTCCGCCTCGTCCAGGGTCGCGGCCTTCGTCTCCGCGCGCAGCACGGTGGACGACGCCGCGAGCCCCATCCGGTGCGCGGTCTCGCTGAACGACTCGAGGTTGTTCGGGAAGTCCTTGCCCGGCGCGGGGGCCTGGGCGACATACCAGCCGCGACCGTGGGAGGCGCTGAGCACGCCGTCCTCGACCAGCTGGCTGAGCGCCTTGCGCAGGGTCACCCGCGAGATCGACAGCTGCTGGCACAGCTCGCGCTCCGGGGGGAGGCGCGAGCCCGGCTTCAGCACGCCGGTCGCAATCTCGTGGTTGATCAGGTTGATCACCTGGATCCACAGGGGCTCGGGGTAGTCAGGCCGGATGGCGGCGACCGCATCCCGACCGAGAGTCTCCGGCTGCGTCAACGTCGATACCCTCTCCCTGCCGATAGCACGCCTCATTCATACCACTCGTTACCGCGCCGCGAGACGATCGAATGCCGCGGCGAGTTCCGCGTTGACGCGGCGCGCCCCCGCATGCTCGTCGTGGTGGCGCACCACTCGGCGTGCCCCCTCGGCGAACGGCACCGCCGGCGCGAAGCCGGGAACCAGCCGCTGCAGCTTCGTCGTGTCGAACAGCATCGTGTGCCGGAAGTCGTGCTCGAGCACCTCGTCCCACCCGGGGATCTCCTCGCCGATCGTCTCACTCGAGCGGTGCACCAGCAGCGGCGAGCGCACACCGGCGGCACGGGCCAGCTCCAGGTGGATCTGGTCCCAGGTGAGGATGTCGCCGCTGACGACGTTCACGCTCTCGCCGATCGCGTGCCCCTCGCCGAGCAGCGGCACGAACGCGCGGGCGAAGTCGCTGGAGTGCATCAGCGTCCAGAGCGACGTGCCGTCACCGTGGACGACGACCGGTTCGCCCGCGCGCATCCGCTCGATCGCCGTCCAGCCGGCGAGCACCGGCACGGTCGTCTCGTCGTAGGTGTGGAACGGGCGGACGATCGTGAGCGGGAAGCCCCGCTCACGATAGGCGTTCTCCAGCAGGAGTTCGCATGCGATCTTGTCCCTGGCGTACCCGAAGACGGGCTGCCGCCGCGGAGAGGATTCGGTGATCGGCAGCAACGGCACCGGACGCGCGAACACGGAGCACGTGGAGATGAAGACGTACTGGCCGGTGCGCTCGCCGAAGTACTCCACGTGCCCGTCCAGGTCCTTCGGCGTGAAGGCCACCCAGTTGACGACGGCGTCCCACCGCTCGTCCCCGAGCAGCGCCGGCAGCGCGGCGGGGTCCCGGACATCGCCGGTCAGGATGCGGACGCCCTCCGGCACCATGCGCCGCGGCTCCGAGCGGGTGACGATGGTGAGGTCGATACCCCGGGCGACGGCTTCGCGGGCAGCGGCCGAGCCGATCATCCCGTTGCCTCCGAGGAACAGCACGCGCGCACTCATGCGGCGACGCTCCCGCGCGAGACGCCGAGACCGACGAGGTGGCGGTAGGACTGCTCCAGCGCGTCGAAGGTGTCGACGCTCAACCGCTCGAGCTCGACGATGTGCCAGCGCAGGCCGGACGGGGCGCTCAGGATGCGTCCCCAGTCCATCGCGCCGTCGCCGATCGGAACCATCACGTCGTCCTCGTAGCTGACCGCAGGGCCGTCCTTGATGTGGACCAGCCGTGCGCGGTCGCCCAGGCGGGTCAGCACCTCGGCGGGGTCGGCGCCGCCCATCCGTGCCCAGTAGGCGTCGAGCTCCACAACGACCCGGGGGTCGAGCAGGTCGAGGAGGAGGTCGTAGGCCTGGCGTCCGTCGAACACCTGCGAGAACTCGGCGAAGTGGTTGTGGTAGCCGATGGTGAGACCCCGGGCAGCGGCGTTCTCCGCCGCTTCGTTGACCCGCTCGACGCCCGCGCGGATGCGGTCGGGCGAGTCGAACTCCTCGCGCTCCATCGACCACACCAGGGTCGGCGCGCCGAGGGCCTGCGCGGCATCCAGCAGCCGCTCTGCGGCCTCGCCCGCCGGGAACGGCGTGTGCGCGCTCGTGATGGCGAGGCCGGACGCCGCGGCGGCGACGCGCACGCGCTCTGGGCCGTACGCTTCGACGAGACCATAGGTCTCGACGCCGAGATAGCCGATGGCGGCCACCCGGTCGAAGGCGCCCTCCAGGTCGGCGAGCGCGTGCTCCAGGATCGTGTAGCCCATGACGGCGAGCGGCCGAGCGTCTGCGCCTGCGCCACCGATGCCGGGGCCGCCGATGGTCTCCGGCGCGCTCACAGCGCCCCCGCCGTCCACAGCAGGGCTCGCCGCACGAGTTCGCGCACGGGCGGTTCGCCCCACGAGCGCAGGTCGTGGCCGAGTGCCAGATACACCACGCGGCCCGCTCCGGCCTCCCGCCCGTACATCACGGGGATCTCGGCGCCGTCCGCGCGGTGCCTGCGCGCGAGCACCTGCACGTCGTCGTCCGCGAGCTCGAACTCGTAGTACTCGTCGAACAGCTCGAAGTCGGCGATGCCCTCGGTGATGGGATGCTCTCCCACGATCTCGATCGTGTGCCGGCCCTCGTGGTGGCCGGGCCCGTGGGAGAGGTAGCGATTGCCGAGCAGCTCGAACATGGGCCGGTCGGCCGGGTCCAGCCCATCCCCCTCCCAGCCCAGGATGTTCGCCCCGTGGATGCCGACGAGCCCCTTCCCGGCCCGCACCGCATCGGACAGCGCCTGCTGCTGCGCCGTCGGGAAGAGGCCGCCCGATGTGTAGAGCAGGTAGGTGTCGGCGTCGGCCGTCTCCGGCCGGGCGTCGACGAAGCGGTTCATGCCCATCCCGCGTCGCGTCACGAGGCCCGCCTCGATGCCGAGCTGCTGGTACACCAGGGAGGCCGTCAGCAGGTCGTGGTGGATGTCGTCGCCGTTCACGACGACCAGTGCGTTCTTGTTGTGCGTCATCTCTCTCGTTCTCTTGCGAGACCGCGGGCGGACCGGGTGACCGGCCCGCCCGCGGACGGTGCACGTCCGGTCAGGAGACCGGCTTCAGCTTCAGCGCCACCACCGGGTTGGGGTACGGCGCGAAGTAGGGGTTGTCCTCGCTCGGCCAGCCGGTGACCTTCGCGCTGCTCCAGTCGCCGTAGTTGCCCCAGTAGAACATCACGATCATCGGCAGCTGGTCGATCCAGATGCCTTCGAGCTGCTCGAGGATCTGCGCCCGCTCCGCGTCCGTGGTCGCCAGCGGGTACTTGGTGAACAGCTCCTTCGCGACCGGGTCGTTGAAGCGCTCGATGTTCTCGAACGTCGGCGTCGCCTGCCCCAGCGGGTAGTACTTGTTCGGGTTCATCATCGAGTCGTAGATGTTGAACGCGCGGGGCGCCGGGCCGACCGGGTAGCCGATGGTCGACTGGAAGGTTCCGTCGGCGGTGATCTTGTTGATGTCGTTCACCGAGGTGGTGTCGATGTCGAGCTTGATCCCGAGGTCCTTCAGCTGCGACACGAGAACCTGGGCGCGCGCCGCGATGTCGGTGTACGACGCCGGGAAGCTCACCGAGAACTCGACCTTCTTGCCGTCCTTCTCGTAGTAGCCGTCCGATCCCTTCGTGTAGCCGGCGTCGGTCAGCTGCTTCTCGGCGGCCGGCTTGTCCTGTTTGAAGTCGAGGTTCTTGTACTTGGCTGCGACCTCGCTCTCGAAGGCGGGCATCGGGAGTCCGGTCTGGCTCGTCGCGGGCGGCGAGTCGGTCGCCGCACCGATCTGCGCCCGGTCGACGCCCAGGCTGATCGCGCGGCGCACGGCGATGTCGCTCAGCGGCCACTTCTCCAGGTTGGGGATGAGTCCGTCCGATCCGACGACCGGAGCCCAGTAGTGGTTGTCCTTGCTCTTCGACAGGTACGTCTTCTCGGCGTCGGCGATGTAGGTGCCCGACCAGTCGGCCTGGCCCTGCACGAGCGCGTTCGTCTGGCCCTGGTTGTCCTTGTAGGGGATGAACCGGATGCCGCCGATCTTCGCGGGCGTCTGCCAGTAGTCCTTGTTCGTCTTGAGCACGAAGCTCTGCGGCGAGAAGGTGTCGAGGATGAACGGCCCCGTGCCGACCGGGTTCTTGTCGACGTACTTGGTGGGGTCGCCCACCTTCGACCAGATGTGCTTGGAGACGATCGCGGCCGAGACCAGGGAGGTGAACTTCGTCTCCGACGGCGCTGCGAAGGTCATCACGACGGTGTCGGGGTCCTTGGCTGTGATGGTGTCGAAGTCGACGCCGCCCACGTTGAGAGCCGGGTACTTCTTCAGCAGGTCGTAGGTGAACACGACGTCGTCGGCCGAGAACTTCTTGCCGTCCGTCCACTTCACGCCCGACTGCAGGTGCAGGGTGAGCGTCTTGTTCTCGTCGCTCCACTCCCACGACTTCGCCAGCCACGGGATGTCGTGGCCGATGTCGACGTTGTTGATCTGCACGAGCGGCTCGTAGATGAAGCCGCCGGCGCCCTGGTTGGTGTAGGTGGCGCCCTGCGCGGTGTTCGGCAGGTACGGGTTGAAGGACTGCGTGAGGCTGTCGGACTGACTCGCCACGTTGAGGATCAGTCCGTCGCCCGAGCCCGAACCGTTCGACGAGCAGGCGGCGAGCGGCACGACGAGCGAGGCGGCCAAAGCCGCGCCGATGGCGGCGCGACGTATGGACCTTCTGCGATTCATTGCTGGTCTCCCTTGGTGTCGGTTGTTTCTGGAGCGTCTGGGCTCGTCCGAGCGTCTGTGCTCTTCCGAGGGTCTGTGGGGGCGTCCGGCCCGGTGGGGATGCGGCGGCCGGCCGGGCGCACGGCGCCCAGCCCGTAGGCGACGGCGTTCTCGGCCCTCCGCTCGGCCGCCTCCGCGTCGTCCGCGTACAGCCAGCACTTCGCCCACTGGCCGTCCTCGAGGGCGAAGGCGGGCGGCGCGTCGGTGCGGCAGCGCTCCATCGCGAACGGGCAGCGCGGGTGGAACCGGCAGCCGGAGGGCGGGTCGATCAGGCTGGGCGGCTGACCGATGTCGCGCGGCCGCGCCTCGTCGGGCCGGGAGGGGTCGGGCGCGGAGGCGATGAGCAGCTGCGTGTAGGGGTGCGCCGCCTTCTGCGTCACGGTCTCGCTCGGGCCCGCCTCGACGAGCTGCCCGGCGTACATCACGCTGGTGTCCTCGGCGAAGTAGCGGGCCGAGGCGATGTCGTGCGTGACGTACAGCAGGGCGACCCCACGTTCCTCCACCAGCCGGCGGAGCAGGTTGAGCACGCCGAGACGGATGGACACATCCAGGCTCGACACCGGCTCGTCGGCCAGGAAGACGTCGGGATCGGCGGCGAGCGCCCGCGCGATCGAGATGCGCTGCAGCTGACCGCCGGAGAGCTCGTGCGGGTACTTCTCGGTGAACTGGCGTGCGGGCCGCAGGCTCACCTGGGCCAGCAGGTCGTCGATGATGCGCCGCTGGGCGGGTCCGTCGGCTTTCGGATGGTGGATGCGGACCGCGCGGGTCAGCGTTCGCGCGATCGTCGCCACCGGGTTGAACGACCCGAACGGATCCTGCAGGATCAGCTGCACCTTGCTGACGTGCGCCCGGAACGACGCCCCGCCCTTCACCCGGACCGGCGTGCCGCGGTAGAGGATCTCGCCGGAGGTCACCGGGTGCAGCTGCGCGAGCAGCCGGGCGAAGGTCGACTTGCCCGATCCGGACTCGCCGACGAGCGCCATGATCCGCCCGGCGTAGAGGGCGAGCGACACGTCGTCGGCGGCATGGACGACGCGGCGCGGACCGCGACGGAACGGCGAGCTGTGCACGGTGAAGTGCTTGGTGACGTGGCGTGCCTCGAGCACCGGCACGTCGTCGCCGGAAGGCGATGCCGCCTGGGGTGCTGTCTCGATCGTCGTCATCGGGCGTCCTCAATCCGTTCTGCGATCCCATCCGGCACCCGGGCGGCCGCCGATCCGTCGCCTTCGTAGAGGAGGCAGGCGGCCTCGGCCTGCCGCCACTCGGCGGGTCCGGCCAGAGGGATGAGCGGAGGCACGACCTCGACGCAGCGGTCGAAGGCGAGCGGGCAGCGTGGCGCGAACGCGCATCCCGTCGGCAGCTGCCGCAGGTCGGGCGGCGACCCCGGGATGCCGGCGAGCTCGCGCTTCGGCCCGGACAGCGTCGGGAACGACGCCAGCAGTCCCTGGCTGTACGGGTGCCGCGGGTTGCGGTAGAACTCGTCGGCGTCGGCGAGCTCGACGACCCGGCCGGCGTACATCACCGCGATGGTGTCCGAGAGCTCGATGAGCAGAGACAGGTCGTGGGTGATGAAGACGACCGCGAACCCGAGGCGGTCCTTCAGCTCGATGATCTTCTCGATGATCTGGCGCTGGATGACGACGTCGAGGGCCGTGGTCGGTTCGTCCATCACGATGATCTCGGGGTCGAGCGCGAGCCCGACCGCGATCATGGCGCGCTGCCGCATCCCACCGGAGAGCTCGTGCGGGTAGGCGTTCACCCGGTCGGTCTGGATGCCGACCAGCCCGAGCAGCTCGACGACGCGGGCCGCGCGGTCGGCCGAGGACAGCTCGGGCCGGTGCGCGCGGAGGACGTCGTCGAGCTGCGCGCCGACCGTCAGCACCGGGTTGAGCGCGTGCATGGCCGACTGGAACACGATCGAGAGCTCGTCCCACCGGAAGTCGCGGAGCTCATTGTCGCTCATCCGCAGGATGTCGGTGGTCGACCCGTCGGTGTTCGTGTAGAAGATGCCGCCGCCTGTGATCTGCGCGGGCGGCTTGTGCAGCCGCGTGATGGCGTAGGCCAGGGTCGATTTGCCCGACCCGGACTCCCCCGCGATGCCCAGCACCTCGCCGCGGCGCAGCGTCAGCGACACGTCGTTGACCGCGGGCGTCACCGAGTTCTCGCCGACGTAGTCCACGTGCAGGTTCTCGATCCGGAGGATCACATCGCTGGTGACCGGGTCGTACGGCTGGTGGGGAGGGCGCTGCCCGCGCACGCGGGCCGGTCCGCGCACGACCTTCGCACGCTGGGCGCGGACCTGCGCCCTCTGCGCCTTCCTGGTGCCGATGCCGGCCTGACGCAGGCGCGGGTTGATGAACTCGTCGATGCCGAAGTTGACCAGCGAGAGCCCGGTGCCCAGCAGGGCGATGGCGAGACCGGCGGGCACGAACCACCACCACGAGCCGGTCAGCATCGCGCTCGACACCTGCGCCCAGTAGAGGATGGTCCCCCAGGACCATTCCGTCACGTTCGTCAGCCCGAGGAACGCCAGGCTCGCCTGGGTGAGGATCGCGCCGGTCACGGTCCCGAGGAAGCTGGCGGCGATCACGGCGATCTGGTTGGGGAAGATGTCGCGGAAGATGATGCTCGACGTGCGCTCGCCGGTCGCCCGCGCCGCCTCGACGAAGTCGCGCTTGCGCAACGACAGGGTCTGCGCGCGCAGCACGCGGGCGCCCCACGCCCATCCCGTGATCGAGATGACCAGGATGATGCCGAGCGATCCCGACTTCGGCAGGTAGGAGGCGAGGATGACCGTCAGGGGCAGGGCGGGAATGACCAGGAACACGTTGGCGAGCAGCGACAGCAGTTCGTCCGAGAGGCCGCCCAGGTAGCCGGCGGCGAGGCCGACGAGCACCGACAGCACGGTCGCGACGATCGCCGCGCCGACCCCGACGAGCAGCGAGATCTGCGTGCCGTACAGCATCTGCGACAGCACGTCCTGCCCGGTCTGCGTCGTGCCGAGCCAGTGCTCCGGGCTCGGCGGCTGCAGCGTCGCTTTGCTGACCGCGGACGGGTCGTACGGCGCCACCCAGGGTCCGATGATCCCGAAGATGCAGAAGACGGCGGTGATGACGATGCCGGTGAGGGTCCAGGGACGGCGGAAGGCGCGCATCCACGCGAACCGGGATGTCGGGGTGTCCGTCTCGGCGTTCTCCGCTTCGACGGCGGTGGCGGCGGCGATGGCCATGTCAGCTCAGCTCTCTCGTGTGCGGGGGTCGAGGAAGACGTACATGAGGTCCGCGAGGAGGTTCGCGACCAGGACGGTGATCGTGATCACCAGGAAGATGCCCTGCATGAGCGGGTAGTCCTGGGCCTGCGCCGCCTTGAACAGCACGGTGCCGATCCCGGGGTAGTTGAAGACGACCTCGGTGACGATGGAGCCGCCCACCACGAAGCCGAGCGACATCGCGAAGCTCGAGAACGACGGGAGGATGGCGTTGCGCGCCGCGTAGCTGAACATCACCCTTCGCTTCGGGAGGCCTTTCGCCTCCGCCAGCCGGACGTAGTCCTCGCTGAGCGTCGTCACCATCATGTTGCGCATCCCGATCAGCCAACCGCCGATCGAGGCGACGACGATCGTGAGGGCCGGGAGCACGGCGTAGTACGTGGCGCTGCCGATGAAGCCGAGGTTCCAGCCGATGGTCTCGGTCACGGAGTAGCCGCCGGAGAGCGGGAACCAGTGCAGCACGATCGAGAAGATCAGCACGACGCAGATGGCGAACCAGAAGTACGGGATGCTCGACAGCAGCGTCGTGAACGGGATGAGGCCGTCCAGCCACGACCCCCGCTTCCAGCCGACGATCATCCCGAGGCCGGTGCCGATCAGGAAGCCGAGAACGGTGCACACGGTGATCAGGACGAGGGTCCAGCCGATGCTGCTCGCCAGCACGTCCGCCACCGGCGTCGGGTAGTAGGCGTACGACGTGCCGAAGTTGCCCGTGAACAGGTTCTTCCAGTAGTCCAGGTACTGCTGCCAGAGGCTCGCATCGCTCTGGCCGAACAGCACCCGCAGTGCCTGGATGGCATCCGGCGACAGCTTGCCGTGGAACTTGGCGATCAGCGCGTCGGCCGGGCTGCCGGGCATGATGCGCGGGAGCAGGAAGTTGAGGCTGATCGCCGCCCAGGCGGTGATCAGATAGAAGACGGCTCGTCTCAGGAGCACTCTCATGGGCGGTCGGTGTCCTCCGCGTCGATCGGGCGGGTGGGTAGCGCGGCCTCCTCGGCCGTGCGGGCGGGCCGGGCGAGCCAGCGCGCCGCGTTCGTGACGAGCCGGCGGACCTCCGTCGAGCCCCAGGCCCGGAGGTCGTGGCCGAACTGCAGGTAGCAGACGCGCCCGCGACCATAGGCGTGCACGGTGACCAGGGGTTCGCGCCCGTACGGGGCGTCGCGCCAGGCCAGCACCTCCACACCGGGCTGGACGGCGAGGCGGTAGTGCTCGTGCTCCAGCTCGAACGGCTCGACGCCGGCGGTCACCGGGTGCGGCGCGAGCGCGACGGCGAACCGGGACTCGTGCGGCAGCGGGCCATGGTCGAGGTAGCGGGCGCCGATCACCGGAACCAGCGCGTCGTCCTCCAGGTAGGCGGTGGAGTGGACGGCGAGGAGGCCGGCGCCCGCGGCCACCGCGCGTTCCAGCCCGCGGCGGGCGTCGTCGTCGAGTTCGCCCGCGGCGCGGTACAGCGCGATGACGTCGTCACCGGGGGTCGCTTCGTCCGACGCGGTCGCCTGTTCGCGCAGCGACCCGGCGCCGATCCGCACGCGCGTGGCGAGCCCGTCGTCGGCCAGCAGTGCCTGGAGCTCGACGCCCGCGGCGAAGAGGTCCTCGTACACGTCGTCGCCCACGAGCATGACCGTCGCGGTCGCCATCCGCGTCACCACGTCGACCGCAGTTCGCCGGCCGGCGACCACAGTCCCTCGTCGAGCCCGCTGAGCAGGGCGTTGTCGTACACCTGGAGCGGGAGGGCGACGCGGCCGCGCGACCGGCTGCTCTCGTAGGTCGCGAAGACGATGGCCGCGCCGGCGAGCGCGTGACGCGCGGCGAGCACCGGCTCCTCCCCCGTCTGCAGACCGTCCACCAGATCCGCGACGGCCGCGCGCGTGCAGGCGAAGATGGCCGGGTCGATCCCGTGGTCCCACGTCGACGGATCGCTCGCGTACGGGGAGGCGAAGCGCATCCCCTCCGCTCCGAAGCGCTGGACGACGCACTCCTGACCGTTCACCACGATCCGCCCCCGGGTGCCCTGCAGGATCAGCCCCAGGTTGTTCTCGCGGTTGAGGAGCGGCGTGGCCGGCTCTCGGCCGGTGGAGATCGTCGCGCGGACGCCGTCGCTCCAGGAGACCTGCGTCACGGAGGAGGTCTCAACGAAGGCACCGTAGACATAGCGGTTGGTGCTGACGTCGATCTGCCCGAGCACCCACTCGGCGGGGGCGTCGTGCCGGTAGAAGAGCGCCAGGTCGATGATGTGGCTTCCCCAGTCGAAGAGGTTCGGGCAGTATCCCTCGATGGTGACCAGCTCTCCGATGACGCCCTCGTCGAGCTGCGCCCGCGCGAACCGATGCACCGGCTCGAAGCGGCGCTGCAGGTTGACGGTCAGCTGGACGCCCGCCTCGGCGGCCCGCTCGGTCATGGCGAGCGCGTCTCCGTAGCTGAGGGCGAAGGGCTTCTCGCAATGGATGGCGCGGACGCCGGCGTCGATGGCCGCCTCGACCACGGGCCGGCGGAACGCGGGAGGGGTGCAGACGCTGACGATCTCGGGGCGCTCCTCGCGCACCATCGCCGTCACGTCCGCGTAGCTCCGCGGGATGTCGAGCTCGGCCGCCAACAGGTTCGCCGCGGACGCGTCGACATCGGCGACGGCCGTGAGCCGCACACGCTCGTCGGCGCGGTAGGCGGCGGCATGGACCCGGCCTTGCCCACCGGCGGCGACGACGACCGCAGAGTATGTCTGCATGTGCTTCTCCATTGAACTGCTCGGGTGCCGAGACGGCTGAGGGGTGGACCGGACTGTATCCCAGATCGATACCACCCAATGCCAGAGTAAGACAGAATGTGAGCGGTAACAAGAGATGGTTTCGTCGTTTACGCGTTTGAAACAATCCGTGACCAAATGGGAGCGCTGTGAGAACGCGTCCACGTAAGACCACAACGGACCACAGCGCTACACTGCTCGCATGCTGATCAGCCGAGTCGTCGCCGCCCGCACCTCCCGCATCGAGGAGGCCCCCACCCCCGAACCGCGCCCCGGCCAGGTGCTGGTCGAGATCGTCGCGAGCGGGGTCTGCACGTCGGACCTCTCGCCGTGGCTCCGCGGACCGGGCGAGGGCGACGACCCGATCGAGCTCGGCCACGAAATCACGGGCCGCGTCATCGCCGCCGGGTCGGCATCCTCCCGGTGGCGGGAGGGGGAGCTCGTCACCGGGCTCGGCGGACCCGGCTTCGCGACGCACGCGCTGCTGGAGGACGATCTGCTGCTGCCGGTCCCGGCGGGCATCGAACCGGCGCACGCGATCGGGGAGCCGATCGCGACGCTCGAGGAGGCCATCTCACGGACACCGCTCGCCCCGGGGTCCCGGGTGGCGATCGTCGGTCTGGGGTTCATGGGGCTCGGGCTGCTGCAGCTCGCCCGTGCCCGGGCGCCGCGCACGATCATCGCCGTCGACCCGAACCCGGAGGCGCGCGAACGCGCCATCGCGCTCGGTGCCACGGTCGCGCTCCACCCGGACGAGGTGGCCGCCTTCGCGGACAGCGCGGGCGGTGCCGGTGCGAGTGGCGCCGGGCCGGCCGGCGCGGACCCCCGCGCCGACGTCGTGCTGGAGGCCACCGGAGTGACGCCGGGACTGGCCACCGCATCCCTGCTCGTCCGCCCGTTCGGCACCCTCTGCGTCGTCGGGTACCACCACGCCGGCACAGCGCCGTTCGACATGGACCTCTGGTACAAAGGCGCGACGGTGGTCAACGGGTTCTGCCCGGACCACCCGCGCGTCATGCGGGCGATGAGCGATGCGCTCGGACAGGTCGCCTCCCGCGCCTTCACCTTCGCGCCCCTGGTCACCCACCGCTTCCCGCTCGACGGAGTCGATGAGGCGTACGAGCTCATGGCTCAGCGGGCAGCGGGCTTCGTCAAAGCGGTCGTCGAGCCCTGAGCGCCGGCACGGTCGGGAAAATTTCTCTTTACCAATCGAGCACCAAAGCTATACATTCCCGGGTAACCGCTTTCCGGCTTTGACGAAGGGCACCCCGTGACCACCACCTCCCGACCCTCGAGCACCGCCGCTCCCGCCGGTCCGCGACTCAAGCGCAGCCTCGGGACCCCGTCCCTCCTGCTGTTCGGCCTGGCCTACATGCTCCCTCTTGCCGTCTTCACCACCTACGGACTCGTCACCGAGACGACCGGCGGCCACCTGGCCGGCGCCTACTTCGTGACGACCATCGCGATGCTGTTCACCGCCGGCAGCTACGCCAGCATGGTGCGCGCGTATCCAGTCGCGGGATCGGCCTACACCTACACGCAGCGGACGTTCGGGCGCCACCTCGGCTTCCTGACCGGCTGGACCCTGCTCCTCGACTACCTCGCGCTCCCGCTGCTCAACTACCTCGTGATCGGCATCTACCTCAACGCCGCCTTCCCCGCCGTCCCCGCGTGGGTATGGGTGGTCGGGTCGGTGGTCGTGGTCACGCTGCTCAACGTGATCGGCATCACGCTCGTGTCGAGCGCCAACCTGGCGCTGGTCGGAGTCCAGATCGTCTTCATCGTCGTCTTCGTCGCCACCGGGATCGCCTACCTCTCGGGCGGAGCGACCGTGCCGAACCTGCTCGACCCCTTCTTCTCGGGCGACGCGACCCTGGGCGGGATCGCCGCCGGCGCTGCGATCCTGGCGCTCGCCTTCCTCGGGTTCGACGCCGTCTCGACACTGAGCGAGGAGGCGAAGGACGCCAGGAAGAGCATCCCGCGCGCGATCATCCTGTGCACGCTGGTCGGCGGCCTCCTGTTCATCGTCACGGCGTACGTCGCCGGGCTCGTCTTCCCCGACTTCGCGAACTTCACCGACACCGACTCCGCGCCGCTCGATGTGATGACGCGCGTCGGCGGCGGTGCGCTGTTCACCTTCTTCACGGCCGCCTACATCGCGGGCAGCTTCGCCTCGGCGATGACATCGCAGGCCAGCGTCGCGCGCATCCTGTTCGCCATGGGCCGGGACGGCCAGCTGCCCCGGCGCGTGTTCGCCGCCATCCACCCGCGCTTCAAGACGCCGTGGCTCGCGGTCCTCATCGTCGGCGTCGTCGGCCTCGTCGGGGCCCTGCTGCTCCCGCTGGACGTCGCCGCCTCGGTGATCTCCTTCGGCGCGCTCGTCGCCTTCAGCTTCGTGAACCTGGCCGTGATCAAGCACTACCTGATCGACCAGCGCGAGCGCGGCGCACGCGCCGTGCTGACCCACCTGATCGCACCGCTGATCGGCTTCGCCCTGACCGTCTGGCTGTGGACCAGCCTTTCTCCGACGACCTTCATCGCCGGTGGGATCTGGGTCGCGATCGGCGTGGTCCTGCTGGCGATCCTCACCGGCGGGTTCCGCCGGAAGCCGCCGGCGATGGACTTCTCGGAGGACGACCCGGCTCCGCTGCTGGAGTCCTGACGGCGGCCGGGTGCCTGACGGCCGGCCGGACAGCCGGTCTGCGCGGGCTCAGCCGGCGCAGACCGCGAGCAGGAACCAGCCGGAGTGCGGGATCCACTGCTCGGCCCAGCGCCACTCCTCGCCGTCCGGCGCATCGGCGGGGAGGAACGCGATGCCGTCCTCATCCGCCCAGCCGGAGGTGATCCCGTTGACGATGCCGCCCGGGGTGTTCTGGTACACCGCGGAGTACTCCACCCCGTTCCTCCCTCGGCCCTGCAGCATGCACGAATCGAACGGATTGAGACCCCCGACCCAGGCGACCACATCGGCGTGCAGCGTGCGAAGCCGCGCGCGCAGCTCCTCATCGACCTCGGGAAGCCGGGACGCGACGGCCGCAGCGTAGGCGAGCGAGGCGAGCCCGGCGTTCTCCCCCTGCCACCAGTAGCCGGTCTCGTTCTCGTGCGGGAAGAAGAAGGCGTCGCGGGGCGCAGCTCCGGCGGGCTGGATGCGCTGCCGCGGGTACCCGAACGGGTTGGCAACGGCATCCGTGCGCCGCAGCACTCCCGTGAGGATGGCGAGCGCCGTGCGCTCGGCCGCATCGGCGCCAGGGTCGGCCGGCGACGCGGCCCTCAGCACCTCGGCCCATCGCAGGAGAGCCACGACCGGCAGCCCCGGCTCGGCAGCGTGGAAGTACGGCCGCCCGTTCACGTCGCCGACGAGCCACGCGCCCGTCGCGCCATCGCGCAGCCGTCCGGCGAGAGAATCTGCGCGCCGCGTCCCCGCTTCGACGAAGGCCCTCGCGTCCGCTCCGTTCTCGGCGGCCGCTCCCAGCAGCTCGGCGGCCGCGAGAAGCGCGCAGTAGTCGTCGATGACGGACTCCTCGCCGTCGAAGAGGTACTCGCGATTGTGCGCTTCGAGGTGGTCGAACCCGCGGACGGCGGCGGAGAAGTACTGCTCGCGGGTGAACTCGCCCGCATCGTCGGCGCGTGAGGCGAGCGCGAGCGACGCGATGGCGAGACCACCGCCGTGGCGGTACGCCGCCTGCCACCGCTGCGTGCGCACGCTGTCCTGCAGCGGCGCCGTGATCACGCGCTCCTCCAGCCGCTTCGTAAGCGCGTCGAAGATGGCCGTGTAGAAGAAACCGGCCGGATCCTGGAACCGGATGAGGAAGTCCGCCCCGAAGAGGCCCTCGTCGCGGAGACGCGGGTACTGGCTGGTCTCGAGTCCAGGATGCGCGGCGCGGAGTTCCCGCCCCGCCGTGAGCAGCGCCCAGGCGCAGAGCGGGATCTGCTGCGGGCTCATCATGCTGGTGTACGTGAGGTGGCTCAGGAATTTGCTGTAGTCGCCGGACGCATCCAGCCACCCGCCGCGCGCGTCGACGGTGCGACCGGAGTCGTCGTCGTAGAACCGGGCGGCAGCATCCGCGCGGTCGATCTCGCCGCTCGAGCGCTGCGCCCGGAACATCGCCGTGATGTCGGAGACGACGAGGCTCGGGATCCGGTCTGCCGCGATCACGAACGGGGCGGAGGCGACCGTCGCGTCCCCCGCGCCGGCGACGAGCCGGTAGCGGCCCGGGGTCGTGAGCGATGAGAAGTCGGCGCGCGCGTAGGTCCGTGACGACCAGCGGGCGACATGTTGCGGTGCGCCGACCGCGACCGCCGTCTCGCCGCCTCCCGCGGCCTCTGCGTCGAGCCGCTCCACGCGCAGCTCGGGAGCGTCGTCGAACCCGACCAGCACAGCGGACTTGCGAGCCCCCGTGTCGTAGCCGAGGTGGCTCACGAGAACCGCCGGCGCGTCGACCGTCTCCACATCGCCTCCCAGAACTGCATACCAAGCTGTACCACACGATACCAGCCGCCAAGGGGCACGCGAGCGCACCGTGCTGCGGGGAGTGGTCAGCGGCGCACCAGTCGCGACCCGACCGCCCAGGCCAGAACGCACAGCACTGCGGTCACCGCGAACGCCCCGACGAACGGCACACCGCCCCCTGCTCCGCGGAGGGCCGCGAAGACGACGGCAGTGGCGGCCAGGGCGACCGCCGAGCCGGTGGAGTCGGCGATCGTGAGCGCGGAGCTGTTGAACCCCTGGTCGGTCGCCGTCGAGTAGTGCAGCGTGAGCACGCCGAGGCGCGGGTACACGAATCCCATCCCCGCGCCGGCGAATGCCCAGCCGACCACCACGATCCACGGGTCCAGATGCCAGACCGCCGTGGCGATGAGCGACGCGAGGGCGATCGTGAGTCCGGTCGCGCCGAGACGTGCTGCGAGACGGTTGCCGATGCCGGAGAAGCGCCCCTGCATCCACGAGGCCGCCGACCAGCTGAGACCGGCCGCCGTCAGGGCGAGACCCGCGATCGCGGCGGAGAGCCCGTACTGCGTCGCCATGAGGAGCGGCACGTAGACCTCGGAGGCGAAGAAGGTCGCGGCGACGATGGCGCGCATCAGGATGACGCTCGGCAGCCCGCGGCGCGCGATCAGCGTGCCACGAGGCACCAGGGGACGGATCGCGACGGCCGCGACCGCGGCGGCGACCACCGGCACGATCCACTGCACCGGGCCGGAGGCCTCGGCCGCGAGGGTGAGGGCGAGCACGGCCCCGGCGAGCAGCAGGGCCCACAGGATCCGGCCGACGGGGAAGGGGCCGGGTTCTCCGGGTGCGCGGAGCACATCACGCATCACCGGGACGACCATCAGCATGGCGAGAGCGGTCAGGGCGACGACGCCGAGGAACACCCACCGCCAGCCGACCGTCTCGCTCAGCACTCCGGCGATGAACGGCCCGATCAGCGACGGGATGACCCACGCCGCGGCGAAGCCGGCGAAGATCCGGGGATGCAGCCGGGGCGGGTACACACGCGCCACGATGACGTAGAGCACCACGGTGAGAGCGCCGCCGCCGAGGCCGTGCACGAGCCGGCCGGTGACGAACACGCCCATCGTCTGCGCTAGGCCCGCGGTGAGCAGGCCGGCGGCGAAGAGCACGACGGAGGCGATCAGGGCGGAGCGCGGGTTGCCGCGGTCGGTCCACGCGCCGGCGGCCACCATGCCGACGACGCCGACGGCGAGCGGTCCGGCGAACGCGAAGGCGTAGAGGGAGGCGCCGTCGAGCTCGCGGCTCACCGTCGGCATGATCGTCGTCACCGCGAGAGCCTCGAACGCCGCCAGGGTGATCAGGAGGCACATCCCGATGCTGGTCCAGCGGAACGGCGCGCTCAGCACACCTCCGGCCGGCGCGACATCGGGAATGGCGGGGGCCGCGGTCTCCGAGTCCAGATCGCGCGAGCTCATGCGCTCCAGCCTAGGCCGACCCGCCGACGCCCGGGGGGGTACGCGGGCGCGGGGTGCGACCTCAGGCCACGGGGGCGGGAGGACGCACCTGTGCCGGTGGAGCCGTCGAGGCGCGGACCACGAGGTCGGGGCGCAGGGTCACCGGCGACGGCTCCGTGCCTCCCTCGATCTCCGTCACGAGGCTCTCGACGCTGCGCCGGCCGAGCTGGGTGAAGTCCTGCAGGACGGTGGTCAGCGGCGGCCAGTAGTGCGCCGCCTCGGCGATGTCGTCGAAACCGACGACGCTCACGTCGCCGGGGATGCTGCGCCCCAGCTCGTGCGCCGCGTGGTAGACGCCGAGGGCCATCTGGTCGTTGGAGGTGAAGACGGCGGTCACCTCCGGGTCGGAGAGCACCTCCCGGCCGAGCCGGTAGCCGGACTCCGCGGTCCAGTCGCCTTCGGGCGACGGCGGCGCCGCGAGGCCGGCGGCGGCGAGCTCCGACCGGTAGCCGTGCACCCGCGCCTGCGCCTCGAACCATTCGAGCGGACCCGACAGGTGGACGATCCGCCGGTGCCCCAGGTCGAGGAGATGGCGCGTCGCCGCCCGGGCGCCGGCCACTTGGTCGACGGTCAGCTCGCGCTGCACCGACGCCGGTCCGCCGAGCAGGGTCACGTAGGGGACGTCGAGGCGCGCCGTCTCCAGCTGCTGGAGCACGACCTCCTGCGGGGCGATCACGATGAGCCCCTCGACGGACTGCGCGAGCAGGTGGTCGAGACCCGCGGCGATCGACTCGGGCCGGAGGTCGGAGAGCTGGGCGACCGCGATGAAGTAGCCCGCCGCTCTGCCCGCATCCTGGATGGCGTTGATGCTCGACACCGGACCGTACAGCGCAGCGGCCGAGGTCGACAGGATGCCGATCGTTCGCGACCGGGCAGTGACGAGCGCGCGGGCGGCCCGGTTCGGTCGGTAATGCAGCTGGTCCATGGCGGCCAGCACGCGCTGGCGCGTCGACTCGCGGATGCTGGGATGGCCGTTGATCACCCGCGACACCGTCTGGTGCGAGACCCCCGCCAGGGCGGCGACGTCGCGCATGCTCGCGGCCCGCTGGTGTTCGGTCACCGCACCCCCTCCCCTGCGCCCGCGATCAGGCGCGGGTGCCCCCATTATGCGCGATGGCGGCGGATGATCACCGGTTCTTGAAATAGCGGAACAGAGATGACTCCCGGATCAGGCAGGTCGTCACGGCACAGACGGTCACCGCCGAACCTGCGCCGCCGACGAGGATCAGGACAGAGGCCGTCAGGAGGGGTCCGCGGTCCGCATCCTGCGGAGGAAGAGAGACGAGCACGGCGCTCAACGCCCCGGCGGCGCCGATCGACGCCCAGACGACGCACTGCCCCGTCTGACTGATGACCTGCGGCAGACGGCCGACCCCGATATGACGATCGGAGGCGAGCGCGAGCCGTCGCCGGAACACGTGTGCCGCACCCAGGACCGCACCGGCGACCACCGCGAGGAAGGTCGCGGAGTCGGTGCCGAAGGCGCGCGGAGACGTGAACTCGAGGCCGTGCGCCTGATTGAGTTGCGACAGGACGGGCCGATCAGCACTGGACCCGGCTCTCGGGAGCACGGTCCGTCCCAGGGCGGCGACGGCCGATTCGTCGTGGGGCCAGATCGTGGCCCAGCACGCGTCGAAGGGGTCTTCTCCGAGAGGGATGACGGCGAGAGCCGAGAAGGCCAGCACCGAGTCTCTGCCGTCATCCGGGTACGCGAAGACCGAATTCACCGGCGTCGAACCGTGAGCGGTCGCCACGTCGTCCCCGACGTCTGCGCCGAGCGTCCCGGCCACATCTTCCGATAGCGCGACGCCCGCTCGAGTGGCGTCACCTCGTGCGGCCAGGAGGTCCCGGAACCCGGGTGAAATCGAGAAGGACGCGATCGGAGTCTGCGGGAGCGTCGACGGCACAAGAAGCTCGGTCTCCTCCCGGATCGCCCCGGCAGCGGTGACATTGGGCAGCGATTCGAGCGCATCGCACGACCGCCCGTCGATGCGCTTCTGCGTTTTCATCACATACGTCGCCGAACCGGACTCCACGTACGCGCGGGCGGCCATGATGGCCTGGAGCGTCGTCAGCTCCGCAGCCACAGCGACCCCTCCGACCAGGACGAGGAACAGCACGGCGAAGGTGGCTGTCCGCCCCGCCCCGGACGCGATATCGCGACCCGCCTCGCGCAGCGCTTCCGTCCACCGCATGCCGATCACCGGCCCGAGGAGGCGAGGTCGATGATCTCGTCGCACGCGTCCCGGGTCACCGGGTCGTGCGTCGCGATCACGACGGCCGCCCCGCTGCCGGCCAGATGCCCCATGACGCCGTTCACGTGGGCGGCCATCGCACGGTCGAGTTGAGCTGTCGGCTCGTCCACGAGGAGGAGGTCCGGCCGGGAGGCGACGGCGCGCGCGAGCATGAGCCGCTGCGCCTCCCCGCCCGAGAGCGCTCCGAAGGTCACGTCGGCTCTGTCCCCGAGACCGAACGTGGTCAATAGCTCCCGCGCCTCGGTGTCCGCCTCGCGGCGCGGCGCTCCGCGAGCGAGGGAGGGCAGGCTCAGGTGATCGAGCACACGCCGCTGGGCGACTCCATGCGGGTTCTGGAAGACCCAGGTGCACCGGGCAGATGTCCGCTCGACCCGCCCGGTCGTCGGCCTGATCATGCCGGCGACGATGCCGAGCAGAGTGGACTTCCCGCATCCGCTGGGTCCGACGATCCCCGTGAGGCGGCCCGGTGCGAACGTGTGCGAGATCGGATCGAACAGCGGGCGTCCGAACGAGTGGCTGACCTCCACCAGGGTCACCGGCACGTGCGCGCCTTCGGAGGAGAGACGACCACGTCACCGAGTTCGTCGCCCTCGCCGACGGAGACGAACGACTGTCCGAGATCGGATCCCAGAACTCGCACGAGTACCGGTCTTCCGCGCGCGGGCTGGATGCAGGCCGCGCCGTCCTTCATATCCCACAGGGCGACCGGAGGCACGACCTGCACGGTGACCGGCGTCGATAGTGCCCAGCTCGCCGGCACCGATGCGGCTCCTCCCTTCTGGGCGGCCGCGGCGAACTCGGGAAGGGACGAGAGGCCGTCGAGCGACGCCTCACCGGTGACGGCCCCATCGTCACCGACCGGCACGGTCACGGACCCGACCGTGATGCTCCGCGGACCGGGAACCCGCGGGACCGGGACCGTCGAAAGACGTGCGGAGACGGCCCTGACCGGAAGCCGGATGAGCTCGTCGCCGGAGCCGACATTCGTCCCCAGCACCCCGGCGCACTGATCGACCGCGACCTCGGCCTGCGGCAGCCAGACCACGTCGGAGAGGTCCAGAATCGGATCGGCCGCAGCGGGCAGCCTCAGGTCGCTTCGGAGTGCCGCGAGAGCGCGGAACGTGGCACGACCCATGACGCCGTCCTGCTCGGTCGGATAGCCCAGCCGGGTGAGTTCCGATTGCACTGCGAGGACGTCGTCCCCGCGGTCACCCGACGCCAGCGACCGCCACAGGGGCGCGCCGGTCGCCGACGCGATCAGGCGCCGCCCGTCGATCGCGAGCGGTGCGGTGCCGGAAAGCAGCACTGCCCCTGCCGCACAATCGAAGGCCGTCAGGCGGCCGGTTCGGGGTGAGGTCACCGAGCGCGACGGGCCCGGGGCCACGATCAGTTCAGTCTGATGCCGGTCATCGAAGGCGCGCTCCGTCACGGGAACGGTCGCGTTCTGCCGTGGCGCCGCCAACGTTGCCGGCTCCGGTGGGTGTGCCAGCAGTGCGGCGGCTGCAGCCGCGGCGCTCGCCGCGACGATGCTGCCGATGCCGACGAGAGGCCGCCGGGGCCCACGCCTGCGGGTCATTCGGTCAGCCAGAGCGACAGCGGATCGAGGGAGCATCGGCGCGCGCTCCCGGACATCGCATCGAACGGGAAGTCGCCCTTCTCGTTGTCGCGCGACCAGCGCTGCTTGCTGTAGGTCTTGTCCACCAGACCCGCGGCCTCCAGACACGCCACCTGGATCGTCGCTTCGTCCTTCTTCTCCGGATTGCGGCGTACCTGCTCGAAGAGGACCGGGATCCAGCCGGCCCACTGCGATTCGCACTGCTGGAGGATCGGGTCGGCGCGGTCGAAGAAGTCGTCGGGGTACGACCCCGACTTCGAGCCGAGGGAGAATCCCCCGGATCCGTTCCAGGCGATCGTCAGGCCGGCGTCCCCGAGGCAGGACCGCACATGTGCTCTGCTCTGCTCGTACTCCGTCGCGGTGACGACGCCGTCGCGGAGCACATCGCGTTCCCACTCGCTCTTCGCATCGGCGAACCCCTTCTGAAACTCGCTGGCCCACGGACCATCGAGAGAGAGCGTTTGCCTCGTCTTCGGAGTCGACGACGAACAGCCGGCCAGGGCTCCAAGCACCGCCATGCCAGCCGGGACGACGGCGATCGCGCCGGTGACCCTCTGACGCATGCCTAGGACCTGAGGGAGTAACCGTAGGAGACGACATTGGGCCAGCACGCCGCCTGCCGGGACCACTGCCCGGCCACCACTCCCACCATCGCCAGCGCCACTGCTGACGCGCCGACCAGGATCTTTCTCATTCCCATTCGCTCCGTTCGCGGAGAAATTCTCCGTGACCGACTCTAGGGATCATTCATATTGGACGCAAAAATATGAATTCATATTTGTGCTAATGCGCCCGACGCGGTCGCTGCACCGCACCGACGGCGAGCGCCACGAGCGCCACCTCGGCGGGGAACACGAGGTGCCACCCGGCGAGCACGAGGAGCCCGGCCGCGAGCACGCACGAGAGGAGCGCCATCCACCAGCCGAGGGAGCGCGCGGGGAGCAGCCGCAGCGCCGACGCCACGCCCAGGCCGTAGACCGCGGCCGCGATGCTGGTGTGGACGAGGATGAACGGCGGGAGGTCGCCGCTCGCCAGCACGACGACGGAGTACACGGCCATGACGACGGCGGAGAGCAGCAGGCCACGCCGCGCGACCGCGCCGTTCTCGACGCCCCGGCCGAACCAGGCCGGAAGGTCGCCGTCGCGGCCCATGGCCGCGCCGAGCTTGCTGAACGCCGCGAGGTAGGCGTTGAAGACACCGGTCACGACGATCGCGGCGATCACGGCCACCACGACGCCGCCTCCGGCGCCGGTCGCGACCCGGACCAGGTCGAGGAGCGGCACGTCGCTCGTGGCCGCCTTCTCGCCCAGCACCACGACCGTGACGGCCTGGATGGCCAGATAGGCGACGGACACGATGATCAGCGCCAGCGCGGTCGCCCGTGGGATGTCGCGCCGCGGGTGGCGGAACTCGCCGCCGATCCCGGCGACGGCCTCCCAGCCGGCGAACGCCCAGATGTAGAGGCTCATCGCGAGCCCGACGCCCGCCCAGCCGTGCGGGAGCAGCGGATCGAGGTTCTCGGGCCGGGCGTGCGGTGCGGCCGCCGCCAGCACGAAGATCAGCACGGCGACGAGCGCGCCGGAGAGCACGAGCTGCACGGACGCGGCGAACCGGACGCCGAAGGCGGTGACGACGACGGGGATCACCATCAGCCCGATGGCGATGAGGGTCGTGCTGATGGTGTCGCCGCCGATCACCGCGACGACGTATCTGGCCGTCATCAGCGCTGCGATCGGCGCACCGATGGGGGTGCCGAAGAAGAACCAGTACCCGATCACCCGGGCAGCGCCGGGACCGAACGCCCTGCGCGCGAAGGTGGCGACGCCGCCGGCGTCGGGGTGCCGGCGCGCGAGCGCCGCGAAGGTGCTCGCGAGGGGGATGGAGATGAGTGCCAGCGCCGCGACGGCCAGGATCGCGCCGGGCCCGGCGGCCGCCGCGGCGAGCGCCGGGAGCACGAGGATGCCCGTCCCGAGCACCGCGGCGATGTACAGCGCGGTGCCGCCCGCCACCCCCAGCCGCCCGCGCGGCGGTTCCGGCACGCGCGGGTCGGGGAGCTCGGGCTCCGGACCGCGGGCGCGCGTGGTCGAGGGCCCGCGTTCCGTCATGTGTCCATGATGGCGCGGACCCCCGACAGGCGACCAGGCGGGGCTCACTGGGTCAGGTCGTACACCGTCACCCCGTCGACCGTCTGCGCGGTGAATGTGTCGGCCACCCACGCCGCGATCTCGCTCGACGAGCTGCTCCCGCCGTTGGCCTGTCCGCCGACACCGCCTGCGATGAAGTAGTGGATGCGCCCTTCGGACACGTACCGCTTGAATTGCGCGAGCGTCGGCGACGGGTCGGAGCCGTTGAAGCCTCCGATGGGCATGACGGGCTGCTGAGTCGCCAGCTGGTACCCGGCGGCCGCATTGGAGCCGACGGCCGCCGCCACCCAGGTGTACGACGAGGCGTCGGCCTTCAGGAGCGCGGCGAGCTGCGAGCCGGCGGTGCCTGCGCCGAGGAGGGAGCCCATCCCGCCCGTGCCGCCGGGAACCGTGCCGCCTGGAACAGTGCCGGTGCCGCCGGGAACCGTGCCTGTGCCGCCTGGAACAGTGCCGGTCGCGCCGGGCGCAGTCCCCGTCCCACCGGGAGCCGTCCCCGCACCGCCGGGAGGCATCCCCTGACCGCCGAAGCCGCCTGCCGCGCCGTTCGCTCCGCCCGGAGCGCCGAAGCCGCGAGCACCGCCAGGGCCGCCCATCCCACCGGCGACCGTCGGCCCCGCGGTGACGATGGACCCGGTGTGGGCCGTCGTCACCGTCTGGATCGTGTACGCGAGCGGAGCCAGCAGCCCGGCCACCAGGGTCGTGGCGATGGTCGCCGCCGCGAGCGCGCGACGCGGAGGCAGCGTCAGCAGCACCGCCGCGACGATGGCCGCCGCCAGCACGACGACCTTGAGCCACGGCAGCCAGTCGGTCGCGCGGTCGAGGAGCACCCAGGCCCAGACCCCTGTCCCGAGCACGACGACCGCCGACACGATGCGCACCCAGAGCCGCTCGCGCGCCAGCCAGAGCGCCGAGGAGCCGACGGCGACGGTGACGGCGAGTGCCGGAGCGAGCGCGACCGTGTAATAGGCGTGGAAGATGCCCACCATGAAGCTGAACGCCAGCGCGGTCACGATGAGCCAGCCGCCGAAGACGAGCAGGGTCGCGCGGCGGCCGTCGGTCCGTGCCATCCGCCGGCCGAGCACGAGCGCGACGACGAACACCACGAGCGCGGCGGGCAGCAGCCAGGCGATCTGGCCGCCGATCTCGTTCTCGAACAGGCGCAGAATGCCGGTCTGCCCCCACATCCCGCCTCCGGCTCGTCCGCCGCCCCCGCCGGTGACCGAGCCTGTCTCGTCGCCGGTGAGGCGGCCGAGGCCGTTGTAGCCGAACGTGAGCTCCAGGAAGCTGTTGCTCTGCGACCCGCCGATGTAGGGCCGCAGCGAGGCGGGGACGAGCTCGACGATCGCGACCCACCAGCCCGCCGAGACGATCACGGCACCGAGCGCGGCGAAAAGGTGCAGGAAGCGCTTGCGCCACGACAGCGGCGCCATCGCCAGATAGACCCCGGCCAGCACGGGGAGGATGAGGAACGCCTGCAGCTGCTTGGTGAGGAACGCGAACCCCACGGCGACGCCCGCCCACACGACCCAGCGCAACCGGCCGCTCTCGATGCCCCGCAGAGTGAGATATGCGGAGAGGGTGAGCAGCAGCACCAGCAGCGCGTCCGGATTGTTGAACCGGAACATGAGGGCGGCCACGGGCGTGATGGCCAGCACGCCGCCGGCGAGGAGGGCGGTCTGTGCGCTGAAGCGGCGGCGCACGGTCGCGTAGACGATGGCCACCGTCGCGACGCCCATCAGCGCCTCCGGCACGAGGATGCTCCACGAGCTGAGCCCGAACAGCCGAACCGACAGCGCCATGATCCACAGGCTCGCGGGCGGTTTGTCGACCGTGATCGAGTTGGCGGCGTCGCTGGAGCCGTAGAAGAACGCCTCCCAGTTCACGCTCCCGGCCTGCACGGCCGCGGAGTAGAAGGAGTTCGCGTACCCGCTCGCCGCGAGGTCCCACAGGTAGAGCAGGGCGGTGAGGGCGAGGAGGCCGAGCAGGGCGGGGCGCTCCCAGCGGGCGGCGTCCTCCCGGCCGCGGACGACCCGCCGCAGAGCGGAACGGATGCGCGCGCCGGGCCGTGGCGCGGACGCCGCTCCCGTGGTCGGGGACACTGACGCCGGAGGGGTGGTGACGGTGACGGACATGGCGATCACTCGCTTTCGGTGGAGGTGAGGGTCAGGGGGGCGGAGGGCACAGCAGGATCGGGCGCAGAGACCCCGGGGACGGCCCGGGGCCGCCGGAACACCCACAACCGCAGCAGCACGAACCGCAGCAGCGTCGCGACGAGGTTGGCCGCGGTGAGCACGAGCAGCTGCAGCTGAGCGGACGCGTGCGGAGCGGCGGCGTGGAGCACGGCGAGCGATCCGCTGGTGAGGGCCCAGGCGATGCCGAACACCACGAGCCCTTGGAACTGGTGCTTCACCATCCCGGGTCCGTCGACACCGAAGGTGAAGCGCCGGTTGGCCCAGGTGTTCGCGATCGCCGTGAGCAGCAGCGCCGCCAGGTTCGCGACCTGCGCGCTCAGCACGCTCTGCAGCAGCAGGTACAGCACCGCGTATGCAGCGGTCGACAGCACGCCCACGATCCCGAATCGCAGCACCTGCCCGAAGAATCCGGGCGGGCGCGGCGGCGTGAAGGGCCGGCGGCCGAGTTCGGCGTAGACCGCCTCCAGCGGGATGCGGCCGCGGGCCAGATTCGTGCCGACGCGCAGCATCCCCTTGAGGTCGTCGGTCGCGGTCCGCACGATGTCGACCGAGCTGTCCGGGTCGTCGACCCAGTCCACCGGGATCTCGTGGATGCGCAGCCCGGCCCGTTCGGCGAGGATGAGCAGCTCGGTGTCGAAGAACCACCCGTCGTCCTCCACCAGCGGCAGCAGCCGCTGGGCGACATCCCGGCGGATCGCCTTGAACCCGCACTGTGCGTCGCTGAACCCGACGGACATGGCGCGCCGCAGCAAGAGGTTGTAGCTGCGCGAGATGAACTCGCGCTTGCCTCCGCGCGCCACGCGCGCGGAGCGCCCGAGGCGGGTGCCGATGGCGAGGTCCGAGTGGCCCGAGAGCAGTGGGGCGACCAGCGGAGGAAGGGCGGCGAGGTCGGTCGAGAGGTCCTCGTCCAGGTAGACGAGCACCTCGGCGGGAGAGGCGCCCCACACCGCTTTGAGGGCGCGACCGCGCCCCTTCAGCGGCAGGTGCACGGCGACGACGTGCGGCAGGTCGGCCGCGAGAGCGTCGGCGATCGCGGGCGTCGCGTCGGTGCTCGCGTTGTCGGCGATGGTGATGCGCCACGTGTAGCGCATATCGGCGCTCAGGTAGGCGTGCAGCCGGCGGATGGATGTGTCGAGCGTCGCCTGCTCGTTGTAGACGGGCACGACGACGTCGAGCGCCGGCGGGTGAGGGAGGGTTTCGTGCGTCATGCCGACACCCTCCCGTCGTGACATTCCTGTGACCTTTCGCATGCCTGTGGGTCGTGAATGTCTTTGCTGCGCACCTGCTATGCGCTGCACATCCGCTCCCCGAGGGTTACGGTCCACCCGGTGCCGCGGGAGGATGTGCGGCAGAGGAGGTCCTGTGCTCGGACTCGAACTGGTCGTCGTCATCGGCTTCACCACCCTGCTGACGAAGGTGATCGCTCGGAAGACCGGGATCGCCCAGCCGCTCCTCCTCGTGGGCATCGGGGTGCTGATCGGGTTCATCCCGCTGTTCCGCGACATCGAGCTGGCACCGGAGGTGGTGCTGTTCCTGTTCCTCCCGGCGATTCTCTACTGGGAGAGCCTGACCACGTCGCTGCGGGAGATCCGCTCCAACCTGCGCGGCATCGTCCTGATGAGCACGGGGCTGGTCGTCGTGACCGCGGCCGCCGTCGCCGTGCTGGCGCACGCGATGGGGCTGCCCTGGGGTGCGGCCTGGACGCTCGGCGCCGCCATCGCCCCGACGGACGCGACGGCGATGACGTCGTTCACGCGGTCCCTCCCCCGCCGCAACGTCACCATCCTCCGCGCCGAGAGCCTGGTGAACGACGGGACGGCGCTGGTGCTGTGGTCCCTGGCGGTCGGGTTCACCGTCGGCGACACCGACGTGAGCGTCGGGGCGATCTCGCTGACCCTGCTCATCGCCTACGTCGGAGCCGGCGTCATCGGCGCGCTGGTCGCCTGGGTCGCCATCCTCGCGCGGCGCCGGCTGCGGGATGCGATCACCCAGAACATCGCCATGCTGCTGACCCCGTTCGTGGCGTACCTGCTGGCCGAGCTCGTCCACGCGTCCGGGGTGCTCGCCGTCGTGGTCGCCGGGCTGATCATCAGCCAGGCCGGTCCGCGCATCGGCATCGCCGAGGGGAGGAGGCAGTCCGACGCCTTCTGGACCTTCACGACCTTCCTGCTCAACGCGAGCCTGTTCGTCCTCGTCGGCATCGAGCTGCCGCGGTCGACGATGGAGCTGGCTGCGGTGGACGTCGGGATGGGCCTGGTCGCGATCGCCGCCGTCACGGCGGTCATCGTCGCCGTCCGTTTCGCCTACCTGTTCGGCACCGTGTACCTGATCCGGCTCATCGACCGGCGCCCGCAGCAGAGGAAGCGGCGGATGAGCGACCGGGCGCGCGTCGTGAGCGGGCTCGCCGGATTCCGCGGCGCCGTCTCCCTCGCCGCCGCCCTCGCCGTCCCGGCCACGCTGGAGAACGGCGATCCCTTCCCCGGCCGCGACTTCATCGTGTTCGTCACCACCGGCGTGATCGTCGTGACGCTCGTCGGGCAGGGGCTCGTCCTCCCGGCCGTCGTGCGCTGGGCGCGTCTGCCTTCCGACGAATCGGTCGGCCACGAACTGCGGCTCGCCGAGACGAGCGCCACCCGGGCCGCGCTCGACGAGCTCCCCGAGATCGCCCGGCGACTCGGAGTCGACCCCGAGGTGAGCGAGCGGATCCAGGGCGAATTCGAGGAGCACCTCGAGCTGCTCGAGGTGGAGGACGAGTCGCGCGACGGCGAAGAGGCGAACGAGCGGAGCAGGCAGGACACCGAGCTGCGGCTGGCCCTGCTGCACTGCAAACGGGAAGAGGTGGTCCGGCTGCGCGACGAGGGCGAGATCGACGACATCGTGCTGCGGGACATCCAGCGCAAGCTCGACGTCGAGGAGGTGCGGCTCACCGGGCGTGAGCCTGGCGAGTGACGGGTGAGTGACGGGCGGCCCTACCGGGCACGCGGGGAGCCGTCTACCATCGCGCTCAGAGCATCCATGCGACAGCGAGCCGGGAGGGACGCCATGAGCGACGCCAAGGAGAACTGGCCGGAGACCCCGTCGGGCGAGCCGATCGACACCGACGCCATCGCCGAAGGGGGCGGGGAGGGGCCGTACGACGCCGACGGCATCTTCGAGCCGGAGCACGACGAGTTCGACCCGCTCGAGGACGACAGCGGCAACTGATCCGCCCGGGCCACTTGTCCCCCGGTCGTGTACCCCGCTAGGGTCGTCATCAGACAGGCCGCCCGAGGGGAGGGGTGCAGCGTGACGACTTTCGAATCACCGATCGGGAACGTTCCGAAGCCCGGTCAGGATGTGCATCTGGTGCGGTGGGTGCGCTCGGCGGACGGGTGGTCGAGCGAGACCCTGCTCTGCACCTATCTGGGCTGCACCTCCGACTCCTGGATCGTCGACTCGCGCGGCGAGCAGGTGTCGCTGGCCCGCGACGAGTGGTCGCAGTTCGCGTTCTGACGCATCACCGGGGGTCGGGCGCACCTGACCGGCGTCTAGAGACCGGCCTGCCCGGCCAGCACCTCGACGGCCAGCCGCCAGTCCGCTGCGGGGATGCCATCGCCGGCCTCCTCCTCGCCGGGGAGCCGCGCGACGAACGCCGGCCACAGCTCGCCGGTGTCGTGCACCTCCTCGATCAGGCCCAGGTACTCGCCGCCGTAGTAGACCTCCCAGGCTGCTGTCGCCGTCGGGCTGTACATGAGGGTCAGCGGCAGCGAGCCGTACGTGTAGACGGCGTGCTGGTGGGCGAGCTCCTTCTCCGTCATGACCGCAGGATAGGCGCGATCCCTCGCGGGCGGAAGGGCGCATGACCGTGCGTGAACGCACGTGCCCGCAGGACCGTTCAGGCCACGACCAGGTCGTCGTCCTCCGACTGCTCATGGGTGGCCGAGACGGCCAGCGCGACAACGTCGCGCATCCGCCCTCGCCGCTCGAAGGCCACGCGCTGACGGCCGGCGCCTCCGCCGGTCGCGAGGATGCGCGCGAGTCCCCGCCGCACGAGCATCAGGTCGCCGCTCGCCTCGAGTGCGGCCGAGGTGTGCGACAGCAGCGCGTCGACGGCGTCCACCGCAGGCACCTCCCGCCAGGTGACGGGATGCGGAAGCGAGCCGCGGACGCCGGTGAGCGCCGCCTGCCACTCGGCGAGCCGGAGCGCCGCCGACGGCACCGCCGCGGGCGGGACGCCGGCCTGCCAGTCCGCCGCCGCGGTGTCGACGAGAGCGCGGACCAGGGCCGCGATGACCGCGGCGTCCCTCGCGTCGAGGCAGACGTCCGCCACGCGCACCTCCACCGTCGGCTGCTTGTGCGAGACGCGCGCGTCGAGGTACAGCATCCCCGTGTCGAGGATGACGCCGGTGTCGACCAGGAAGCTCTCGAACCGGTCGTACGCCTCCACCGATCCGAACACGTCGGTCGGTCCGGCGCTCTGCCACTGGTGCCAGGCGGCGAACCGGTAACTGGCGTGCCCGGTGTCCGCTCCGCCGAAGAACGGCGAGTTCGCACTCAGGGCGAGCAGCGTCGGCAGCCAGGTGCGGATGCGGTCGAGCACCGCGACGCCCTCCTCGCGCGACCCGATCCCCACGTGCACGTGGAAGCCGCAGACGAGGGTGCCCCGCGCGGTCAGCCCGTAGCGTTCGATCATCTTCGCGTACCGCGGGTCGTCGGTCACATGGGGGCGCAGCCGCATCGGGGACATGGCGACGGCGATCGCGCGGGCGCCGTGCCGCTGGGCGAGTCCGTCGGCGAGCTCGCGGCCGCCGACGATGTCGAGCAGCAGCTCGCTGGTCAGCAGCTGCGGACGCGTCTGCGTCTCGATCATCTCCTGCTGGAACTCCGCGCTCACGGACGGCCCGTCGACGACCGGCGGCGCGTCCGCGAGGACGGACGGGGCAACCGGCGTTGCCATCCCGCGCGCGTCGACCAGGAGGAGCTCCTCCTCCACCCCGAAAGTCCTCACGAGACCACTATCGGCGAGCGCGTGCGGACGGACAATACCCGATCCGCCGTGAATGTGCCGTGCATCCGTTCGGGCCGGGCAGGCGGTCGGGCCGGCAAAGTATCGCCCATTCGCACATCCGTTGCGGTGTCTGTGCCCGATCCGGCCGATCATCGCGTACCTGCATTGCGAGCGCGGCCACGCTGCCCCTATAACTGACCCAACGGCGCAACGAATCGCCGCCGCAGTGATGCGAGATCGAGGAGCCTCCATGTGGGACACGGCGACACGGATCCCCTTCGATCCGGCCCTGCTGACCGAGCGCAGCGACACTGCGGCACGGGTCCGCCTGATGGCACTGCTCGTCCGGCAGCCGGGCATCACCATGGATGAACTGCACGGGATGCACCTGCCCGGCCTGTTCGCCGACCTGCGGTCCTTCCACCGTGCGGGCCTCATCCGGACCTCGACCACGCCGCCGCGCTTCTTCGAGCGCGACACCCGCGTGTACCCGGTGTGCGACGGGACCGGCGACGGGACCGCACCGTCCTGACGGCGCCGCTCTAGACTCCGGGGCATGGCCGAATCAGTGGACGAGACCACAGCGACCGATGACGAGCTCGAGCGCTCCTGGCGGCGCGCGCTCGACGGCGACGCGCACGGATGGGAGCGGCGGTTGGCGGCGGACAGCCGGCTCCCCGGTCCCCGCGCCAACCTCGAGCTCGCCCACCGCGTGGCCGATCTCGCGCAGCGGACACCGCCCGAGCGGCGAGCCGATGCCCTCCAGCTCCTCCGTCGCTGGCTGACCGACGAACCGGACCTTCCCGAGCCGCACCGTGAGTACCTCGCAGCGGTGGCGGCGCTGTCGGTGGGAGCGATCATCGCCGCCGAGCCGGACCCGGATGCGGCGGCGCTCCTCGATGAGGCGACCGCCGACCCGCGCTGGCGCGTGCGCGAACTCGCAGCGACCGGCCTGCAGCGGGTGCTCGCCGTGGAGTGGGATCGGGGCCTTCGCCAGGCGCACGCGTGGCTGCTCGCCGGCCCCCTTCCCACTCGTGCCGCCGTGGCCGCCGTCGCGGAGCCCGCCCTGCTGCGCGACCCGCGCCACGCCGCGGAAGCGGCCTCCGTCGTCGAGCGCGCGGTCGATGTCCTGCTCGCCGTCCCGGCCGCCTCGCGCCGCGATCCGGACGTCCGGGTGCTCCGCCAGGCGCTCGGCTACGCGGTCAGCGTCATCGCGGCGGCCGACCCCGATTCCGGAGTGCCCCTCCTGGAACGGCTGGCCACTTCGACCGACGCGGATGCGCGCTGGGTCGCCCGTGAGAACCTCACGAAGGCGCGGCTGCGGCCGCTCGCCGACCGGCTCGTCGTCGCCCGCGACGCCCTCAGCCGACCGTGAGGGTGCCGTCCTCCGCGAGCGTCCACCCCGGGTTGAACGCGACCTCCCAGACGTGCCCGTCGGGGTCGGCGAAGTAGCCGGAGTAGCCGCCCCAGAACACGCGCTCGGCGGGCTTCAGGATGCGCGCGCCCGCGGCCTCCGCCTGGGCGAACACACGGTCGACGTCCTCCTCCGACCGCTGGTTGCACGCCAGGGTGATGCCGCTGAACGTCCCGTCGACCGGGTAACGCGCATCCTCCGCCAGCTCGTCTCGCCCGAACAACGCGAACGCCATCCCGGGCAGCTGATAGAAGACCACCCCGTCCTGCGCGTCGGCGGGCGTCCAGCCGAGTCCTTCCTCGTAGAAGGCCCGGCTCCTCGCCAGGTCGGCCACCCCGAGCGTCACGAGACTGATGCGTTGGTCCATGCCCCGAGGCTAGCCCCGACCGCCGACTCCCGAACCCTGGGCCGGGGCCCGGGGCCCGAGGCCCGAGGCCTGTCGCACCGGCCGACGACCGGATGCGGGCTAGCGGCCGAGCGCCTGCTCCACGTCAGCCAGCAGGTCGTCCACGTCCTCGATGCCGACGGACAGGCGCACGATGTTGTCCGGCACCTCGAGCGCGGTCCCGCGGACCGACGCATGCGTCATCTCGGACGGATAGCCGATCAGCGACTCGACGCCGCCGAGCGACTCCGCCAGCTGGAACACCTGCGTCGACTCCGCGAACCGGCGGGCGGCCGCGGCCCCGCCGGACAGGGCGACGGACAGCATCCCGCCGAAACCGCTCATCTGCCGTACGGCCAGCTCGTGGCCGGGGTGCGTCGGCAGGCCCGGGTAGTAGACCGTCTCGATGCCGTCGCGGCCGACCAGCGCCTCCGCGATCGCCTGCGCGTTCGCACTGTGCTGGCGGACGCGCACCTGCAGCGTCTTGATTCCGCGCGTGGTGAGCCACGCGTCCATCGGCGACGAGACGGCACCGGCGGCGAACTGGATGAACTGCGCCTTCTCGGCGAGCTCCTCGTCGGCGAAGATCAGGGCGCCTCCGATGACGTCCGAATGGCCGCCCAGGTACTTGGTGGTCGAGTGCACGACGACGTCGACGCCGAACGCCAGCGGCTGCTGCAGCGCCGGCGACGCGAACGTGTTGTCGACGACGACGACCGCGCCCACCGCGTGGCCGAGCTCCACGAGCGCCGCGATGTCGCTGATCTTCATCAGCGGGTTGCTCGGAGTCTCGATCCACAGCATGCGCGTGCCGTCGGTCCCGAGCGCGGTGCGCACCGCGTCCAGGTCGGTGAGGTCCACGGTGGTGTTGCGGATGCCCCACGCACGGTGGATGCGATCGATCAGCCGGTGGGTGCCGCCGTAGGCGTCGTTGCCGAGCACGATGTGATCGCCCGGGCGGAGCGCCGCGCGGAGGAGCGCGTCCTCCGCCGCCAGGCCCGACGCGAACGACAGCGCGCGGACGCCGCCTTCCAGCGACGCGAGGAGCGTCTCGAGCGAGCTCCGCGTCGGGTTGCCCGCCCGCCCGTACTCGTAGCCGTTGCGGAGGCCGCCGATGCCGTCCTGCACGAACGTCGAGGTCTGGTAGATCGGCGGGATGATCGCGCCGGTGGTCGGGTCGAACTCCTGACCCTCGTGGATGGCGCGCGTGGCGAAACCGTGTGTCATTGTTCCTGTTTCCTGTGTGGGTCGGCCCGGTGCGGGTCAGTCGCTGAAGTAGTTGAGGAGGTCCTGGCGGGTGAGCACCGCGACCGGCTTGCCGCCGTCGGTCACCAGCAGAGCGTTCGTCGTGGCGAGCGCGGCGCGGGCCGCCGTCACCGGCTCGTTGACGCCGATCAGCTCGAGCGGTTCGCCCAGGTGTTGTCCCACCGAGTCGGTCATCTCGGCGTGCCCGCTGAAGACCGCATCCACCAGCGACCGCTCGTCGAGCGCGCCGGCGACCTCTCCCATGACGACCGGCGGCTCCGCTGTCAGGACCACGAGCTGCGAGACGCCGTAGGTGTTCATCGTCTGGATGGCGTCGCGCACCGTCTCGGTCGGGTGCGTGTGCACCAGGTCGGGCAGCGTGCCGCTCTTCGTCTTGATGATGTCGTGGACGGTCGACTCGTCGGGCACCTCGCTGAAGCCGTAGGACTGCATCCACCGGTCGTTGAAGATCTTCGCCAGGTAGCCGCGTCCGCCGTCGGGAAGGATCACGACCACGATGTCCCCGGGGCCGAGGTCCTTCGCGGCACGAAGTGCCGCTTCGACGGCCATGCCGCTCGACCCGCCGACGAGGATGCCCTCCTCGCGGGCCAGCCGTCGTGTCATCCGGAAGGCGTCGGCGTCGCTCACCGCGATCACCGCGTCGACGACGCTGGGGTCGTAGGCGCCCGGCCAGAAGTCCTCGCCGACACCCTCGACCAGGTACGGGCGCCCGGTGCCGCCGGAGTAGACGGACCCCTCGGGGTCGGCGCCGACGATGCGGACGCGCCCCTCGGAGACCTCCTTGAGGTACCGCCCGGTGCCGGTGATCGTGCCGCCGGTGCCCACCCCGGCGACGAGGTGCGTGATCCGGCCGTCGGTGTCGCGCCAGATCTCGGGACCGGTGGTCTCGTAGTGGCTGCGCGGCCCGTTGGGGTTGAAGTACTGGTTGGGCTTGAACGCGCCGGGGATCTCGGCCGCGAGGCGGTCGGACACCGAGTAGTAGGAGTCGGGATGCTCCGGAGGCACGGACGTCGGCGTCACCACCACCTCCGCTCCGTAGGCGGTGAGGACGTTGATCTTGTCCTCTCCCACCTTGTCGGGGAGCACGAACACGCACCGGTAGCCGCGCTGCTGCGCGACCAGGGCGAGCCCGACTCCGGTGTTGCCGCTCGTCGGTTCCACGATGGTGCCGCCGGGCTTCAGAAGCCCGTCGCGCTCCGCAGCGTCGATGATGCGGGAGGCGATGCGGTCCTTCGACGAACCTCCGGGGTTCAGATACTCGAGTTTGACGAGCACCGTCGCCGCGATCCCCTCGGTCAGCCTGTTGAGCTTCACGAGCGGGGTGTTGCCGACCAAGTCGATGATGGTCTCTGCGTACTTCACCCGACCCACCTTAACAGCGCGGGTGCACAGCCGGCAGAGTGTGACGCCGCCCTAGAATCTGCTCATGCCCGTGTCCGACCTGTCGCCCGTCGCGCAGGACTACCTGAAGATCATCTGGTCGGCGACCGAATGGTCGGATGACCCGGTGACCGTGAAGCAGTTGTCCGAGCGCATGGGGGTTCGCGCCGCGACCGTGTCGGACGGGCTGCGGCGACTCGCGGAGCAGGGCCTGGTCGCGCACGAACGCTACGGCGGCGTCGAGCTGACCGAGGCCGGGCGGCGGCACGCCGTCGCCATGGTACGGAGGCACCGGCTGATCGAGACCTTCCTCGTGGAGGAGCTCGGCTACGGCTGGGACGAGGTGCACGACGAGGCCGAAGTGCTGGAGCACGCCGTCTCGGACGAGCTGGTCGAGCGGCTGGACCGGCGTCTCGGCTCCCCCGCGCGCGACCCGCACGGCGACCCCATCCCGACCGCGGACGGAACGCCGCGGCGCCCCGACGCCGTGCCGTTGCTGGATGCGCCGTCCGGCACACGCCTGAGTGTCGTGCGCATCTCGGATGCCGACCCGGCCGTCCTCCGCTACCTGGCTGAGCGGGGCATCGGCCTCGACACCGCGCTGAGCGTCCAGGAGCACCGCGCGTTCGCGGGCGATGTGACGGTGACCGTGGGGTCGGAGCACGTCGTCCTCGGCGCGACGGCGGCATCTGCCGTGTGGGTGGCCGCCCAGGACTGAGGCGCCGTGGTCAGGCGCCCGCGACGGTGAGGCCGACTAGCGCGAGGTTCAGGAGCACGACGAGCCCTGCGACGACGCCGCCCAGGATGCGCACCCACAGCCGGTCGGCGGACTCCCCCATCACGGCCCGCGAGCCGGTCAGCCGCAGCAGGGGGATCATGGCGAACGGGATGCCCAGGCTGAGGAAGACCTGCGACAGCACCAGCGCCCACGTGGGGTCGACGCCGACGGCGAGGATGATCAGCGCGGGGATCAGCGTGACGATCCGGCGGACGAGCAGAGGAGCGCGCAGCTTCAGCAGCCCGCCCATGATGGTCGCCCCCGCGTAGCTGCCGACCGAGGTGGAGGCGAGGCCCGAGGCGAGCAGGCCGATCGCGAAGACGACACCGACCGCTGGGCCGAGGGCGGAGGTGATCGCGCGGTGAGCTCCCTCGATGGTGTCCGTCCCGTCGACGCCGCGGAGGGCGGAGGCCGCGACGAGCAGCATGGCGATGTTCACGGCGCCGGCGAGCACCAGCGCGAGCACCACATCCACCCGGGTCGCGTGCAGCAGCCGGCGGATGCGGCCGGGGTCGGCGGAGCTGCCGTGCCGGTCGCGGGCCAGGGCGGAGTGCAGGTAGATAGCGTGCGGCATGACCGTCGCCCCGAGCATGCTCGCCGCCAGCAGCACGGTCTGTGCGCCATCGAACCGCGGCACCAGGCCGCCGACGGCCTGACCCCAGTCGACCGGGCTCACGAACAGTCCGGCGAGGAAGCCCACGGCGATCACGGCGAGCAGCCCCAGGATGACGGCCTCGAACGGCCGCTGGCCGCGCCGCGACTGGATGCCCAGGATGCCGATCGCGACGATCCCGACGATCAGCCCGCCGAGCGGGAGCGGCAGCCCGAACAGCAGGTTCAGGGCGATGGCGCCGCCGATCACCTCGGCGATGTCGGTCGCCGCCGCGACCAGCTCCGCCTGCACCCAGTAGGCGCGGCGTGTGCCGGTGCCGAGTCGCTCCCCCAGCAGTTCCGGGAGGCTGCGGCCGGTGACGATGCCGAGTTTCGCCGACTGGTACTGCACGAAGACGGCGATGGCGTTGGCGGCGACGAGGACCCAGACGAGCAGGTAGCCGTACCGCGCGCCGGCGGTCAGGTTGGCCGCGACGTTGCCGGGATCGACGTATGCGATCGCCGCGACGAAGGCCGGCCCGAGCAGCAGCAGGAGGCGGGCGGGCGCGGCCCGCGGCACCCGCTCCTCGAGCCGAACGCTCATTCTCACCTCGCCTATCGCAAAAGTTAGCCCAGTCTAACTCTGCGCTCTCCGCCCCGTCGAGTCCGCGATTTTTGCACGCCTGGCGGCATCGAAACGTGCAAAAATCGCGGACTCGACGGTGGGGCGCAAGGGCCGAAGCGTCAGGCGAGGAGGGTGCGGAGGACGGCGATGCGGCCGTCGCGCGCCTCGATCACGTCGACGCCGCGGGCGACGGGCGCGCCCTCCGGGCCGAACGTCCAGGCGAGCGCGCCGGTGTCCCGGCCCAGGTAGACCGGACCGGCGTCGGCGAAGACGAACGACGCGGGGGCGTCGTCGACGAGGCCGGCGGCCTTCGCCTCGAGCGCATCCCATCCCGTCACCTCGCCCTCGGGGTCGGCGAACACGACGTCCTCCGTGTACGTGCGCTCGATGGCGGCACGACGCGAGGCGGGGTCGCGGTTGCCGAAGACCTCGAGCAGGTTGGCGGACAGCAGTTCGGTGATCGTCGGCACGGGACGCCCTTTCGTCGGTCGGATGGGGGAGGTCACTCCTCGAGCACGGCGCTCTCGGTCTGCTCGCGGTAGAGCCGCGAGTACACGCCGCCGAGCTCCAGCAGCTCGCGGTGCGTTCCGCGCTCGACGACCTGCCCGTGGTCGATCACGAAGATGACGTCCGCCGCGACGATGGTCGACAGGCGGTGCGCGATGGCGATCGTGGTCCGGCCGCTGGATGCGGTGTCCAGCGCCTGCTGCACGACCCGCTCCGAGATGGTGTCGAGGGCGCTGGTCGCCTCGTCGAGGATGAGCACCTCCGGGTCCTTCAGCAGGACGCGGGCGATCGCGATCCGCTGCTTCTCCCCGCCGGAGAGCCGGTAGCCGCGCTCCCCCACGATCGTCGCGTAGCCGTCAGGGAACCCGGCGATCGTGTCGTGGATGTTCGCGCGCCTCGCCGCGTCCTCCAGCTCGTCCTGCGTCGCGTCCGGGCGCGCGTAGCGCAGGTTCTCCGCGATGGTCGCGTGGAAGAGGTACGTCTCCTGGCTGACCACGCCGATGTGCGACACCAGCGAGTCCTGCTGCAGCGCACGGACGTCCGTCTCGCCGAACCGGATCGTGCCGCTCGTCGCGTCGTAGAACCGCGGGATCAGGTACGACACCGTGGTCTTCCCCGCCCCGCTCGGGCCGACGAACGCCGCGAACTCGCCGGGCTCGATGACGAACGACACGTCGTCGAGGGTGTTGCGCTCGCCGTCGCGGGCATCCGGGTAGCGGAACACCACGTGGTCGAACTCGATCCTCCCGAGGTCGTCGGACGGATCCACCGGCACGGCGTCCGGGCGGTCGGCGATCGCCGGTTTGAGGTCGAGGTACTCGAAGATGCGGGCGAACAGCGCGCCGGAGGTCTGCAGGTCGAGCGCCACCCGCATCAGCGCGAGCAGCGGGAACAGCAGCCGCGCCTGCACGGTGGTGAACGCCACGATCGTGCCCGCCGAGATGTCGGTCGCCCCTCCCACGATCAGCCACCCGGACACCAGGTAGACGATCGCCGGGATCGACGACAGGAAGATGTTGACCATCGCGAAGAACCATTGGCCGCTCATCGCCTGCGACACCTGGAGGCGGATCTGGTTCTCGTTCTCGGCGGAGTAGCGGCCGACCTCGGTGGTCTGGCGATTGAAGCTCTTCGACAGCAGGATGCCGCTGACGCTCAGCGTCTCCTGCGTGATCGCCGTCATGTCCGACAGCGACTCCTGCGTCTTGGTCGCGATGCGGGCACGCACCTGCCCGACCCGGCGCTGGGCGATCACCAGGATCGGCATGAGCACGACGGCGACGATGGTCAGCTGCCAGTTCAGCAGCAGCATCGCGACGAGGGCGGCGATCACCGTCACGGTGTTGCCGAGGATGCTCGAGATCGTGTTGGTGAGGACGCTGGCGACCCCGCCGACGTCGTTCTGCAGCCGCGACTGGATGATGCCGGTCTTGGTGTGCGTGAAGAAGCTGAGCTCCATCGACTGCAGGTGCGAGAACAGCCGGACGCGCAGCGCCCCCATCACCTTGTTGCCGACCGACGCCGTCAGGTAGGTCTGCCAGACGCCCAGCAGCGCCGACGCGATGTACACGATCAGCATGAAGACGACGATCTCGACGAGCACGGGGATGTTCGGGCCGCCCGGCGGGAACAGGCCGTCGTCGAAGGCCCGCTCGGTGAGCAGAGGGGGCACGACCGAGAGAGCGGCTCCGATCAGGACGAGCACCATCGTGAAGACGATCGCCATGCGGTGCGCCGAGAAGAGCGAGACGATCCGGCGGAACAGGTGCGGGATCTTCGGAGCCTCGGCGTTGATCGCCCGCTGTGCCTCGGCGTCCCCGCCGCTGACGCGCCCACGACCGCTGCCGCCTCCGGCTGCAGCCATGCCGCGCATCCCGCTCATGGTCTCAGCGTAACGCCCGCCGGGGACCCCACCGGCGTGACGCAACCGTGATGCAAGCGCTTGACGTAAACGCTTGCATCACGCGAGAGCGTGGGGGTACGGTGATGGCCGGGCGCACACCTGTGCCCGCACCAAGAGCTCAACGAGGAGTGAAATGAAAGCAGCACGTCTCTCCGTGATCGCCGGGGTGGCCCTCGCAGGCCTCGCGCTGGCGGGATGCACCGGTGGCGGCGGGTCGGGAAGCGGTGGCGGCGACGCCAACTCGAATCTCGACAGCAAGGGCCCGATCACCTACGTGCAGGGCAAGGACAACTCCAACGTCGTCCGCCCGCTGATCGACAAGTGGAACAAGGCCCACCCGGACGAGAAGGTCACCTTCAAGGAGCAGACCGACCAGGCGGACCAGCAGCACGACGACCTCGTGCAGCACTTCCAGGCCAAGGACACCAACTACGACGTCGTCGACGTCGACGTCGTGTGGACGGGCGAGTTCGCCGCAAAGGGGTGGCTCCAGCCGCTGACCGGCACGTTCAAGATGGACAACTCGTCCCTGCTGGAGCCGACGGTGAAGTCGGGAACGTACAACGGCACCCAGTACGCGGCGCCGCAGACCTCCGACGGCGGCATCCTGTACTACCGCAAGGACCTGGTCCCCGAGCCGCCCAAGACGTGGGACGACATGCTCAAGGACTGCGACATCGCCAAGGCGAAGGGCATCGGCTGCTACGCCGGTCAGTTCGCGCAGTACGAGGGCCTCACGGTGAACGCCGCGGAGGCGATCAACACCAACGGCGGCACGATCGTCGGCGAGGACGGCAAGAAGGTCACCGTCGACAGCCCCGAGGCCAAGGCGGGCCTGACCCGACTGGTGGACGGCTTCAAGAACGGCCAGATCCCGGCCGAGGCCATCACGTACCAGGAGGAGCAGGGCCGGCAGGCGTTCGAGGCCGGCAAGCTGATGTTCCTGCGCAACTGGCCGTACGTGTACAACCTGGCCAAGACCGACGGCTCCTCGACGGTGAAGGACACCTTCGGCATCGCGCCGCTCCCGGGCATCAGCGCGGACAAGCCGGGCGTCTCCAGCCTGGGCGGCCACAACGCCGCGATCAGCGTGTACTCCAAGCACAAGGCGACCGCCTTCGAGTTCCTCAAGTTCCTGCAGAGCGAAGAGACGCAGAAGTTCTTCGTGACCCAGGGCTCGCTGGCACCGGTCGTGGCCTCGCTGTACGACGACGCGGCGCTGAACAGCCAGCTGCCGTACCTGTCGACGCTGAAGACCTCGATCGAGAACGCGGTCCCGCGGCCGGTGTCGCCGTTCTACCCGGCCATCACCAAGGCCGTGCAGGACAACGCGTACGCCGCCCTCAAGGGCGACAAGACGGTCGACCAGGCCCTGAAGGACATGGCCTCGGCGATCAACACCGCGAGCGCCGGCTGACCCCGGCCTGAAACGGTTGCCGGGCGGCGGGATCTCTCCCGCCGCCCGGCCCCTCTCCTTCCGACAAGCATCCGGAGGCACACATGTCAACGTCGAACGTCGTCGCCCCCTCATCCGCCAGCACCGGCAAGAACGGCAAACCGCCGATCCGCGCCGGAGCCAAGCGGCAGCGTGCCCAGCAGAGTCGCTGGGCGTTCTACCTGATCATCCCCACCCTGATCCTGCTCGCCATCGTGATCGGGTACCCGGTCGTCTCGGCGATCGTGATGTCCTTCCAGAAGGACGCCGGGCTCGACCCGGCGACCGGCCTGTTCGTACAGGGCGGGTTCGCCGGCTTCCAGAACTACGCGCACTGGCTGCTCCAGCAATGCCAGGGCCCCAACGGCACCACCATCTCCTGCCCGCCCGGCAACCTCGGCTCCACCTTCTGGAGCGCCGTCTTCGTCACCTTCTTCTTCACGGTGACGACCGTCATCCTCGAGACCGGCCTCGGACTCTGGTTCGCGCTCATCATGAACCGCGCGTTCCGCGGCCGCGGCCTCGTCCGCGCGGCGATCCTCATCCCGTGGGCGATCCCGACCGCCGTCACCGCGAAGCTGTGGTTCTTCATCTTCTCGGTCGCCGGCGTCGCGAACGCCGTGCTGGGGGCCCACATCCTGTGGACCTCCGACGAGTGGGCATCCCGGTTCGCGGTCATCATCGCGGACACCTGGAAGACCACGCCGTTCATGGCGCTGCTGATCCTCGCGGGGCTGCAGATCATCCCGGAGGAGGTCTACGAGGCCGCGAAGGTCGACGGAGCCTCCACCTGGCAGCGCTTCTGGCGGGTCACGATGCCGCTGCTGAAGCCGGCGCTCATGGTCGCGATCCTGTTCCGCGTCCTCGACGCGCTCCGCATCTACGACCTGCCGCAGATCCTCACCGGCGGCGGAGGCGGTACCGGCCATGCGACGACCACCCTGTCCATCCTGGTGGTCGATCAGATCAGGCAGGGCTTCAACAGCGCAGCCGCCCTGTCGACCATCACGTTCATCATCATCTTCCTGATCGCCTTCATCTTCGTCCGGATCCTCGGCACGAACGTGGTGCGAACGCAGGAGGACCAGCAGAAGGGGGCGAAGCGATGACCGCCGTCGCCGGACAAGCCGCAGCGACCGCCGAGGCGGGAGCCCTCCCTCGTACCCAGACCAAGAACCGTGGCAAGCAGCGTCGCCGCAACGCCGGTCTTCGCACCGGCATCCAGGCGATCGTCATCGTGCTGTGGTGTCTGCTGCCCTTCTACTGGATGGTCGTGACCTCGTTCCGCGACGTCGGCTACACGAACGACAACACGCCGTGGATCACCCACTTCACCTGGGACAACTACATCACCGCGCTCTCGACCAACCTGGGCAACCACCTGGGCCAGGCGCTGCTGAACTCGCTGTTCATCGGCATCTGCGTCACGGTGATCTCCCTGGTCGTCGGCATCTTCGCGTCGTACGCCCTCGCCCGCCTGGACTTCAAGTTCAAGGGCATCGTGCTCGGCATCATCCTCGCCGCGTCGATGTTCCCCGGCGTCGCGCTGATCACGCCGCTGTTCCAGCTGTTCACCAACATCGGCTGGATGGGCACCTACCAGGCGCTGATCATCCCGGAGATCTCGTTCGCCCTCCCCCTGACCGTCTACACGCTCAACTCGTTCTTCCGCGAGATGCCGTGGGACCTGGAGGAGGCGGCACGGATCGACGGGTGCACGCAGGCGCAGGCGTTCCGGAAGATCATCCTCCCGCTGGCGGCGCCGGCCGTCTTCACGACCGCGATCCTGGCGTTCATCTCGTCGTGGAACGAGTTCCTGATCTCCAGCCAGCTCTCCAGCGACGCGACCCAGCCGGTCACCGTGGCCATCGCCTCCTTCACCGGCAGCCAGCCGCACCAGGAGCCGTACACCGCGGTCATGGCAGCCGGTACGATCGTGACGGTGCCGCTGATCATCCTCGTGCTGATCTTCCAGCGGCGCATCGTGGCCGGACTCACGGCCGGTGGCGTGAAGGGCTGATCACATGCGCTGGAGCGACTCCCGCGAGGTCGTCGACGTCGGCCTCGGCTTCGTCGGCTTCTTCGCGGTCGCGTTCCTCGCGATCACCGTGTTCTGCGAGCTGACCGGCGAGCCCGCCCTCGGCTGGGCGCTCACCCTCCTCGTTCTCGTGCTCGCTTTCATCGGCCTCCTGCAGCTGCGCCGCCGCATCATCGCGCGGCGGCAGGAGGCCGAGGAGGCGCGGCTCGAGCACCTGGACTCCTGAACGGGGCCCGGCGATGGCAGGGATCGAGGAGGTCGCGCGCGCGACCGGGGTCTCCACGGCCACGGTCTCCCGGGCGCTCCGCGGACTCCCGAACGTCTCGGACAAGACGCGGGCCGCGGTGCGGCGCGCAGCCGACGAGCTGGGCTACGTCGCATCGTCGAGCGCGTCGGGGCTCGCCAGCGGCCGCACCCTGGCCATGGGCGTCGTCGTCCCGTCGGTGAGCCGCTGGTTCTACACCCAGGTGCTGGAGGGGGTGGATGCGGAGCTCCGGTCGGCGAGCTACGACATGATCCTCTTCAACCTGGGGGGTCATCGCGGCGACCGGGAGCGGGTGTTCCACCGCAGCATCCTGCGCAAGCGCACCGACGCCCTGCTCGCGCTCTGCCTCGACTTCACCACGGAGGAGCGGGAGCAGCTGGCGACCCTCGGGCACCCGACCATCGTCGTCGGCGGGCCGGTGAAGGGCCTCCGCAGCGTCGGCATCGACGAGACCTCCACCGCATACACGGCGACGTCGCACCTCATCTCGCTCGGCCACACCGCGATCGCGCACCTCGGGGGCGAAGACGAGGAGGGCCTCAACAGCCAGGTGCCGATCGGGCGGCTGCACGGGTTCAAGGACGCGATGCGCGACGCCGGGCTCCCGGTACGGCCGGAGTGGGTCATCCCGGGCGGCTTCTCGCTGCCCGAGAGCCGGGCGGCGATGAACCGGCTGCTGGATGCGGACGGGCCGCGCCCCACCGCCGTCTTCGCGGGGTCGGACGAGATGGCGTTCGGCGCCATCCTCGCCGCAGGCGACCACGGACTGCGTGTCCCGGAGGACCTGTCCGTGATCGGGATCGACGACCACGACTACGCCGCGGGGTTCGGTCTCACGACCATGGCGCAGGACCCGTTCGAGCAGGGCGCGACCGCCGCCCGCATCCTGCTGGACGAGCTCGCCGGTGCCGAACCGCGCACCGGATCGGTGCGCTCTCCGGTCAGTCTGGTCATCCGGTCGTCCACCGCACCGCCGCGCTGATGTCCCGCAGCGCGCCCACCGTCTGAAACAATGGTGGTGCGGCCATCCGGCTGAGCGCGCCTTTCGGGTAGGCACGGTCAGCTGACGGGGTCGCCCGTCGGGCTATCGGGGCCCACATGACGGGAAGAGCCGCCCTGGCTAGGACAGGGCGGCTCTTCGAATCCGGTGGGAACGTTCCCGCTCCCGCGATGTCGTCAGTCGGCGTCGGCGAAGGACAGCACTTCGGCTTCCTGCTGCGGGGTCTCGGCCGGCGCATCCACGCGCTTCAGGTGCTTGTGCCCGATCATGATCAGTGCGGCCGCGATGAGCACGGAGATGGCTCCCGCGTAGAACGGCATGGAGCGGCTGACCGTGTCGGCCAGCAGGGTCGCGGCCGGCGGGGCGACGGCGCCGCCGAGGAAGCGCACGCCCGAGTACGCGCTCGACGCCACGGACCGCGGGAGGTCGGTGGCCTCCATCACGCACTCGGTGAGCACGGTGTTGAGGATGCCGAGCAGCAGACCGCCGACGATCACGCAGACGATGAGCGCGACCAGCGACCCGACGAACAGCCCGGCGGCCAGCAGGTCGAGCGCGAGCAGGGGCATGACGAGCCAGAGCACCCGCGTCCGCGGGAGCCGGGAGGTCAGCAGCGGCGCGACCCACACCGAGGTGACGGCGAGGGCGACGCCCCAGCCGAAGAAGATCAGGCCGAGCGTGATCGCGTCCTCGACGCCCAGCGGCACCAGGGCGAACGGCGTGTAGGCGAGGAGCACGAAGAAGCCGATGTTGTAGAACAGGGCGGCACCGGCGAGGAACCCGAGCGCGGGCCGGCCGAGGGCGCGGAACGGTGCCGAGAGCTTCGTCGGCTGCGGCTTCTCGGGGTTCTTCCTGAGCAGGGCGACGATCGCGATGAAGCCGACGGCCATGAGTGTCGCCGTACCGAAGAACGGTCCGCGCCAGCTCCAGCTGCCGAGCAGGCCGCCGAGCAGCGGTCCGATCGCGATTCCGAGGCCGAGCGCGGCCTCGTAGAGGATGATCGCGGCCGAGGTCCCGCCCGACGCGGCACCCACGATGGTCGCCAGCGCTGTGGAGATGAACAGGGCGTTGCCGAGGCCCCAGCCCGCACGGAACCCGATGATCGACTCGACGTTCTGCGACAGGCCGGCGGCGGTCGCGAACACGACGATCAGAGCGAGGCCGATCAGCAGCGTCCGCTTCGCCCCGATGCGGCTGGAGATCCAGCTGGTGAAGAACATGGCGGCGCCGGTGATGAGCAGGTAACTGGTGAACAGCATCTCGGTCTCGGTCGGCGTCGCCTCCAGGCTCTTCGCGATCGCGGGCAGGATCGGGTCGACGAGACCGATGCCCATGAAGGCGATGACGGAGGCGAAGGCGACCGCCCAGACGGCGGTCGGCTGCTTCAGGATGCTGGTGGGGCGATCGTGGGACATGAAGGGAGGACGGCTCCTTGCCGGTCGGTGGTGCACGAGGTGGTGCGGGACGGGATGCGACGAAGCGAGAGCCGGCGGGGGTCAGCCCCGGCCGGCCAGCGCCGCCGATGCCGCCGTGGAGAGATCGACGCGTGATCCGATGATCTCGACGGTGGCGCGCATCGCGGCCAGCTCGTCGTCGCTGAGGTCGGCGAACATCGGGACGAGCGCGGCCGAGAGCTCGTCTCGCCACGTCTGGAGCGCGTCCGCGCCCTTCGCCGTGATCGCGATCTGCCAGGCGCGCGCGTCGGTGGTATCGGCGATGCGCTTCACCCATTCGGCGTCGACGAGGTTGCGGACGAGCTTGGTCATGGTCGGCTGGGACACCCGGCTGTGCTCGGCGAGCTCGCCGAGGCGCATCGGGCCGACGGTCTGCAGCACGCTGAGGGTGCGCCAGGTGGCGGGGGACTCGGTGCTGCCGGTGACCCGGGCCGCGAGCCGGGCGAGGCGGTGCGCGGCGACCACGAGGTCGCCGAGGGTCTGGCGGAGTTCGGGCGTCTCGGGCATGAGACCCATTATATATAGCTTGCCTATGTTTATCAAACGTCGCGACGGGCGAGCACGTAGCCCTGGGGCGACTTCTCCGGCGGGACGGCCTGCCGGATCAGCTCCGCCGTCGGCGTGAAGCCCGCCCCGACCAGCCTGTCCTTGACGATGCCGGGATGCTGTCGCCGCGTGTGCAGGTCGAGGTCGTGCCCGTAGGCGTGCGTGAGGTGCACGACGTCCTCCCCCACCTGGAAGGCGAGGAGGAGCACGCCGCCGGGCCGGATGACGCGGGCGAACTCGGCGTAGAGCCCGGCCTGCCGCTCGTCGGGCGTGTGGATGACGGAGTACCACGCCAGCGCACCGGCGAGAGCGTCGTCCGGGAACGGAAGGGCCGCCATCGTCCCCACCTCGAACCGCACGGCGGGATGGTCGCGACGGGCGACCTCGACCATCGCGGGTGAGAGGTCGACGCCGACGACATCCAGTCCGAGCCCCGCGAGGTGTCCGGCGATCCGGCCGGGACCGCATCCCAGGTCCCCCACGACGCCGCCGCCCGCGCGGGTCACCTGCTCGGCGAACACCCCGAGCATCGCGCGGTCGAACTCGCTCCCCGCGAGGTCGTCGCGCAACAGGTCGGCGTAGTCCTCGGCGACGGCGTCGTAGGCGAGGCGGGTGGCGGTCACATCGGCGGGCTCGTCGGTCACGGGTCGGAGTCTAGACGGTCGACGGCGAAGCGCCCCCGGCCGGGTGGCCGGGGGCGCTTCGTGGTGGGTGTTACCGCAGGTACCTGTCGTAGAGGAGGGTCCTGCGGCACAGATCCGGTGGGTGGCAACCGCTGTCGCGGTCCTCACCGTGGAGCATCGCGTGACCGAAGTCACGCAGTCGCGAGGCGTAAGCACGCCACGAACTGGTATTCATCGTGGTTCTTCTTCCGGTTGTGCGTCCTTGCACACCGATGCACGCTGGCTGGCGCGATCGGACGCGTGGATGGGTGAGCATCCGCGCCCGTGCGTCGGTTAACGCACGGAGGGCGTCGCCCCGTTACGGGGGCGACGCCCTCCGCAACGCGGACACTCTCTGATGGGAGGAGTCCGCGTCGCGCCTGTGTCTACGACACAGCGGCAGTCAGCCGTCGGTAAGAAGAGCCCCGAGGGGCCCCGATTACTTCAGGGTGACGGTGGCGCCAGCCTCTTCGAGCTGGGCCTTCGCCTTGTCAGCGGTCTCCTTGTTGGCACCCTCGAGCACGGTGCTCGGCGCGCCGTCAACGAGGGCCTTCGCCTCACCGAGGCCGAGGCTGGTGAGGGCGCGCACCTCCTTGATGACCTGGATCTTCTTGTCACCGGCGGCCTCGAGGACGACGTCGAAGGAGTCCTTCTCCTCGACCTCTTCGGCAGCGGCGCCCGCACCACCGGCGGCCGGAGCGGCCACGGCGACGGGGGCGGCGGCGGTGACCTCGAAGGTCTCCTCGAACTTCTTCACGAACTCGCTGAGCTCAATGAGCGTGAGCTCCTTGAACGCCTCGAGCAGCTCCTCAGTCGAAAGCTTTGCCATTGTTCTCTCCTTAGTGTGTGTGGTTACTCACCGCTGGCCTTGTCCGTGAGGACTCAGGCAGCGGACTCCTGCTTCTCACGCAGCGCGTCGACCGTGCGAACGGCCTTCGACAGCGGTGCGTTGAACAGATATGCGGCTCCGAACAGCGAGGCCTTGAAGGCGCCGGCCAGCTTGGCCAGCAGAACCTCACGGGACTCGAGGTCGGCGAGCTTGCCTACCTCTTCTGCGGTCAGCGCGTTACCGTCGAAGTAACCGCCCTTGACCACAAGCAGAGGGTTTGCCTTGGCGAAGTCACGCAGCGACTTCGCGACGGCGACAGGGTCACCGTGCACGAAGGCGATCGCGGACGGCCCAGCGAGCTCCTCGTCGAACGACGAGATGCCGGCGTTGTTGGCCGCGATCTTGGTCAGCGTGTTCTTCACCACGGCGTAGGTCGCGTGCTCACTGATCGACGTGCGCAGCTGCTTGAGCTGAGCGACAGTGAGACCGCGGTACTCGGTCAGCAGAACGGCGGTCGAGCTCTCGAACAGGTTCTCGAGCTCGGCGACCGTGGCTTCCTTGTTCGCCATGGCCTACTCCTCAATCTTCTTCGTCGCACACCGCGGGAGCGGTGTGCCCGCCAAAGTCGCTGGACGACACCGTCACCGGACAAAGAAAAAAGCTCCGGCGCAGAGGCACGGAGCTGGCGACGCAGAAAATGCGGAACTTGCTTCATACACCTGCGCGGGCCCCCACCTGAGTGGGATCTTCGGTCATGCGAGCACGACAACCAGCGGTCTTTGGCTTCGTACAGGGTACGGGATGCGGACCCGTGTCCGCAAATCGGACTCAGGCGGCCGTCGGCACGAGCGGCAGCGAGACCGTGAACACCGTGCGCCCGGGCTCGCTGGTCACCGACACGTCTCCCCCGTGCGCCTGGACGACGGCCTGCACGATGGCGAGGCCCAGTCCCGTCGATCCGGTGGCGCGGTTGCGGGAGCTGTCGCCCCGGGCGAAGCGCTCGAACAGCGTCGCCTGCAGCTCCTCCGGGATGCCGGGCCCATCGTCCGCGACCGTGATCACGGCACGGTGCGCGTCCTCGTCCACCCGCAATCCGGCCGTCACCTTCGTGCCGTCCGGGGTGTGCACGCGCGCGTTCGCGAGCAGGTTCATGAGCACCTGATGCAGTCGCGGGGCGTCGCCGACCACCTCGACGGGCTCATCCGGAAGATCGAGCGCCCACTCGTGGCCGGGGCCGGCGGCGTGCGCGTCGCTGAGCGCATCCACCAGCAGAAGGGACAGGTCGACCGGGTCGCGGTCGAGCTCACGCCCCTCGTCGAGGCGGGCGAGCAGCAGGAGGTCCTCGACGAGCGAGGTCATGCGGGTCGCCTCCGACTCGATGCGGCCGAGCGAGTGTGTCACGTCCGGCGGAAGCTCGTGCGGCGCCCGCCGGGTCAACTCGGCGTAACCGCGGATGGACGCGAGCGGCGTGCGCAGTTCGTGGCTGGCGTCGGCCACGAACTGGCGCACCTTCTGCTCGCTCGCCTGCCGGGCCGTCAGAGCGGAGGCGACATGGCCGAGCATGCGGTTGAGCGCCGAACCGACCTTGCCGACCTCCGTGTGCTGATCGGTGTCGGCCTCCGGCACGCGGACCGACAGCGCGACATCCCCCCGGTCGAGCGGCAGGGAGGAGACCTGCTCTGCGGTGCCCGCCACCCGCTCCAGGGGTCGCATCGCCAGACGGACCACGACGCTCGCGAGGAGGAACGCGAACACCAGCCCGGCCAGGGTGACGAGCACGATGACGAGGGTGAGCCGGGCGACGGTCGCATTCACGTCGCTGAGGGGCAGGCCGATGATGACGCTGTCGCCGTTCGTGAGCTCCACCGCGGCGACGCGGTAGTCGCCCAGGGACGCGCCGAGGTCGATCGTCCGCGGGTGCCCGTCCGACGGCAGGCTGATGAGGGCGGTGGTGGAGATGAGCACCCGCTTCGGCGCGACCGGCTGATCGGGCGTGCTGCCCGGCGGCCTCTCGGAGAGGATGACCGGATAGAGCAGCATGTCGCCGCTCCGGATCACGCCGAAGGTCCCGGTCTGCTGACCGGGCGTCTGGACGATGCCGATCACATCCGGCCCGGTCGGCTGGTCGCCGTAGATCCGGTCCGCCGCGCGCTGACCGCGGTCGAGCGCGGAGGTGAGCTGCCCGTCCAGCCGCTGCATCAGATAGTTCTGCAGCGCGAACACGCTGGCCGTCCCGATCACGGCGCCCAGCACCGCCAGCATCGCCACGACGACGAGCACGACACGGCTCCGCAGCGTCCACGAGCGGAACGGCCGGATGCGCCAGGACCGGCCGCTCGCGCGACCCGTTCCGGCTGACTCGGTGACCGGGCCGCCCGCGACGCGGGCGGAGGTCATTGCGCGGCCTTCACCATGTAGCCGGCGCCGCGGACGGTGTGGATCATCGGGGCGCGGCCGGCGTCGATCTTCTTGCGCAGGTAGGAGATGTAGAGCTCGACGACGCTGGAGGATCCGCCGAAGTCGTAACTCCAGACCCGGTCGAGGATCTGGGCCTTGCTGAGCACGCGGCGCGGATTCCGCATCAGGAACCGCAGGAGCTCGAACTCTGTTGCGGTCAGCTGGATGGGCTCGCCGTCGCGGTGCACCTCGTAGCTGTCCTCGTCGAGCACGAGGTCGCCGACAATGAGCACCGGGTCGTCGTGGTCGGCGACGGCCGCACGCGACCGGCGCAGCAGGCCGCGCAGCCGCGCGACCAGCTCCTCCAGGCTGAACGGCTTCGTCACGTAGTCGTCGCCGCCGGCGGTGAGGCCGGCGATGCGGTCGTCCAGGGAGTCCTTCGCGGTGAGGAAGAGCACGGGCGCCTCGTTGCCGTCGGCGCGCATCCGCGACAGCACCTGGAGGCCGTCGATGTCGGGAAGCATGATGTCGAGCACCACGACGTCCGGCTTGAACTCGCGCGACAGCTGCAGCGCCTGCTGCCCGTTCGACGCCGTCTTGACCTCCCAGTCCTCGTAGTGGAGGGCCATCGCGAGCAGATCCGTCAGTGTCGCCTCGTCATCGACGACGAGCACGCGGATGGCGCTGCCGTCCGCACGGCGCAGGAGGGTACGGGGCTGGCTGGAGGGGCCGGAGGCGGCGCGCGCGTTCATGGTCACCTTTCTCATTATGAGGAGGGTGATGGATGCCGTCTTTGCACAACCTATGAACTCTCTGAGCGCTCCCGGCGTGAGACGGAGGTGCTTCGATCCGCGCTGCGCTCAGCGCAGGGACAGGACGAACTCCTCCCCCACCCGCGTGAGCTTCCGCGGGTTGCGGACGAAGTACAGACCCGCGATCCGCCCGTCCTGCACGCGCGCCGCGAGGACACCGTCCAGCGCGCCGTCGACGCTCAGGGCGAGCGCCGGGTTGCCGTTGACGACGGTCGCCTCCGAGGTCACCGCGACGCCCGCCTTGGCGATGGCTCCGGCGATGAAGCGCGTCACCTTGTCCGCTCCCAGGATCGGCCGGAGCGCCGCCTGCTTCACCCCGCCTCCGTCGCTGATCAGCACGACGTCCGGGGCGAGAACGTCCAGCATCGCCTGCACGTCGCCGGTCTCGACGGCCAGCCGGAAGGCGGCGAGCGCCGTGCGCGCCTCGTCGGCGCTGACGCTCACGCGCGGGCGCCGCGCCTCGACATGCTGCCGCGCACGGTGCGCGATCTGACGAACGGTCGCCGGCGTCTTCTCCACCGTCGCCGCGATCTCGTCGAACTCGAAGCCGAAGATCTCGCGCAGCACGAACACCGCGCGCTCGGTCGGCCCGAGGGTCTCCAGCACCACCATGAGCGCCAGGGAGACGCTCTCCGCCAGCTCGGCGTCCTCGGCGACGTCGGGCGATGTCAGCAGCGGCTCGGGCAGCCACGGACCCACGTACGCCTCGCGACGGCGCTGCGCGCTGCGGAGGCGGTTGAGAGCCAGCCGCGTCGCGATCCGCACCAGGTAGGCGCGGGGCTCCCGCACCTCCGCCTGGTCGACGGTGCTCCAGCGCAGCCACGTCTCCTGCAGGACGTCCTCGGCGTCCGCCGCCGAGCCGAGCATCTCGTACGCGACGGTGAAGAGGAGGTTGCGGTGCGCCACGAAGCGCGACGTCGCCTCGTCCGTCCGGTGCGCGTTCATACGCCCTCCCGCCTCGGCGCTGCGCCGGCGACTCCGCCGGCCCACCCGTCCACAGCGAGCATACGGCGGCGCTCCCGGTCGCCGAAGCCCGCGGGGAGCCGCGTGACGCCGGGATGCCGCGCCTCGAGAGCGAGCTGCTGCACGGTCCCCCGGCACACCAGCTCCTTCACGGCCGCTCCGGCCCGGCCGCCGATGTGCGCCCGCGTCGCCGTGTCGTCCCTGTGCTCGAACTGGAAGATCCCGTGCCGCCGGCCCAGGCTGATGCAGAGGCCGACGAACCCCATCACGAACGGCGCGGGATCCTGTCCGCCGATCCTGCGCAGGACGGTGTCCGCGGCGGCGCCGCCGAGCGGCCCGGCCGCCTGGCAGCTCATCCGCAGCGGGCGCCCGGACGGCGCGGCCGAGTCGCCCGCCGCCACGATGCGGTCGTCGTCGACGCTGGTCAGCGTCTCGTCGGTGATGAGCCGGCCGGCCCGGTCGGTGGTGAGCCCGCTGCGCCGCGCCAGGTCGGCGGCGACGAATCCGGCCGCCCAGACGGTGAGGGCGCTGGGGCGCGTGCTCCCGTCGGCCAGCGCCACCGCATCCCGCTCGACCGCGGTGACCCGCGAACCCGGGCCGTCCTCCACCGCGACGCCGAGAGCGGCCAGCCGCCGGGCGACGGATCGACGGCCACGGGGATGCAGCGACGGCGCCAGCGGTCCTCCGCAGTAGAGGGTGACCGCCCTCCCCTGCTCGGCGAGCTCCGCCGCGACCTCGACGCCGAGCGGGCCTCCGCCCACCACCGCGATGGGCGCGGTCGACCCGAGCGCGGCGAGCTCCTCCCGCAGCCGGTCCGCATCGGCGAGCTGCGCGATCGGCCGGGCGTGCTCCGCGGCACCCGGTGCATCGGAGCGGGCGTGGACGCTGCCCGCGGCGTACACCAGATGGTCGTACCCGAGCCGCCGGCCCGAGGAGAGCTCGACCTGCCGGGCGGCCGCATCGATGCGCTCGACGGCGTCGACGACGAGGTGCACCGACGGCGCGAGCACCCTCCCGAACTCCACGATCGCGTCGTCCGTGCCGGCGGCCAGCTGATGGAGCCGGATGCGCTCGACGAACACGGGCCGCGGATTCACCAGGGTGACGTTCACACCGTCGGTGCCGCTGAGCCGGTTGGCCGCCGCCACCCCGGCGTATCCGCCTCCGACCACCACCACGTCGGCCTGCTGCTGCATGGGACTCCTCCTTCTCGTCGCCTTCACCCGTACGACACGGCTGGGGGCCCGGATGTGACATCCGCGAGCAGACCCGGGACTCGGCGGATGCATAGCTTCGCCATAGCGGCCCGAAAACGGCGCTTCCTAGCCTCGCGTCAGACCTTCATCCGACAGAACAGTTTGGGAGCCCATGTTCGGTACCTACCTCCGGCGCGAACTGCTCAACCGCCGCAAGCAGACGATCATCATCGCCATCGGCATGGCCCTCGCGATCGCGCTGGTCATCATCGTCGACGCGGTCTCCGCGGGGGTGCGCCAGGCGCAGGAGAGCGTGCTCCAGTCCGTCTACGGCGTCGGCACCGACATCACCGTCAGCCAGCCCGCGACGGCGCAGAACGCGTCGGGGCTGCAGGGAGCGGGAGGCGGACCGCGCTTCGACTTCGGCGCAGACGCCGGGACCGAGACCGGCGCCGGCCGACAGGTGAACACCTCCCGCCTCGAACCGACGCGCGGGGCGACCGTCATGGACGCCTCCACCCTCACCACCGTGAAGAAGGTGGACAACGTCCAGGCGGCCGCGGCCGTGCTCTCGCTGACGAACACCAGTTTCAGCGGGACGCTGCCGAACTTCCAGCAGCTGCGCCAGGAGCGCGAGAGCGGTCAGGGCGGGCAGCCGACCGCACCGCCGACGGGCGGTTCGGATGGCGCGGGCGGCAGCTCCTTCACCGTCGACTCGTTCTCCGTGCTCGGCCTCGACCCCACCGGCACGTCGGTCGGGCCGCTCGCCTCGGTCACCCTGACCGGCGGCCGCAGCTTCACGTCCGCCGACGCGGGCAAGGATGTGGTGGTGCTCGACGCGAGCTACGCCAAGACCGCGAGCAAGGCCGTCGGCGACACCGTCACCATCGGCGGGACCGACTTCTCGGTGATCGGGATCGTCGCGGCGACGGGTTCCGATGCGACGACGGCGGCGAACGCGTACATCCCGCTCGACGTCGCCCAGACGCTCTCCGGCCAGACCGGCAAGATCTCCTCCGTCTACGTCAAGGCGGCCTCGTCCGGCGACATCGACCAGATCAAGACCGACCTGACGAAGTCGGTCTCGGGAGCGACCGTCAGCACGCAGGCGGACCTCGCCTCCACGGTGTCCGGCTCCCTCGGAAGCGCCGGCCAGCTCATCGCGAACCTGGGCACCTGGCTTTCCGTGATCGTCCTCGCGGCCGCGTTCCTCATCGCGATCCTCTTCACCATCTCCGGCGTCACCCGGCGCACCCGCGAGTTCGGCACCCTGAAGGCGATCGGCTGGTCCAACCGGCGCATCGTCGGGCAGGTCGCCGGAGAGTCGGTCGTCCAGGGAGTGATCGGCGGTGTGATCGGCGTCGCGGTCGGCCTCCTCGGTGTGCTGGTCGTCAACCTGATCTCGCCGACGCTGACCGGCAGCATCGGGCGCGGCACCACCGGAGCGGCCGGCGTGCGCCCCGCTGCGGAGGGAGCCGCGGCCGGCGGGACCGGCGAGGGCGCCGCGCGCGGCTTCGGCGGCGCGTTCGGTGCGGCCAGGGAGGCGGCGACCAGCTCCGCGAACATCGCACTGCACGCCCCGGTCACGCTCTGGATCATCGTCGGCGCAGTCGGCCTCGCCGTCCTCGGCGGTCTGCTCGCCGGCGCCATCGGCGGGTGGCGCGCCTCGCGTCTCCGCCCCGCCGCAGCCCTGCGCTCGGTCGCCTGAACGTCATCCCGCCTCGAAGGAGCTCGCATGTACACCCTCACCGACGTCACCAAGACCTACAGCCAGTCCAAGCGTCAGGTCGTCGCCCTCTCGGACGTGACCCTGGAGATCCCCGACGGCCAGCTGGTCGCCATCCAGGGCCCGACCGGAGGAGGCAAGTCGACCCTGCTGCAGATGCTCGGCGCGCTCGACCGGCCCACCTCCGGGTCGGTGCAGCTGGGAGCCGACAGCCTCTCGAAGCAGCACGACGGACGGCTCGCGAAGATCCGCGCGAAGGAGATCGGCTTCGTCTTCCAGGGCTTCAACCTGATCCCGACCCTCACCGCCCAGGAGAACGTGGAGACGGCCCTCGCCCCGCTCCGGGTGGGCGCGGCCGAGCGCAAGCGCCGTGCCGCAGAGGCCCTCGCCTCGGTCGGACTGGCCGACCGTGGCAACCACCTGCCGTCGGAGCTCTCCGGCGGCCAGCAGCAGCGCGTCGCGATCGCGCGAGCGCTGGTCAAGGATCCCGAGGTGCTGCTGGCCGACGAGCCGACGGGCAACCTGGACGAGGAGACGCGCGACGAGATCATGGACCTGCTCGAAGGTCTCTGGCGCGACCGCGGCCTCACCGTCGTGATCGTGACGCACGACACCGCGGTCGCCAAGCGGGCCCAGCGCCGCCTGCACATCAAGCACGGACAGGTGCGCGAGGTCGCCTGATCCGGTCTACGAGCCGGCGCGCGCGGCGAGCGACCGGATGAACCGGGCCACGTCGTCCGGCTTCTCCTCGGCCATGAAGTGGCCGGCGCCGATCGGCTCGTAGGTCAGGTCGTCGGACCAGGCGCCCCAGATCGCCCGCGGATCGAACCCGAGCTGCGAACCCCAGTCCTGCGAGAGGACGCCGACCGGCATGGCCAGCCGGCTTCCCGCGGCGCGATCCGCGCGGTCCATCTCCAGATCGATGCCGGCGCTGGCGCGGTAGTCGGCGACGATCGACGGCACCGCGGCCACCGAGCTGTCGATGTAGTGCCTCCGCACCTCCGCCGGGAAGGTGGAGCCGTCGGTGTCCCACGCGTCGAGGAACGAGGCGAAGAAGTCGTCGGCGACGGCGGCGATCATGCGCTCGGGCAGCCCCACGGGCTGAGCCATCAGGTAGAGATGCCAGGCGATCTTCGCATCCACCCCGTGCAGTACGTCCCAGGTGTCGAGGGTGGGGAGAACGTCGAGGATGCCGAGGTAGCGCACGCGGTCGGGGTGGTCGAGGGCGGCCCGGACGCCGACGAGCGCGCCGCGATCGTGACCGATCAGGCCGAACCGCTCGTGGCCGAGGGCGGCGGCGACCGCGACGACGTCGTCGCCCATGGTCCGCTTCGAATAGGTGTCGTCGCCCGCCTCCGCCGGCTTGCCGCTCTCGCCGTACCCGCGGAGGTCCGGGACGATCACGGTGTGATCGCCGGAGAGCCGGCCGGCGACCTCGCGCCACATGTAGTGGGTCTGCGGGAAGCCGTGCAGCAGAACGACGGCGGGACCGCTCCCTCCGACGGCGACGTGGATCGGGACGCCCCCGCTGCCGGGGATGGTGTCGTATCGGAAGCCGTCGATCGTGGCCATGGCGGGTGGTCTCCTTGTGCGTGTGGGTGTGCGTATGCGTGTGTGCGTGTGGGTGAGGGTGGATGGTCCGGTGCCGGGATCAGGCGTCGGTGGTCTCCGGTCGCCCGGAGAAGATGCCGGCGGGAAGCGCGGCGCGCCCCGGCGTCGCGCGGAGCGCCGGGAGCAGGATGGTGTCGACCAGCGCCTCCAGGTACGCGTCGGTGGTGGCGAGGCCGTTGAGGCGGCGGAGCAGGAGCACCGAGCCCGTGACTTCCTCGAACGGGAACGGGTCGACGCCTTCGGGGAGCTCACCGCGCCGTACCGCCGCCGCGACGACCTCGGCGGGGAGGCGCGCACCGGTGGGCCCGACCGTCCGCTCGATCGTCTCGCCGAGCTCCGGGTCCTCGAACCCGGCCTGCAGGAGAGCGAGCGCGGTCTGGCCGTCGGCCGATCGGAGGGTCGTCAACAGGCGGCGGCAGAGCGCGAGCAGGTCGCCGCGAAGCGAACCGGTGTCGATCGCGTCGGCGTCCTCCCGCCGGGCCGGCCCGGCTTTGAGGGCTGCGACGACCATCTCGCGCTTGGTCGCCCAGCGGCGGTACAGGGTCGGCTTGGAGGCGCCGGCTCGGCGGGCGACCTCCTCGAACGAGACGCCGTCGTAACCGCGTTCGGCGAGCAGGGCGTTGACGACGGCGAGGATGCGCGACTCGCGGTCGTCATCGCGTGGCCGGCCCACGCGGCGAGAGGGAGTATCTGAATACGACACGTTCCGTATCGTAACGCGATACGCCGCGATCGCCAAACCGGCTCCGGATGCGTCAGCGCGCCGGGACGACGACCATCCCGAACGCCTCGGCCAGCACGACCGCCTGCCGCTCGTCGATGACGGTGCCGCGGAGCACGACCTCGTCCGGGTCGACACCGGTCAGGTCGCTCCCGACGACGCTGGCCGCGGTGAGGTCGGCTCCGGTCAGCGTCACGGCACTGAGGTCGCACCCGTCGAACCGGGCCTCCTGACACCGCGCCCCCGAAAGGTCCGCCTCCCGGAGGCGGACGCCCTCGAACGACACGCCCCGCAGTTCGGCGCGGCGCAGGCCGACGAACGACCAGTTGCCGCCCTCGACCTTCAGCAGCGAGAACTCGCAGCCCTGGAAGGTGCTGCCGGTGAGCTTGCACCGCCGGAAGGACGCGTCGAAGAAGTTGCAGGACTCGAACCGGCAGTTCACGAACGCCGAGTCGTTGTGCTCGCTCACGTTGAAGCGGACCTTTCGGAACACGCACTCCGTGAAGGTCGCGCCGGTGGTGCGCAGCTCGGTGAAGTCGACGTCGTCGAACACGACCCCGCTGTATTCGACACCATCGAGTTCGCGCCCGTACCAGTCCTCGCCTGCGATCGTCTCCCCGGTGCCTGTCATGCGGCGAGCCTATCCGGCGCGGCTCGGGCGGGAGCGGGCGCACGTCGCCCGGAATGTGACTTTCGTTGTACTCCCCGAGCCGCCCGAAATGGTGAGGAGCGCTCGACAATGAGCGGATGAGCAGCGTCGTCCACCCGGATCGCGGCACGATCGCGACCTGCGCGTCCCGGGTGGGGCTGGCGTTCCTGGAGGGGCGGCCAGTGGTGCTCGGCGTCTTCGCCCTCCGCTTCGTGGTGGGGACGCTGCTGGTCGTCGGCGCGGACTGGTCGTCGCCGGGGCTCTGGCTCGCGACCATCTCCTGGCTCCTCACGGTGTGGGCCGTCTACCTGATCAACGGGATCAGCGACATCGAGGGCGACCGGCTCAACGGGTCGTCCCGGCCGCTGGCCTCCGGCCGGCTGGAGGTTCCCGCGGCGTGGGCCATCGCGGCGATCCTCCTCACGCTGTCTCTGCTGCTCGCCTCCCTGTTCCCCCGCCCGTTCCTGCTCGCCGTGCTGGCGTTCGTCGGCCTGGGGCTCGTCTACTCGGTCGGACCGTGGGCGGCGAAGAAGGCGGCGGTGGCCGCTCTGGCGGTCGCAGCGGTCGGCGTGTTCCTCACGTACCTGGCCGCGGCGCTCGTCGTCGGCGGAACGGTGTCCGCATCCGCCGTGGTCTTCGCTGCGGTCGCATCCTCCTGGATCGCGGTGGTCGGGCACACCAAGGACTTCGGCGATGTCGCCGGCGACGCGGCCGACGGGCGCCGCACGCTTCCGGTGATGCTCGGAGCGGAGCGGGCGCGGGTCGTCGTCGCCGCGGGGACCGGTGTCGTATCGGCCGCGGCGCTGGCGCTCGGCGCGCTCGTCCACCAGCTCCGAACGCTGCTGGTCCTCGGTGCGGCCGGCCCGATCGTGATCGTCGTCACGCTCCTGGCCGGTGGCGGAGACCGCCGCGGCGAGAAGCGGCCGTACCGATCCTTCATGGCGGGTCAGTACGCTCTGAACGTCGCAGCGCTTCTGGGAGCGCTCGAGAGCTGAGGGGCGGAGTGGTGATCGGTAACGACGGGGTCGCGCTGCGCGACCGCATCCTGGCGGCACTGTTCGAGCGGCTCCGGGCCTCGGAGAGCACCCTGGTCGCTGATGCGGAGGTCAGCGAGCAGCTCGCTGCGCAGGTCGACTGGATCCTCGACCGCACCTTCGACCGGCTGGGGCGCCCCGGCGGCGTGGAGCGGCCGACCGCACCGGCCGCGCATGGATCCGGGGTCGGCGAGAAGCGGGCGCGCCAGAACATCCACCCGGTCGACAGTCTCAGCGCGGCCACCGTGCTCTTCGATGTCGCGTTCTCGATCATCAGCGCCGACCAGGACACCGACGTCAGCCCCGCCGATCTCGCCCGGGCCCTGAACGCCTCCATCATGAGCGCCGTCGTCCCCGCCTCCGTCGGCTATGTCAACGTCCTGCTCGAGCGTCTGGCGGTCGCCCACAGCGAGGAGCGCCTCGGCATCTCGCGCGAGCTGCACGACCGCGTCGCGCACAGCATCGCGGCCGGTCTCCAGCGATTCCAGCTCGGGGGGATCGACGCCGCGTCGGATCCGCGGCTCCGGGAGGGGGTGCAGCTGTTCAGCGCCGCACTGGACGAGACCCGCGCGATCGCACTCGACCTGCGCCATGCGGTCGGCGACAAGCGCCTCGACGAGGCGCTGCATGACTACGTCGGCGATCTCGACGACTCCGGTCCTCCCGTGGAGACCACGGTCGAGGGCGCGCCGTACCGGCTGTCGACCGGGGTGCAGGAGGAGGCGTTCATCATCGTCCGCGAGGCCGTGCACAACGCCAGGAGGCACTCCGGTGCTGAGCGCATCCGCGTCCACTCGCACTGGGACCGGCGCAGTCTGACCATTTCCGTCAGCGACAACGGCCATGGATTCGCCCATGAGACGGTCCGGTCGGGCGCGCTGGGGCTGATCGCGGCGCAGGAGCGCGCCGAGCTGATCGGCGCCGAGCTCGAGATCGTCCCGGGCCTCGGCACAGGCACGACGCTCACCTTGACCATTCCGAGAGACCGGGAATCCGAATGAGCAACGAACCGCGAACCGTCGTCCTCATCGACGACCACGGCATGTTCCGGCAGGGCATCCGAGCCCTCATCGAGGGCCGGTTCCTCATCGTCGGGGAGGGCGGCTCCAGCGAGGAGGCACTGACTCTCGTCGCCGAGCACTCCCCCGACGTCCTGCTCCTCGACGTCGAGATCCCCGGTACGCCGGCCGAGCAGACGATCGCGCGCATCCGGAGGCATCACCCGCAGACGGCGGTCGTCATCCTCACGATGCACAGCGACGCCGTGCTCGAACGGCAGCTGCTCCGTGCGGGGGCCGCGGCCTTCATCACGAAGACGGTGGGGAGCGAGCAGCTGATCGCCGTGATCGCGCGGGCCACCCCGCCGACCGGTGAGCCTGCTGAGGCGAGCGTCGATGCCGAGGCCGCCGACGCCATCCTCACCGTCCGCGAGCAGGAGGTGCTGCGCATGATCGCGCAGGCCTACTCGAACCGCGACATCGCGATGTCGCTCTCGATCGCCGAGGGCACGGTCAAACGCCACACCACGAACATGTACGAGAAGCTCGGAGCCACCTCCCGCATCGACGCGGTCAGGAAGGCCGCCCGGCTGGGCCTGCTCGACTGAGAGCAGGCCCGACCGAAGGATTTGGGGCGGTGGCAGGACCCCCACTGCCCGCCACCACCAGCGCCGTCCCCCGAGGGCGCACAATGAAAGTATTTGCTCGCACGACCAAAACCAATACACCTTTGGTCACATCCCGCCCCGACCCCCACCCCCACCGTCGAGTCCGCAAACTTTGCACGCCAACGCGGCGCGGCGCGTGCAAAGATCGCGGACTCGACGGTGGGCGGAGGGGACACTCGGATACGCTCGGAGCATGGCCCACGACCTCGCAGACTTCCTCGGGGATGTCGGGCCGCTCGTCTTCTATCTGGCGGTCTGGGGGCTGGTCTTCGCCGGGACCGCGCTCTTCGTCGGCGTCTTCATCCCGTTCATCACGGGCGACTCGCTGCTGTTCGGCGCCGGCATCCTGACGGGCACGAACCCGGAGCTGTCGATCTGGGTGCTGGCGATCGGGGTGGGAGTCGCAGCGGTGCTCGGCGACCAGGTCGGATTCTGGCTCGGACGCCGGCTGGGCCGGCCGTACCTGACCCGGCGCGGAGGCCGCTGGGTGCAGGCCGGCGTGAAGCGGGCGGAGCGGTTCTACGAGCTGTTCGGCTGGTGGTCCGTCGTCATCAGCCGCTACATCCCCTGGGGCCGCGTCTTCATCCCGCCGATCGCCGGGATCAGCGCGATGAGCTACTGGCGGTTCCTCAGCGCCAACATCGTCGGGGCGCTCAGTTGGGGCGTCCTCATCACCGTGATCGGCTACTTCGCCGCGGTCGACCCCGGCGTGCGCCCGGTCGCCTACATCGTGGCGGGAGTGGTCATCCTCGCCTCCCTCGTCGCGGGCATCCGCGCGTGGGTCCTCGACCGCCGGGCACGGCGCACCCTTCCGGAATGACCGGCGCCCGGCCGCGCGTCACCCGCGGACGAACCGCAGCGTGACGAGCTCGAACGGACGCAGCTGCAGATCGAGCGCGCCGTCGCCGGTCTCCCGCTCCAGCAGATCGGTGCGCAGGATGCGCTCGTACGGGAACGCGGCCGCCAGGGTCGTCGCGGCCCGGGCGCCGAGCGACTCATACAGCCGGACGACCACGTCGCCCGAGCCGTCCTGGGCCAGCTTCACGGTCTCCACGACGACGCCCGGATCGCTCGACGCGATCAGCGGGTCGACCGGCGCCGCGGCCGGGCGCACGGGGAGGTTGAGCCGGTAGCCGGCTTCGATCGCCGCATCCACCCCGCCGATCACGAGGGACGTGCGCAGCGTGTGCTCGCCCTGGTCCGCCTCGGGATCGGGGAAGAGCGGGGCGCGCAGCAGCGTCTGCCGCACCAGCGAGTAGGTGCCGCCTCCGTCGCGCGGGTGGCGGGTGACATCGTGACCGTAGGTCGAGTCGTTGGCGACGCCGAGGCCGAACCCTGGCTCGCCGACGTGGACCCAGCGGTGTGCGCTCGTCTCGAACCGGGCGACATCCCAGCTCGTGTTGGTGTGCGTCGGGCGCTCGATGTGGCCGAACTGGATCTCCGACCGCGCGGACGCGGTGTGCACGTCGACCGGGAAGGCGAGCTTCAGCATCCGCTGGCGCTCGTGCCAGTCGACGTGCGTCTCGATGTCGAGCGCCGGGGAGCCCGCGGCCAGGGTGAGCGTCTGCGTGACGGCGGACGCCCCGAAGCGGCGGACGGTCCGCACGGCGACCGCCTCGGGCGACTCGGACACCACCTCGACGGACTCCGCGCCGGGCAGTTCCTCTCCGGACAGCCGGTATTCGATGTCGACGTCCCAGGCGTCCCACTGCGCGGGGGTGTCGCGGAACAGCTGGAGGACGTTGGCGCGCGTTCCCGGAGGCACCGCCTCGCGCCCGGTCTCCGCATCCACCAGCGACGCGATCAGGCCGTCGGAATCCACGACGACGCTCACGCGACCGTTCGAGAGCCGGATGCCGTCGCCGTCCCGCTCGATCCGCGCTTCGCCGTCACGCCGGGGCCGTCCGATGCCGCCGGCGGGCACCCCCTCGATCGCGAACGGCGAGGCGTTCGCGACGAGACCGGAGGTGGCCTCGCCGGCCGCCGCACCGCTCAGCGCGCCGAGCGAGCGGGCGATGATCGCCTCCAGCGCCTCCGCCACCCTCGCGTAGTTCTCCACCGCCTGGTCGTGCACCCAGCCGATCGACGACCCGGGCAGGATGTCGTGGAACTGCTGCAGCAGCACCGTCCGCCAGGCGTCGCGCAGCTCCTGCTCCGGGTAGGCCGCCCCGGCACGGACGGCGGCCGTCGTCGCCCAGAGCTCCGCTTCGTGCAGCAGCGCCTCGCTGCGGCGGTTGCCGCGCTTGGTCCGTGCCTGTGAGGTGTAGGTGCCGCGGTGGAACTCCAGATAGAGCTCTCCCACCCACACCGGGGCCGGGTCGAACTCCGCACGCGCCGCCTCGAAGAACGCGGCTGGCGACGCGATGCGCACCGACGGCGACCCTTCGAGGTCCGCGGTCCGCGCAGCGGCGGCGAGCATCTCGCGCGTCGGCCCTCCGCCGCCGTCGCCGAAGCCGAACGGCACCAGGGACGTGTTGGCGCGGCCCTTGTCGGCGAAGTTCCGCTCGGCACGGGCCAGCTCCTCGCCGGACAGGATGGCGTTGTAGGTGTCGACGGGCGGGAAGTGCGTGAAGATGCGCGACCCGTCGATGCCCTCCCACGCGAACGTGTGGTGCGGGAACAGGTTCACCTCGTTCCACGAGATCTTCTGGGTGAGGAAGTGGTCCATCCCGGCTTCGCGCGCGATCTGCGGCAGCGCACCCGAGTAGCCGAACGAGTCGGGCAGCCACACCTCGCGCGGCTCGTACCCGAACTCCTCGAGGAAGAACCGCTTGCCCTCGACGAACTGCCGGGCCATCGCCTCCGAGCCGGGCATGTTCGTGTCGGACTCCACCCACATCCCGCCCACCGGGACGAACCGGCCTTCGGCGACCCGGGCACGGATGCGCTCGAACAGTTCCGGGTAGAACTGCTTCATCCAGGCGAACTGCTGGGCGGACGAGCAGGCGAACACGAACTGCGGGTCCTGGTCCATCAGATCGAGCACGTTCGAGAAGGTCCGTGCACACTTGCGGATCGTCTCGCGAACGGGCCACAGCCAGGCCGAGTCGATGTGCGCGTGCCCGACCGCGAACACGCGGTGCGCCGTCGCGGACGCGGGCGAGGCGAGGACTGCGGCGAGCGCCTCCCGCCCCCGTGGCGCGGTCCCCGCGACGTCGAACGGATCGACGGCGGTGACGGCCGCCTCGAGCGCGGCGAACAGCGCCGCGCGGCGGGGCGACGTCTCGGGGAGGACGACCGCCAGACCCTTCGCGGTGAAGATGTCCTGCACCAGCTCCCAGACCTCGCGGTCGCGGTGGACGACATCCACCCGCCGGAGCGTGTAGATCGGCGTCTGCGGTGCGGTCGAGACGCGGCCCATCACGGTCGGCGCGAACGTCCAGTTCGAGCCGACGTCGGGATTGGCGGCCGCCTCCAGGTACAGCTCGAACGACTCTCCCGGCCGGGCCTGCAGGCGGACGTAGGCGTTGTACGGCTCGAGCGCCTTGAGGATCCTGCCCTCGGGCGTCCACACCAGCCCCTCCGCCTGGAACCCCACCTGGCTGCGGGTGAATCCGAGATCGACGAGGAGTTCGACCTCGTCCGCCGATGCGTCCCAGTCGGCCGGGACGGCGCCGGTCACCCGGAACCACACGGTCCCCCACGGACGGCCCCACACCTGCCCGGCCGAGAAGGGCCGGAAGTCGCCGGCGATGGCCTCCGCGAAGGGCACCGGCTCGCCCGGCACTTCCCACGCCTCGATCGAGGCGGGGACGGCCGCGCGCTCGAGGGCGGGCGTGAGGCGCTCCCGGACGAACCGGTCGATGCGCATCTCGGCGAGCTGGTTCTGCTGGTACACCGGTTCTCCTTGCGTGAGAGGCCGCCGACCCGATGACCGGCTGACTAATTTATAAAACAATTTGATTTATGGGCGCAAGAGAGGCGCGGAGATCTCCGCCGACCGGAGGCATCCGCTGCGCTACCGCAGGATGGAGCGCGGTGAGAATGTGCCGTCGAGGACGAGGGCGGCCGCCCCGACCGCCGCGACATCGTCGCCGATCGCGCTGCCGGCGATCGCGACGCCGTGGGTCAGGACCCCGGTGTCGAGCTCGGCCAGCTGCCCCGGCAGCTGATCGAGGTAGCGCGGCGCGACGCGTGCCCACGACGGGCCGCCGAAGACCACGCGGTCGAGGTCGAGCAGGGCCGACAGATTGGATGCGAAGAAGGCCGAATGGCGGATGCTCCTGTCGACGATCTCCTGCGCTCCCGTATGCCCGGCCTCCGCAGCGGCCGCGAGCTCGGAGAACAGCCGGTCGACGGTCTCCACATCGAGGCGGAGATCCTCTCCCTGCACGACGGCCGTGCCCGGGGGTGGCGTGAGGACGCCCGACCACAGTCCCTGCATGACCAGGCGGTACGGGCGGACGGACTCGCCGTAGCATCCCCGCCGCCCGCACGAACAGCGCACGCCCTCCGGATCCACGAGCGTGTGCCCGACGTCCCCGGCGTTATCGCTGGACCCGGTGTAGACCTCTCCGCCCAGCACCAGACCGACGCCGACGCCGGTGCCGTAGTAGACGAACGCGTAGTCCTGCGAGGCCCCCGCCGGATCCCGCCACCGCTCGGCGACGGCCGCGCAGGTGACGTCCTTCGCGACCAGGCAGAGCAGTCCCGTGGCCTGCGCCAGCTCATCCCGCAGGGGAAGGTCGTTCCAGCCAGGAGCCAGCGGAGGGCGGATCACCACTCCCCGCTCGGCGTCGATGGGCCCGGGTGCGGCGACCCCGACGCCGATCACTCGCTCCGGGTCGACGCCCGGCGTCTGCAGCACCTCGCGGATCGCATCCACGGCTGCCGCGAGCGTCGCGGCGGCGTCGCCGTCCGGCGGGGAGGGACGGTGCGCCTGGGCGACCACCGCTCCCGCGAGGTCGAGGAGCACGCAGGCGATCACCGTCGGGTCGAGGTGGACTCCGATCGCGTGGGCCCCGCCCGGCTCCAGGCGCAGGATGGTGCGCGGCTTGCCCGGACTCCCCTCGCTGCGCGTCCCTGCCTCGCGGATGAACCCCCGATCGAGGAGGCGGCGGGTCACGTTCGTCACGGTCTGCGCGGAGAGGCCGGTGCGGGCGGCGAGCTCGACGCGACTGAAGCCGTCCGGGGATCGCCGGACGGCATCCAGCACCACCGTCTCGTTGAACGCCGCGATGGCGGGGAGGTTGGCTCCTCTGGCCACAGCTGCTCCGTTCGCCCATCGGTCTTTTCGGTGAGTACTGAGGATACCTACTGCGTCTGCCGTCCACGCGCGCGCCCGAGGCGGTCGGAGAGCACCGCGGCAGCGTCGGCGAGCGCCGGAGGCCCGACGATCTCGAACGACGCGTCGAACCGCGCGAGAGAGGCCAGCAGGCCGATCCACGACCAGGAGCCGAGCACCAGACGCGTCGTGCCGTCGCCGCGGTCGTGGATCTCGCCGTCCGCCACCCAGGGGATGACGTCACGCGCAGGGAGGTCGATGACGACTTCTCCGACGTATGGCCAGCCGCCTCCATCGCTGCCGTCGCCGCCGGTGAAGCGCGCCGCAACATACGACACCGCGTCACCGGTGGGGATGTCGCGCGGCCGGAACATCGGGCCGGCCGGGGTGCGCGGCGCCAGCCGGTCGAGCCGGAACAGCCTCCAGTCGTCCCGGTCGAGGTCCCAGGCCACCAGGTACCAGCGGGCGTCGCGCGCAACGAGGCCGTGCGGCTCGGTGCGACGGGGCGCCCCCTCCGAGCCGGCGTAGTCGAACCGGAGCACCTTCCTCCCGTGGACGGCGTCGCTGACCACGCCCAGCACCGCAGGATCGACCGCCGGCCCCGCGACGGGCCGCTCGAAGCGGATGCCGTCGACGCGGTGCCGGAGGTGGGACGGCATCACCTGGCGGACGGTCGCGAGCGCCCGGGCGGCCGCCTCCTCGATCCCCGCCCCGGACGCCCCGGCGTTCTGCAGAGCGATGGACAGGGCGACCGCCTGGTCCTCGTCGAACAGCAGCGGAGGGAGCTCCGACCCCGCCGCCAGCCGGTACCCGCCGTCCGGGCCTTTGAGCGCGTCGATCCGGTAGCCCAGCTCACGGAGGCGGTCCACGTCCCGCCGCACGGTCCGGGTGCTGACGTCGAGGCGGTCGGCGAGCGCCTGTCCACCCCAGTCCCGCCGCGCCTGGAGCAGCGAGAGCATCGTGAGCATGCGCGACGACGGTGCGTTCATGATTCGATTCTCGTCGCAGTAGCGGACCATAACTGTCCGCTACCCCTGCGAGCCTGGCAGCGCCGGGAGAAGCCCGGCGCAACGACGAGAGGCACAGTCATGAGCATCACCACCACCACGCACCTCAATTTCCGCGACGGCGAGGCCCGAGCCGCCCTCGACTTCTACGCCGCTGCGTTCGGCGGCGCGGTCACCGCCGCGACGTATGCCGATTTCGGCATGCCCGCCGAGCTGCCCGGCGCGCAGTGGATCGTGTTCGGCCAGGTCGTCTCCCCGGACGGGTTCCGCGTGATGGCCTACGACGTGCCGGGCGCCGGTGACCAGGTCGCGGCCCGGCCGGTACCGGAGACGCGACGCGAGAACGGGATGACCATCACCGATCAGCCCTCCTTCGTCTCCGTGCGCGCCGACTCCCTCGAGGAGCTGACCGGGTACTGGGAGCGGCTCTCCGACGGCGCCGCGGTCGTGGAACCGCTGGCCGCCTCCGCCTGGTCGGCCGGGTTCGGGATGCTGACGGACCGCTTCGGCGTCACCTGGGTGCTCGACGTGGCGTGAGACGGGCGGCCGTCGCCGGCCCGCGCGACCCACAGGCCCGTTTTCGCCGCGGTGTCAGCGACGGCCGCCCAGCACCGCATCCAGGAGCTCGGCCAGCCGCACGCGCTCCCCCTCGTCCAGGTCCGCGAGGAGGGGTGCGATGCCGTCACGGATCGCCGCGGCTCCCGCGCCGGCCAGCTCCTGACCGGCCGGGGTGAGTCCGACGCGGGCGGAGCGGCGGTCGGCCGTGTCCCGGACGCGGGTCACGAGACCCCGCTGGTTCGCGCGGTCGATCAGGCCGGACACCGACGAGCGGTCCACGCCGAGGTGTGCGGCGAGCTCGGACATGGTGGGCTCCCGGTCGCGCAGGATCGCGAGCACCCGCAGCTGAGTGAGCGAGAGGTCGTTCTCCGCCGCGACACGACTGACCACTCCGATGACCTCGAACGCCGTCTGCACGAGCGCGTCGAGAAGGTGTTCGGGGATGTGGTCACGCGGGGATGCCGACATGGGGCTAGCGTAGCGCATTAGTTGGGATTACCATTCATTTGATTGGTAATCCCAACTATTGGAGTCATGATGAAAGCAGCCCTCGTCACCGAGTTCGGCGCCTCCCCTCGCTATCAGGACGTCGAGGAGCCGACGGCGGCCCGACCCGGCCAGGCCGTGGTCGACGTCCTCGCGGCGGCCCTCTCGCCCCGCGTTCGATCCCAGGCAGCAGGCAGCCACTACACCAGCACCGGCGAACTGCCGCTGATCCCCGGGATCGACGGGGTCGGCCGAACGCCCGACGGTGCGCTGCGGTACTTCCTCCTCCCGGACACCGCGAAGGGGGCGATGGCGGAGCGGACGGTCGTGGACCTGCAGCGCAGCGTCGTCGTGCCGCCCGACAGCGATCCCGTGCAGTTGGCGGCCGTGATGAATCCCGCCATGTCGTCGTGGATCGCGCTGCGCCGGCGTGCCCGGCTGCACGCGGGTCAGAGCGTGCTGGTCCTGGGTGCGACCGGGAACGCCGGCGGGCTTGCTGTGCAGGTCGCGCGGCGGTTGGGCGGAGCGCATGTGGTCGCGGCCGGACGGGATTCGGGCCGGCTGGCCGACTCGGGCGCGGATGTCGTCGTCGAACTGGATGATGCCGAGGCTCTGGGTCGCGCGGCGAGCGAGGTCGATGTGGTGCTGGACTACCTGTGGGGTCGGCCGACCGCCGACGCCCTGCGCGCTGTCGTCCCCCGCCGCGCACGCGACGACCAGCCGCTCACCTGGGTGCAGATCGGCTCTGTCGCCGGGCCGGAGTCGCCGATCCCGTCGGCGGCGCTCCGTGCCGTCGATCTCCGGATCGTCGGCAGCGGCCAGGGGTCGGTGAGGACGGACACGATCGTCGCGGAGCTCTCGGACCTGGCCGTCGAGGTCGCGTCCGGAGCGTTAGTCACCGCAGCGCGTGCGGTCCCGCTCTCCCGGGTGGAGCAGGCGTGGGACGAGGCGGCCACGACCCGCGACCGCCTCGTCCTCGTTCCGTGAACGCCGTACTCAGTCCTGGTTGCTGAACGCCGCGTCGAAGGAGGCGGTCGGCTGCTTCCAGAGCAGGGAGCGGATGTAGCCGACGGCCTCCTTGGCGCCGTGCAGCCGGTCCATCCCCGCGTCCTCCCACTCGATCGAGATCGGGCCGGTGTAACCGATGGACTCGAGTGCCCGGAAGGCGTCCTCCCACGGCACGTCGCCGTGGCCGGTGGAGACGAAGTCCCAGCCGCGCCGCGGGTCGCCCCACGACAGGTGCGAGCCGAGCACACCGGCGCGGCCGTTCTTCGGCCGCAGGCGGGTGTCCTTGCAGTCCACGTGGTAGATGCGGTCCTGGAAGTCGATGATGAACCCGACGGGGTCGATGTCCTGCCACATCATGTGCGACGGGTCCCAGTTGAAGCCGAAGGCCTCGCGGTGGTCGATCGCCTCGAGGGATCGGACGCTCGTCCAGTAGTCGTACGCGATCTCGGACGGGTGCACCTCGTGCGCGAACCGAACGCCCTCGCCGTCGAACACGTCGAGGATGGGGTTCCAGCGGTCGGCGAAGTCCTGGTAGCCGCGGTCGAACACCTCGGCCGGCACGGGCGGGAACTGCGCGACGTAGGGCCAGATGCTCGAACCGGTGAACCCGACGACCGTGTCGACGCCGAGCTTGCGGGCGACCTTCGCCGTGAGCTTGAGCTCCTCCGCGGCGCGCTGGCGCACGCCCTCCGGGTCGCCGTCGCCCCACACCTTCGAGCCGACGATCGCCTGGTGGCGGAAGTCGATCGGATCGTCGCAGACCGCCTGGCCCTTCAGGTGGTTGGAGATGGCCCAGACCTTGAGGCCGTAGCGGTCGAGGATGTCGAGGCGGCCCTGCAGGTACGCGTCGTCTTCGGCGGCGCGCCACACATCGAGGTGTTCGCCCGAGCACGCGATCTCGAGGCCGTCATAGCCCCACTCGCTCGCGTACCTGGCCACCTCCTCGAGAGTGAGGTCGGCCCACTGGCCGGTGAAGAGGGTGACCGGGTGCGTCCGGCCCGACTCGGTGGTCTCCGAGCCGCCTGCACTGGTGGCGTCAGTCATTGTTCGTTCCCATCTCGATCCAGGTGCCCGACTCGGCCGAGTCGATCACCGCGTCGGTGACCCGTACGGCGCGGAGGCCGTCGGTGAAGCGCGGAAGCCCGTCGGGGTTCTCCCCCGCGACCGCCGCGTAGCTGTCGGCGACGAACGCGTTGAACGCGTCCTGATAGCCCTGCGGATGCCCGGAGGGCACGACGCAGAGGCGTGCGGCGTCCTCGCTGAGCTGGTCGGCGTCGCGCGGGATGATCAGGCTTCCCTTCCGCCGCCCCACCCACAGCGTCTCGGGCTGCTCCTGGTCGAAGGCGACGCTTTCGACGCTTCCGGCGATCTCGAGCCAGAGACGGTTCTTGCGACCGGGAGCGACCTGCGACACCAGCAGCGTGCCGAGCGCCCCGGAACGCGTCTCGACCACCACCGCGACGGCGTCCTCCGTCGTGATCGCCGCGTGCGACGCCCGCTCGGAGAAGACGGTGCGCTTGGTGGCGGACACCCGGCTCACACGGTCGCCGCTGACGAACTCGACCAGGTCGACGAGGTGCGACCCGATGTCGGCGAAGGCCCGGGACCGCCCGCCCTGCGCCGCATCCACACGCCAGTTGTCGTCGCCGGACCCCAGGAGCCAGTCCTGCAGGTAGGAGGCGTTGATGCTCATCACGCGCCCGGCCTCGCCGGAGGCGAACCGCGCGCGGGCCTCCCGCACGAGCGGGTGGAATCGATAGACGAACGGGACCGTCGCCGTGCGGCCCTCCGCTGCGGCCACCAGGCGCTCCGCGTCGGCGACCGAGGTGGCGAGCGGCTTCTCGCAGACGACGTCCTTGCCCGCGGCCAGCACCGCCGCGGCCTGCTCCGCGTGGAGCGCATTGGGCGTGGTCACGTGCACGACGTCGATCGTGTCGTCGGCGAGCAGCTCATCGAGCGATCCGTAGGAACGGCCGATGCCCAGCCGCTCGGCGGCGGCCGCCGAGCGCTCCGGGGTCGACGAGACGATGCCCGCGATGTCCGCGCGCGCGGCACGGGCCGCACGCGAGTGCACCTCCGCCATGAAACCGCCGCCGACGATGGCGACCCGGAGCCGCGCTCCTGCCGTACCGCCGTCACGCCGGGTGAGCCCGCCCGTGGTCGCTGCTCCGCCGCCCGATGCGCCGGCCAGGTCTCCGTCCGTCATCGCTCGGCCCCCATCACGCCAGGGTCGCCGCTCGCGGGTCCCAGTCCTCCGGGAGAGCCGGCGCCACGTTCACCGTGCTCTCGACCTCGACCGGGGTGCGGGACTCCCCCGCCTCGATGGTCGAGACCATGATGTCGAGCACGTGATACGCCTGCTCACCGGATGCGCGCTCCGGAACACCCGCGCGGATGGCCCGCGCGAGCTCCACCACGCCGATGCCGCGGGAGTCGGTCGTCCCGGTCGAGGGGAACGTCTCGATGCCGTCGCTTCCGTGGACGAGCAGCTCGCCCTCGAAGGTGTTGGGATCGGGCACCACGAGGGTGCCGTCGACGCCGGCCACCTCGAACTGCGTGCGGCCCAGCTTGGAGTCGAAGCTGAACACAGCCTGCGCCGTCTGCCCGCTCTCGAACTCGTAGAGGGCGCTGACGTGCGTCGGCACGGTGACGGCGAACTCCTCGCCCGCGCGCGGGCCCGAGCCGATGACCCGGGTCTCGCGGGCGCGGGAGGCGCTGGCGCTCACCCGGGCGACCGGCCCGAACATCTGCACGAGGGCCGTGAGGTAATAGGGGCCGATGTCGAACAGCGGGCCGGCACCCTCCTGGAACAGGAAGTCGGGGTTGGGGTGCCACGACTCCGGGCCGGGGCTCTGCATGAGCGTCAGCGCGGTCAGCGGCGCGCCGATGTCGCCGTTCTCGATCAGGCGGCGAGCCGACTGGATGCCGGAGCCGAGGAACGTGTCCGGCGCGGTGGCCACGCGGAGTCCGGCGGCGTGCGCCGCGTCGAGCAGCTCGCGGCCGCTGGCGCGGTCGAGGGCGAAGGGCTTCTCGCTCCACACGTTCTTGCCCGCGGCGAGCGCCTGCAGCGCCACCTCGACATGCACCTTGGGGATCGTCAGGTTCACGACGATCTCGATGGCCTCGTCGGCGAGCAGCTCCTCGACCGTGCCGGAACCGGGAACACCGAACTTGTCGGCCTGCGCCCTGGCGCGGTCGAGGTCGATGTCGGCGACGAAGCGCACATCCAGGTCGGGGAAGGAGGTGAGGTTCTCCAGGTACTGGTTGCTGATCACACCGGCGCCGATGACGCCGACGCCCACGCGCCCGCCGCTCATGCGAGACCCTTGGCGGTCAGGAAGGCGAAGCTGTCCGCGACGGCCTGGAAGCGGTCTCCGCGGGAGTCGTCGAGCTCGATGACGCGGAGCGCGTCGGGCGCGGCGGCGATGATCTGCTCGATCGGGAGCGAGCCCTGGCCGACGGCGACCTGGTCCTTCGTCTCGGTGGTGCCCGGGCCGTCCTTGATGTGGAGGGCGACGACACGGTCGCCGAGGGTGGGGAGGAGCGCGACGGGGTCGACGCCGCCGACGGCCACCCAGTAGGTGTCGACCTCGAGCACGACCTCCGGGGCGAGCTTGCCGGCGAAGAACTCCAGCGCGGTCACACCCTCGATCCTGTTCTCGAGCTCGTGCGCGTGGTTGTGGTACCCGACGCGCACGCCGTGGCGTGCGGCGACCTCGGCGGCGGCGTTGAGCTGCTCGGCGATCTGCGCAACGTCGGCGGCGGTCTGCCAGCGCTCCGGTGCGACGAACGGATCGATCACCGTCTCGACGCCCAGCTCCTTCGCGGCGCCGAACACCTCGTCGAGGTCGCCGCCGATGAAGCCCTGGTGGGTGGTCGGAGCGGACAGGCCGGCCTCGGCCAGCCCCTCGCGGAGCGCGTCACCGAAGGTGAGGAACGCGAAGGGCTCGACCTGCGTGAACCCGATGTCGGCGATCCGCTTGAGGGTACCGACCGTGTCCTCGGTCAGGAGCTCCCGGACCGTGTACAGCTGCACGGAGACTTTTGACGTCGACACTGTTCTCCTCGTCGAGTTCATGGAAGTGGAAGGGCGCCGGATGGCGTGGCTCCATTCAAGCCGCACTTCTGCCGGATGTCAATCAAAAGTCGACCGATCGCAAACGACCTTTGAGCAGCCCACCGGCACTGTGGTTCAATACCCTCTATGACCGACAGCGCGCGAGACTCGGTGCTCGTCGCCGCAGACGCCGCGGAGCTGCTGGCGATCCTGCGCGATGGCATCCCCCGGACGCGCGCGCAGCTCGCCGAGCTGACCGGGATGGCGCGGTCGACCATCGCCTCCCGGATCGACACCCTCACCGCGGCGGGCCTCGTCGCCCCGGCGGGCGACGACGTCTCGTCCGGCGGCCGGCCGCCGTCGCGCATCCGGTTCAACCCGGAGTCGCGCGTGGTCGTCGCGATCGATCTCGGCGCGACGCACGGGGTCGTCGCCCTCGCCGATCTCGCCGGCAACATCACGGCGAGCGAGTCACGCCGGCTCGACATCGCCGACGGCCCGCAACCGGTGCTCGACTGGGCGATGGAGACGGCGTCCGAGCTCTATGTGGCCAGCGGGCGTCAGCCGGAGGAGCTGATCGGCGTCGGCGTCGGCGTGCCCGGCCCGGTCGAGCACTCGACGGGCCTGCCGGTGAACCCGCCCATCATGCCCGGCTGGGACCGCTTCGACATCCCCGCGTACATCCGTCGCGTCTTCGACGTGCCCGTGCTCGTCGACAACGACGTCAACCTCCTCGCCCTGGGCGAGCAGGCCCTGATGTGGCCGGACGAGACCGACCTCCTGTTCATCAAGGTCGCCACCGGCGTCGGTGCCGGGATCATCAGCGGCGGGCGCCTGCAGCGTGGGGCGCTCGGATCGGCCGGCGACCTCGGGCACGTCCGGGTGCCGTTCGGCAGCGACACCCCCAGCCACGGAGAGCAGGATGCGGACCTCGAGTCGCTGGTGAGCGGTCCTGCGATCGCACGGGCGCTCTCCGAGGCCGGTCTGCCCGCGGAGACCAGCGACGACGTCGTCGCCCTGGCGCGCACCGGCAACCCGGCCGTCCAGAACGCGATCCGCCAGGCCGGACGCGACCTGGGCGCGGTCGTCGCCACGTGCGTCAACCTGCTCAACCCGTCGATGATCGTCGTCGGCGGCAGTCTCTCCCGCGTCGGCGAGCAGCTCCTCGCCGGGATGCGCGAGGTCGTCTACCAGCGGTCCACCCCGCTGGCGACGCAGCATCTGACCATCACCCAGTCGCGCTCCGGCGAGACCGGCGGCGCGATCGGAGCGGCCATCATGGTCATCCAGCGCGCGCTCGATCCCGACGCGGGCACACCGCGCTCCCTCTTCCGCTGACGCCACCGGCGGACCTCCACCGCACATCAACAACATCGAATCGATTCGAACCCCTGAAAGGAGTGCCGTGAGCACCCAGAGCGAACCCCTCGACCGCCCCCTCCGCGCCGGAGTGGTCGGCCTCGGCTGGGCCGGACAGCAGCACATGGCGGCCTACTCGGCCCTTCCCGGCGTGGAGCTGGTCGCCATCGCCGGAATGGAGGACGGCCCGCGCGCCGAACTCGGCGAGCAGTACGGCATCACGCGCCTGCACCGCGATTGGCAGGACCTGGTGGCCGAGGGCGACCTCGACGTCGTCAGCGTCGCCGTCCCCACCTTCCTGCACGCGCCGATCGCCGTCGGGGCGCTCGACGCGGGCATCCACGTGCTCAGCGAGAAGCCGATCGCCCGCACCGCGGCCGAGGCGCAGACCATGGTGGATGCGGCCCATCGTGCCGGCCGTGTGCTGGAGGTGGCGTTCAACCACCGCCGCCGCGGAGACATCGAGGCCCTCAAGGCCGCGATCGACGACGGCAAGATCGGCCGGCCGTATCACGCGCGCGCGACCTGGCTGCGACGAGCCGGCATCCCGGCGCTCGGAAGCTGGTTCACCAACCGCGAGATGGCCGGCGGCGGCCCCCTGATCGACATCGGCGTGCACGTGCTCGACTACGCCCTCCACCTGTTCGGCGAGCCGCGCGTCGTCGCCGTCTCGGCCGTCACCCACTCCGAACTCGGCGTCCGCGGCCGGGGCGGCGCCGCCGCCTCCAAACAGCACGTCGGCTCGGAGTACGAGGTCGAGGACCTGGCCAGCCTGCTCCTCCGGCTCGAGGGCGGCGGCTCGATCGTCATCGAGACCAGCTGGGCGGCGTACCGTCCGGCCGGCGATGAGTTCGGCATCACGCTGTACGGCACGGAAGGCGGCGCGGACCTGCGCGTCGTCGACTACGCCCCGTCCGGCGAGCTGACCATCTTCACCGGCGACGGCGAGCAGAGCGAGGACATCAGCGTCACCGCCGATCCCGGCCGCGGTCACCTGGCGGTGGTCGAGACCTTCCTCGAGCACGTCGCCGACCCGGCGAACTGGTCGAACTGGGACGGCTCGCTCGCCCTCGACCGCGCGCGCGTCATCGACGCCGCCTACGAGTCGGCCCGCATCGGCGCGGAGGTACGGCTCGCTCCGGCGACCGGCGCCGCGACCGCCTCGGCCGACACCGCCCTGACGAAAGGAGCATGACCATGACACTGCGCGTCACCGTCTGGAACGAGGGCGTCCATGAGGCGACCCAGCCCGAGATCGCCGCGATCTACCCGCACGGCATCCACGGGGCCATCGCGGAGGGGTTGTCGGAGCTGCTCGGCGACGAGGTCGCCGTCCGCACTGCCACCCTCGACGATCCCGAGCACGGGCTCGGCGAGCAGGCGCTCGCGGAGACCGACGTGCTGCTGTGGTGGGGCCACATCGCGCACGACCGCGTCTCGGACGAGGTCGTGGAGCGCGTCCGGCAGCACGTCCTCGGCGGGATGGGGCTCATCGTCCTCCACTCCGGCCACTTCTCGAAGATCTTCATCCGGATGCTCGGGACGACCTGCTCCCTGCGCTGGCGCAACCCCGAGGGCGGCGAGCGCGAGCTCGTCTGGAACGTCAACCCGACGCATCCCATCGCCGCCGGCGTCGAGCAGCCGATCGTGATCGACGCGCAGGAGATGTACGGGGAGTTCTTCGACATCCCCACGCCCGACGATCTGGTGTTCATCAGCTCCTTCACCGGCGGGGAGGTGTTCCGCTCCGGCGTGACCTTCACGCGCGGTCGCGGCAAGATCTTCTACTTCAGCCCCGGCGACCAGGAGTACCCGGTGTACTTCCATCCGCAGGTGCGCCGCGTGCTCGCCAACGGCGTGCGGTGGGCGGCGCCGGTGACGGGGGTACGCCGGGCGCCCGAGGTGTCGAACCCGCAGCCGGTCTAGGCCGAGCACCCCCGAACCGACCGAGACGAGGAGCCCGACCATGACCGACGCCCTGTCAACGCTTCCGCTGCCGCGGCACCCCGATCCCGCCGACGCCCCTCCGCTGCGGTGGGGCGTGCTCGGCCCCGGCGCGATCGCCGCCGACTTCACCGACTCGCTGCACCGGCACACCCGCCAGCGGGTGGTGGCCGCGGGGTCGCGCTCGGCGGAGCGGGCGCAGGCGTTCGCCGACGCACACGGTGTCGACCGGTCGTACAGCTCGTACGAGGAGCTCGTGGCCGATCCCGACGTCGAGGTCGTCTACATCGCCACACCGCACAGCGAGCACCTCGAGCACGCTCTGCTCGCGATCGCGGCGGGCAAGCACGTCCTGATCGAGAAGCCGATGGCCGTCACCGCCGGCCAGGCCGGACGGATCGTCGCGGCGGCACGCGAGGCGGGTGTGTTCGCGATGGAGGCGATGTGGACGCGCTACCTGCCGCAGACCGACATCGTGCGTCAGCTGCTGGAGGACGGCGCCCTCGGCGACGTCCGGGTCGTCACAGCGGACTTCGGCGGCCGGGCCGCATTCGATCCGTCGAGCCGGCTGTGGAATCCCGCTCTGGCGGGCGGGGCGCTGCTCGACCTCGGCGTGTACACGGTGTCGTGGGCCTCGTTCGCACTCGGCGCCCCCGCGGGGATCATCGCGTCCGGCACCCTCGCCGAGACCGGGGTGGACGAGCAGGCCGCTCTGGTGCTGTCGTCCGCCGGCGGCGGCCAGGCGCTGCTGAGCACCACCCTGCTGGCGGAAACGCCGTCGCTCGCGACCATCAGCGGCAGCGCGGGCCGTGTCGAGACGGACAGCCCGTTCTGGGGCCCCAGCGGCCTGCGGGTGTTCCGCGGCGACGGCACCCTGGCCGCCCACTGGCGCGACCCGTACGGCCGCCCCCACCGCGACGGCATGTCGTACGAGGCCGCTGCGCTCGCCCGGTTCGTCGCCGAGGGACGGACGGAGTCCCCGCTCCATCCGCTCGCCGAGGCGGTCGACACGCTGGCGACGATCGACGAAGCGCGGAGGCAACTCGGGGCGACGCGCGTGGAGTGACAGCGAGCGTCGGCCCGACGCGGCACAATGGACAGGTGCTCGACTCCGCTCCGTACCGCACCGCCGACCTGTACCGGCCGGGCGTCCTCGCGGATCTGAGCCCGGCGCGACCCGCTCCCGTCCCGGTGGTCCCGGCCGTGCCCGGCCAGACGGGGCACCTGGCCCGGGTGGTGGCCAGCTCCAGCGACCGGGTCGGCTGGCTGCGGGCGCGCAGCCGCGGCATCACCGCCACCGACGTCGCCAAGCTGTCGAGCCCGCGCTCGATCCGCGCCGCCGCCCACGACAAGCTCCACGGCACGGGCTTCAGCGGGAACGTCTTCACGCAGCACGGCCGTTCCCGGGAACCCGAGATCGCCGCGTGGGTCGCTGCGACGCACGGCATCGAGCCCTCCGACCTCCTGTTCCACGCCGAGCGCGACCGTCGCCATCTCGCCACGCCGGACGGCCTGATCGCCCGGACCGGCGGCCGGATCGAGCTGGCCGAGATCAAGACGACGAACAAGCCGTTCCGCAGCATCCCCCGGCCCTACCTCCGTCAGATCTGGTGGCAGCAGTACGTGCTCGGGGCCGAGCGCACGCTCTTCGTGTGGGAGCAGCACGACGGCTTCGTCCCGCTCCGCGACGAGCCGGAGTGCCGCTGGGTCGACCGCGACGATGCCGAGATCGCGAAGCTGGTCGCCCTCGCAGCCGACCTCATCGAGGTCCTGCGTCAGGCGACCTCTGCTCCGGCGCCGACGCCGGTGCCCGTCGCGGCCGACGGCGCCAGGTCCGCCGCGTCCGCTGCGTCCTCCACCCCGACGGGGATGCGGGTCAGCGCCACCGCGTAGACCGCGATCCACGCGACGGCGACCGTCGTGCCGATCAGTTCGAGCCACGCGCCGACATCGGCGCCGACCCGGACGATGGCGAGCAGTCCGCCCACGATCGTGATGGCCGCGACCGCGCCGCAGCTGAGCCGCGACAGACGCGACAGACGCGGGAGCTTCCGGCTGAATCCCACCTGCAGCATGGCGAAGCAGGCCGCGGCGAAACCGAGCACCGCGGACACCGTGTGCACCAGATCCTGCACGGTCGACTTCGGGTCGACGATCGGCACGGGGCAGTAGGCCGTGCAGGTGACCTGCGACGCGAGCACGAAGCACACCGCGGCGAACCCCAGCGTCATCGCCGGCGCCCACCGGTCGAGCACCCGCGCCGACGACCGCACGTGGCCGCTGGCGACGGCGATCGCGAACCCGCCACCGGCGATCAGCAGCAGAGCGACGGCGAAGGCGCCGGACGTCGCCGCGCCCTTCGCGCCCAGTTCGCTCACGTAGACCGGGTACGGCACGGTCAGCCGTGCCGCCCAGATGACCGTCAGCCCACCCAGGACGCAGAGGGTTCCGATGCCGAGCAGGATGGGGACGGCGCGCTGCCAGCCGCGTGCGAGGACCGGAACGGCGAACGGCTCCCGGGCGATCCGCAGCAGTCGTCGCACCTGTCGCTCCTCGGGTCTGGTCGTCGTCGTTCCGCTCCCGCAGGCCAGATCGCAGCCCGGGTCGCAGCATCCTAACCGGCGCGGCGCTGAGAACGGCCTGGGGGTATCCGAAACAGAGTGTTCACATCTGGTGACCCGACCGTAACACCGTCGAAGCACGCGCAGGATTGACTGAGGGGACGCCGCGCCGACGCAGCGGCAGACCGACGAGGGGATGACGAATGCCGAAGACCATGCGGGCCGCACTTCTGGACGCCGCGGGAGACCCGGAGGCCCTCCGGATCGGTGAGACCGACTACCCGGACCGCGTGAACGCCGAGTTCCTGGTCAAGGTGGTCGCATCGAGCGTGAATCCGATCGACGCGAAGACGCGAGCCGGGCGCGGGATCTACGGCGCCATCCGCTCGTTCCCCGCCGTCCTCGGGCACGACTTCAGCGGGGTCGTGGTGGAATCGCCGTACAGCGCCCATCCCATCCGTCCGGGCGACGAGGTCTTCGGCATGGTCATGGTGCCACGGCTGGGCGGCAGCTTCGCCGAATACGTCTCCGTGCCCTCGCTGAGCGTCGTGCGCAAGCCGGCCACCCTCAGCCACATCGAGGCGGCAGCCGCTCCCCTGGCCGCGCTGACGGCGTGGGGCATGGTGGTCGAGGTCGCGAAGGCCCACGAGGGCCAGCGGATGCTCGTCCACGCGGGCAGCGGTGGAGTCGGCCACTTCGCCGTGCAGTTCGCCTCGTACTTCGGAGCGCACGTCATCGCGACCGCGTCCGGGTCGAAGGCGTCGTGGCTGCGTTCGCTCGGAGCTGCCGAGGTGATCGACTACACGACGACGCGGTTCGAGGATGTCGTGCACGACGCCGATGTGGTGATCGACCTGATCGGCAACGTGCACGACCAGACAGGGACGCGCTCCCTCTCAGTGCTGCGTCCCGGCGGCCTCATCGTCAACGTCCCGACGGGGAGCTGGCCGACGTTCGCAGAAGAGGTCGCCGCCGCCGGCGTGCGCGGCACGGACTACAAGGTCGCGCCGGACGGCAGCACCCTGGCGGTCATCGCCCGCCTGCTGGAGTCGGGGAATGTGCGCGTGCACGTCGACCAGATCTTCTCGCTCGAGCAGATCGCCGAGGCGCACCACGCCATCGAGAGCGGCCACACCCGCGGCAAGATCGTGCTGAAGATCGCCGAGGGCTGACCGGCGACCGTTCGGCCTACGGAAGCGCCCGCTCCATCACCCAGTCGTCCTCGTAGCGGTCGCCGACCAGGAAGCGCTTGGCTCCGACGCGCTCGAAGCCGTGCTTGCCGTAGAAGCGCTGCGCTCGGGCGTTCTCCTCGTTGACGCCCAGCCACATCCCCCCGGCTCCCGCTTCGGCGCCCGCCCGCAGGCTCTCGGCCATGAGCCGGCTCGCGACGCCCTCGCCGTGGTGGCCGGGCAGCACATAGCACTTGCTCAGCTCGGCGGTGGGATGGATGCGGAGGCAGCCGCGCACGTCGGCATCCGCCGGGTCGCCCAGGTTGACCATGGTGTATCCGACCGCGACGCCCGCCTCGTCCTCCGCGATGAGCAGCCGGCGCGACGCGTCGGCGAGGTACTCGGCGAACCGCTGCTTCGAGAGCACGGTCGCGATGAACGCCGCCTTCGCCTCCTCGGTCGTGTGCGGCGGGCAGGCGAGCGGGAAGGTCGCGGCGGCGACCGCGGCGAGGGCGGCGGCGTCTCCGGCGACGGCGGGGCGGATGGTGACGGTCACCCCGTCAGCCTAGCCAGCGCGCGGCCGACCCTCCGCACGCGGCGGACCGGCCGCCTCCGATCGGGACACGGCCGGTCCGTGGTGCGCATTGCGTGGCTAGTGCCTACCCTGGGCCACCCAACTGAGCAGGTCGAAGGAGACACCGCCGAGGCCGGTCACCGGGTCGTATCCCTTCGCCGTCTTCAGCGAGGTGTCCTGATCCATCGACACCAGGTAGGTGTTGCCGCTGATCGCGCTCGTGTAGACCAGCGCCTGCGTCGGGTTCTGCGGCAGCACGTCGCGGAACGCGTTCGGCAGGATGCGCTTCACGCCGTACAGCGTCGGGTTCGCGAACCCGATGGTCGAGCGCGTCGCCTGCTGCACGATCGCGATCTGGGCGGCGACGATCGGCGAGGCCAGCGACGTTCCGCCGTAGGTCTCGTTGATGTAGTCGCCGGTCGCCAGCGTCGTGTCGTCGATGATCGGGCGGATGCCGATCAGGAACCCGGTGTACGGGTCGGCGAGTGCCGCGACGTCCGGCGAGACGCGCTTGCCGTTCGCGAGCGCAGCGGGGACGATCCCGCGCTGGTAGCCGGGCTGTGCGAACACCGCGCTCGTGCCGCCGCCGGCGCCGCCGACGAACCGCGTGCCCGGGAGGGGCTGCGCGTAGCTGAGCGTGCCGTCGGCGTTCTTGACGATCTGGTCGAACTGGTCGCCCCATCCCGTCTCCCACGCGATCTTGCCGTTCTTGTCGATGCCGGTGCTCGTGCCGCCGACCGAGGTCACCCACGGGGAGGATGCCGGGAAGTCCGGCGACGGGTAGCCGAGGTTCGCGACCTCGTCGCCGTTGTCACCGCTCGAGAAGTACAGGCCGATGCCCTCGCCCGCGGCCTGGAGCTGCAGGTTCACCTCGCCCTGGATCACGTCGGCCGGAACCGCCTCGCCCACGTTGCCGTAGCTGTTGCTGACGATGTTGGCGAGCTTGTTGTCGAGGATCTTCGACATGGCCACATCCAGGCCGCCGCCGCAGTTGAAGCCGCCGACGTAGAGGATGCGAGCCCCCGGTGCGACAGCGTGCACCGACTCGACGTCGAGCGTCTGCTCGCCCTGCCATCCGCTCGGGTACTGGCAGAGCTCCTGGTCGACGAACTCGCTGGGGCTGGGGACGAGCTGCTGGTAGCTGGAGTTGGTCAGCCCGGGCTCGCCGTTCTGCTGCGAGTAGCTGTTGACATCCTTGACGATGGTCGGGCTGGCGTAGGCGTCGATGATCGCCACCGTCTGACCCGAGCCGTTGATGCCGCGCTTGCCGAGGTCGTTCAGGCCGTACGCGCTGCGCAGCTGCTGCGGGGTGTAGCCGCAGTTGTAGGTGCTGTACTGCGTGTTGCCGTTGTACGCCGGCGGGACCGTCACCGTGTGCTCGCCGTAGTAGTGCGAGCACGGCGTCTGGATGACCGGTGCGGCAGCCGCCTTGCGCGCGACCTGCGGTGCGCCGGAGGGGCCCAGGTCGCCCTGCTTGATCGAATCGGGACGCGTCAGCGTGCGCGACTGCTCGATGCTCACACCCGAGACCTTGCCGCCGATGCTGGTCGGCAGCGACGGGGCGGAGGCGGGGGCGACGAGCTGGCGCCCGGCGTAGTTGAACGCGTGCAACGAGGTGCCGAAGATGGAGCCGAGCTGGTCCGGCGTGCCACGGAAGACCACGTACTGGCGGCTGGCCGGGACGGCGGAGATGGTGAGCCCGGCCGCCTTCAGGAAGCTGACCACCGCGTCCGAGTCGGCCTGGGTCGGCGAGAACCTGTCGATCCACTGCTTCGGATTGAGCGCCTTGCGGTAGCCGCGGTCGAGCGGGTTCGAGACCGCCTTCGCGAGCGCCTCGGCGCCCGCCTGGTCGCGGAGCGGAAGGTAGATCTCACCTTCCACCGTCGCGTCGGCCGGTGCGGCGCCGGCGTCGTTCGCCGCGGTCGCCCAGGAGGGGACGGAGCCGGCGTAGGTCACGCGGTCGGCTGCGTTCGCCGCCGATGCCCCCGCCAACGACAAAGCCACCACGGCAGACGTGGTGGCGATGATTCCGAGCGCCCTCTTGTGGAGGGATCCCGTGGTGCGTTGTGCCATGAATGTCATCCTTAGCTCGGACGGACTCGACTTCGAGCCGTCGCGCACGGCGCGCGACAGGAGCGACACTAGACCCCATCGTTCTACCACCGCAACGAGGGGTAGACAGGTCTGTTGCGATCGTTGCCCGAGGAGAAGCATCCTCACGGCGACGTGTCTGAACTCGGGGCCAGGAGCTCCGTCGCGTACGACCGCAGCACGTCTCGGTCTCGCGGCCACAGATTCGTTCCGTGAATGGAGAAGTTGCGGATGAAGAGATCCCTGTCGGTGTCCGCGCAGCGTCGGGCAAGGTCGGCTGCTCTGGGAACTTCGAGGAGGGCCATCGAGTCCGCCCGGAGCAAGGCAACCGCAGCGCGATCCATGTCCAGTTCGAAAGGGAGGAGCAGGGTGCCGTCGTCTGCCCAGAGTCGATCCTCCACGACGGGCCAATTCTGGTACCAGAAGCATGCGACGGCCAGGTCCTTGGCGTCCTTTGCATCTCCGGCAACTGACCGGTCCACCCAGGCGCGCAACTTCAAAGCAGCATAACCGGCCGGCTTCGGTATCCGTATGCTGATCCCGCTCGGCAAGGGGACCACAGCCGCGTCCGAATGCACATCCTCAAAACCGAAGACGCTGATCGGCTCCATTCGGGCGCGCGGAGTTACGACCCCGTCGGGGTTCTCGATCGAGCCGAATGGCATGAGGTCGACTGGCGTTCCGGCAACGAGGAATCGGACGCCGGTACTTCCGGTTGGCCGATAGCGTTCTCGAATCTCCTCGAAAATGGACCAGTCGCGAAGCGCGAGGCCGATATCGGTGTCACGCGTGGCAAGCAATGGGAAACTGAAGCCCAGTGCCGAGTGGATGGCATCTCGGCAGCGCGCGCCGACCAGAAGGATATCGTCGGGGTCGACGCCCACCGACTGCACGAGTTCCTCAGCGATCGCATCAGCCTCGTCGAGCAGACGCGGGTCACAACTGCCGAAGTCCATCGGCCGCCTCTCGGATCTCCAGTGCGACTTCACGCTGTCGAGGGTCACCGGACGCGAGCAAGTCAGCGTAGATCAGAGGCGCGGGAGCGGGCAGCACCCGGAGCGAAGGAGGCTCGCCCTCGGGATTGCGCCAAAATACTCGGCCTACGTGCACGTTCCGATCTCCCGTTGCCACCCATCGGTTGGCTAGCGCAAGCCGGGTGCGGTCGCCCGTGGCATAGGCGGTCAGCGACTGGATTCCTCGCAGCCGGTCGGTCGCAGCGCTCTCTCCGCTCACGTAGACCAGATCCACGGGTTCGAGCGGCCGTCGCAGGTCACCGTGAAACCCAGCAAATCGACTCGGCGCACCCAATGCTGTCGGATACGCAGCAGCCCAGGAATCAAGCAGCAGCCGACCCCGAAGGATCCGACGGCTCTCAAGGTCTAAGTAGCCGTAGTCCGCCAGCACTGCCGTCGTCTCGTAAGCCTGGCCAACGCTCACACCGGCCGCCTCCGCAAGCGCGCGTATCGGAGCCTTCGCAAGCCACGGCCATGCCAGCAACGCCATCACTACCTGCGAACGCTTGACGCTGAAGAGGTTCGCGCCCTTGACCCCGCCACCCACAGGGGATGGGGACTGCTGACGTCGGCCCCGCACGTCAATGAGAAGACCGTCCATCTCGATGTGGGCATTTCCCGCGCGGTCGATGAAGCTGATTCCGGCCTGGCGGAGCGACTCCATAGCTGCCGTCCCGATTCGATGAGCGAGCACCAGGGGATGGCGGTAGCCGGCCACGCGTGCGACCGTCCCAGGAGTCACACGTGGGATAGAGAACAGCGTGATGGGACCCTGAGCAACGCGATGAACGAGATACCCAGCTCTCGCGGATTCGGCCTCCAACGTTTCTAGAGAGGCCGAGTCGAGAGTAATTCCGTATTCATCGAGGCGCGACCGGAACTCTTCGGCGACTTCGCGTTCCATAATCCCTCGCTGTTCATTCCTACGCAATGTTCACTATAACTGAACATCACGAATTTCTGAACAGGCCAGTGGTGGCGCGAACGACGACGGGGTCGGGACCGGCAAGCGGCCCCGACCCCGTCGGAGGATGTTCGCGGAACGAACTCAGATGGCGTTGACGTCCAGCGGGATGCCCGGGCCGAACGTGGTCGACACGGCGCCCTTCTGGATGTAACGGCCCTTCGCGGCGGACGGCTTGAGACGCACGACCTCCTCGAGAGCGGTGGTGATGTTGTCGTTCAGCTGCTCGGCGGTGAAGCCCGCCTTGCCCACGACGAAGTGCACGTTGGCGTGCTTGTCGACGCGGAACTCGATCTTTCCGCCCTTGATGTCGGAGACGGCCTTCGCCACATCCGGCGTGACCGTTCCGGTCTTCGGGTTCGGCATGAGGCCGCGCGGGCCGAGCACCTTGCCGAGGCGACCGACCTGACCCATGAGCTCCGGGGTGGAGACGGCCGCGTCGAAGTCGGTGTACCCGCCGGCGACCTTCTCGATCAGCTCGGCGCCGCCGACCTCGTCCGCACCCGCGGCGATGGCCGCCTCGGCGGCCGGGCCGGTCGCGAACACGATGACGCGGGCGGTCTTGCCCGTACCGTGAGGAAGAATGACGGTACCGCGGACCATCTGGTCCGCCTTGCGCGGGTCCACGCCGAGCTTCAGCGCGACCTCGACGGTCGAGTTGAACTTGGCGGAGCCGGTCTCCTTCGCCAGGGCGACGGCCTCAGCGGGGGTGTAGAACTTTCCGGCCTCGATCTTCTCGGCCGCGGCCCGGTAGGCCTTGGACTTCTGTGCCATGTGATTTCTCCTTACGAGAATGTGGTGCGAGCCTGGCCGGCTCTTCCACGAGATGTCTTGAGGGGGTCGGGCTTACGCCTCGACCGTGATGCCCATCGAGCGGGCGGTGCCTGCGATGATCTTCGACGCCGCGTCGATGTCGTTGGCGTTGAGGTCGACCATCTTCTGCTCGGCGATCTGGCGCACCTGCTCCTGGGTCAGCTTGCCGACCTTGTTGGTGTGCGGGACGCCGGAGCCCTTGGCGACGCCTGCCGCCTTCTTGATGAGCTCTGCCGCCGGCGGGGTCTTCAGGACGAACGTGAACGAACGGTCCTCGTAGACGGTGATCTCGACCGGGATGACGTTGCCGCGCTGCGACTCGGTCGCCGCGTTGTACGCCTTGCAGAACTCCATGATGTTCACGCCGTGCTGACCGAGCGCCGGGCCGATAGGCGGGGCGGGGTTGGCGGCGCCGGCGTTGATCTGAAGCTTGATCAGACCGGTGACCTTCTTCTTCGGTGCCATGTCTCTTCCTTCTTTGTGTATTCGAGCGAGCCGGACCGCGGTCCGCATCGCTCTCCCGGTTTCTCGGCCCTTCCGAGACCCGGTGTTCTGAAAAACAGTGGGGAGGCTCTGAATGTTCCCTAGAGCTTCGTGACCTGGTCGAAGCTGAGCTCGACCGGGGTCTCGCGCTCGAACAGGGAGACGAGCACGGTGAGCTTGCCGCTCTCCGGCTTGATCTCGCTGATGGAGCCCGGGAGGCCTGCGAACGAGCCTTCCTTGATGGTGATGGTCTCGCCGATCTCGAAGTCGACCTCGGCGGGGATGACGCGTGCGGCGGCCTTCTGGCCCTTCGCGGCGCCCTTGGCCGGCGCGGCCTCGACCTGCACGAGGCTCTTCAGCATCGAGAAGGCCTCTTCGAAGCGCAGCGGGGTCGGGTTGTGGGCGTTGCCGACGAACCCGGTGACGCCCGGCGTGTGCCGGACGACCGACCAGCTGTCCTCGTTGAGGTCCATGCGCACCAGCACGTAGCCGGGGATGCGGACGCGGTTGACCATCTTGCGCTGGCCGTTCTTGATCTCGACCACGTCCTCCATGGGGACCTGCACCTCGTAGATGTAGTCCTCCATGTTCATCGAGACCATGCGGTTCTCGATGTTGGACTTCACGCGACGCTCGAACCCGGCGTACGAGTGGATGACGTACCACTTGCCGAGCTTGGCGCGCAGTTCGGCGCGGAACTCCTCATACGGGTCGGTGGAGGTCTCCTCCTCCTCGTCCTCGACCGCTTCGACGGCGGCCTCGGCCTCGTCCACGCTGTCGACCTCGAGCGCCTCGTCGACGGCGCGGTCGGCCTCGGGGTCCACCGCCTCCGCCATGGCGTCGAGCACGGCGTCGAGGTCGATCTCGGTGCCGTCGTCCGCGACGACGTGCAGCGCCTCGTGCTCGGCGGAGTCGGACGCTTCGTCCTCGCTGGCGAGAACGTTGCCGGTCTGCGCCTCGTCGTCCTCGGAGGACTGCTCCGCAGCGGGCGCCCAGTCCACGTCGTCGCGATTCGTCTCAGACACTGAATTCATTCCATTTCTTGTCGGGAGGGCCGGTGCGGCCCGATCGACGTCGTCTATTTCGGGTTTCCGAAGACCCAGACGACACCCATGCCGAACACCCAGTCAAGGAGTGACACGAGAGCCATCATGATCACCACGAACACGAGCACGACGCCGGTGTAGCTGAAGAGCTCCTTGCGGGTCGGCGTGACGACCTTCTTCAGCTCGCCGATGACCTGCCGGATGAACAGGGCGATCCGCGCGAAGGGGTTGCGCCGTGCGGCGCGATCCTTCTTCGCGTTGGCGACGATCTCCTCGCTCGGCTCGTCGATTACCTTTCGGGCCACCTCGTTACACCTTTCGTGGATCGGCACCAGAGTGCCGACTTGCAGGGCGGACAGGAATCGAACCTGCAACCTGCGGTTTTGGAGACCGCTGCTCTGCCAATTGAGCTACCGCCCTAGGGAACCGAATCGCCGACTTCCTGCGCTGGCTGTTCAAGGCTAACCGATCGAACATCCGAACGTGCTGCGGATGCCCGGCCGGAGCGCGGCAGTGCTGCCGTCGCTACACCAGAAAAAGGGCGCAGAAAAGCTTGGCAGATTCAACCACCGCGTCAAGTGTACGGGACGCGGCAGCCCGGCCGCAAAGCGGTCACCGGACTACAGGAGTTTGCGCTCCAGCGCCCACGCGGTGAGCTCGTGCCGGGACGACAGCTGCAGCTTCCGCAGCACCGCGGAGACGTGCGTCTCGACCGTCTTGATGGAGATGAACAGCTCGGCGGCCACCTCCTTGTAGGCGTAGCCGCGTGCGATCAACCGCATGACCTCCCGCTCCCGCGCGGACAGCCGGTCGAGCTCGTCTGTCGACTCCGCCTGCTCGCCGGCGGCCGCCCCGAAGGCGTCCAGCACGAAGCCGGCGAGGCGCGGCGAGAAGACCGCGTCGCCGCCCGCCACCGCGACGACCGCGTCGCTGACCTGACCGCCCGAGCTGCCCTTCGTCAGGTACCCGCGGGCCCCGGCCCGGATGACGCCGACCACGTCCTCCGCCGCATCGGAAACGCTGAGCGCCAGGAAGCGCGTGGACGGCGCCTCCGCGGCCGTCCGGCGCACGACCTCGGCTCCCCCGCCGCCCCCGCCGCCGGGCAGGTGCACGTCGAGCAGCACGACGTCCGGCTGGGTCTGGACGACCACCGCGACCGCCGCATCCACATCGGCCGCCTCGCCGACGACGTGCAGGCGGTCGTCGAGGTCGGCGCGGAGGCCCGAGCGGAAGATGGAGTGGTCGTCCACGATCACCACGGTGACCGGCCGGCCTGCTGCGGTGCTCTCGGTCATGTCGTCTCGCTCGCGATCTCGATGGTCAGCTGGATCTCGGTGCCGCTCTCGCGCGCCGTCACGGTCGCCTGACCGCCGGCGCGGCGCATGCGGCCGATGATCGATTCTCGGACACCGAGGCGCCCCTCGGGAAGCGCCCCGAGGTCGAAGCCCGGTCCCCGGTCGCGGATGAACACATCCACCCGGCCGGACGCGTGCTCGACGTAGACGGACACGTCGCCCCCGGCGTGCCGCGCCGCGTTCAGCATCGCCTCGCGTGCGGCGGCACCCAGCTCGGACGGCGCGTTCCTCACCGGCTCGCCGACCGAGACGACGTCGAACGTGACCGGATGCTCGACCTCCAGAGCCGCGGCGACCTCCCGCAGTTCCGCCGCGAGGTCCCTCCCCTCGGCCGCGGATGCCGCCGCGCCCTCGGTGAACAGCCAGTCGCGCAGTTCGCGCTCCTGTGCGCGGGCGATCCGCCCGACCTCGCTGGTGGCTCCCGCGCGGTTCTGGATCAGCGCGAGCGTCTGCAGCACGGAGTCGTGCAGGTGCGCGGCCATCTCGGCCCGCTGCTCCTCCTTGATGCGCGCCGTCCGCTCGGTGATGAGCTCACGCCACAGCCGCAGTCCCCACGGAGCGACCAGCACGGCCGCGCCGGCGAAGGTGGCGATCAGGATGCCGAGCCACAGCATCCCGGACCCCGCGACGTTCTGCGTGAGCGCGATGGCCAGGGCGATGAGGACGAGGAACGCGCCGCAGACGATCCGGAAGGCCCCGGGAGAGAGCGGTGCGAAGGCGACCGGCTCCTCGTCGGCCAGCTGCTCCCACGCAACGGCGAGCACCAGGAGGGCGGCGCAGGCGACCAGCGTCCCGAAGCCCGGGCCGAGCGCTCCCCCCGCGGCCAGGACGACGGCGGTGATCCCGGCGGCTGCGCCGGCTCCGGCCAGCAGCCAGGGGAGGTTCACCCGCCGACCAACACCATCGGCCGGGTCGAGCCCCGACGCGGCGCGCAGCGGGGTGAGCGCCCAGAGCCAGAGATACAGCAGGATCCCGGCGCCGCCGAGCAGCGTCGCGCCGACGAACGCCCAGCGCACGGCCGCGACCGGCCAGCCGAGATGATCGGCCAGCGCGACGCTCACTCCGCTCACGGCGCACGAGCGCGGCCGGGCCAACGGAGGCCGCGGCAGACCGGCACGCGGACCGGCGGGCGCTGTGGACGACATAGTCAGAATCCAAGCAGACCCCGATCGGACCCGCACCCGATGGGCGCAGCAATCAGGGTCGGCTCAGGGGTTCACCCGATACCCGGGCCCGCACTCCCGACGCCAGGATGGGGACCATGTCACAGAACGACTCGACTCCCCCGGTGGGAACGCCCGCGAACCCCTACGGCGGTCCGCAGACCGGATTCTCCGGCCGCGGAACCCGGTTCTTCGATTGGATGCGCGGCCTCGGCATCGTCCGCGCAGACGGGTGGCTCGGCGGCGTGAGCGCCGGGGTGGCGTACCGCCTGGGCATCGATCCGCTGATCGTGCGCGGCATCATCGTCGTGGCCGGCATCCTCGGCGCACCCGTGCTGCTGCTGTACGCGGCGGCGTGGGCGCTCCTGCCGGACCGCGACGGCCGCATCCACCTGCAGCAGCTGTTCGACGGGGACTTCCAGCCGCCGATGGTCGCGATCGGCGTGATGGCGCTGCTGTCGCTTCTGCCGTGGACGAGCGGCGTCTGGTGGGCGGACGGGCCGTTCTGGAACGTACCGGTCTGGGGCGATGCGATCGGCCGCGTGATCTGGACGCTGGTGGTGATCGGCGCGGTGGTCGCGCTGATCGTGGTGGCCGTGCGGAACTCGGATGCCCGGGCCGCCGCGCGGACGGCGGGTGGCGCGGCGACGACGGGGGCGGCGACGGCCGATGCGGCGAGCGCCTCCATGGCCGATGCGGCTCCGGCCGCGTCGACGTCGACAGAGCAGCCGAGCGATGGGGATGCGGCCGGGACCCCGTCGACGACCGTGCCGGCGGCGAGCGCAGCACCTGCTCCTGCTCCGCAGCTCGACATCGCCGCGGAGCCGACGGCGCCTCCCGCTCCGCGCCTCGGCGCCTCGCCCGACGAGGTCGCGGACTGGCAGCAGCGGCAGGCGCAGTGGCGCGCGGAGCACGCGGCCTGGAAGCAGCGCCTCGCCGCGGACATGCGCGCGGTCAAGGCGCAGCGGTCGGCCGAGCTCCGGACGCAGGTCGCCACCGCGACGGCCGAGGCCGCCGCGCGCCGCGAGGCCTACCGGGCCGCGAATCCGCGGGTGGGCGCGGCAGTGGGCTGGCTGACCGTCGGGCTGGCGCTCGTCGCCGGGTCGCTGGTGGCCATCGTGTGGCCGCAGCTCGCCGACGTCGGCCGCTTCACCACGGCCGCCGGGCTCGCCGCCGCCACGCTCGTCGTCGGCGTCGTCGTGCTCATCGCCGGGCTGGCCCGACGCCGCAGCGGGTTCCTCATCTTCCTCGGGATCCTGCTCGCAGCATTGACCGCCGCCGCGCTGTTCCTCGCGGGCGACACCGTCGCCGGCATCCACCTGACGAGCGTCGGGCTGCCCGCGCTCCTCCAGCGCTGAGACCGTGCTGGACCAGAAACGACCGGGAGAGACGACCATGACCGACCAGAACCCGCTGAACGCACCGCAGGGGCCGCAGAAGCCGCAGGAGTCTTCGCCTGCCGAGACATCGCCCCTCGCGGATGTGCCGTTCACCGCATCCACGACCCCGCCGGCGAGCCCCGCCTACGCGGCGCCGCTCGCGCCCGCGGGCGACGCGCCCGTGCGCTGGGGCGGTGTCGTGTGGGGACTGCTGCTGACGCTGTTCGCCGGCGCCACCCTCTACGTCCTGGCATCGGCGGAGCGTGTCCGGGAGGCGGCCGACTGGATCGCGGCACTCACGCCGGGCTCCGCCTGGGCGCTCGGCGCCGCCGTGATCGGGCTCGTCATCGTGGTATCCGCGTTGCTCGGGGGAATCCGCGCGTCGCAGCGCAGGCGCGTGCGCGCGCGGATCTGAGCGGTTTTCTCCACAGAACACACCCGACGCCCGTTCTCCACCGATGTCATCGGAGGGGAGCGGGCGTCAGGCGTGCCTGACACGATGGCACCATGACCACTGCAACAGATGCCCTCACCAGCCTCCGCGCCCTCGTCGGGCGCCCGGAGGCCGAGTTCCACGACGGGCAGTTCGAGGCCATCGGCGCTCTGGTCGACGACCACCGGCGGGCCCTGGTCGTACAGCGAACGGGGTGGGGCAAGTCGGCCGTCTACTTCGTGGCCACCATGCTGCTCCGGGCGCGGGGTGCCGGGCCGACGATCCTCGTCTCGCCGCTGCTCGCGCTCATGCGCGACCAGGTGGCGGCGGCCGAGCGCGCCGGCGTGCGCGCGGTCACCATCAACTCGTCCAACCGTCACGAGTGGGAGGATGTGGCGGCCCGCCTCCGGGAGGACTCGGTCGACGTCCTCCTGGTGTCGCCGGAACGCTTGAACAATCCCGACTTCCGCGACACGCAGCTCCCCGCGCTGGTAGACCGCAGCGGGCTCCTGGTGGTGGACGAGGCCCACTGCATCTCGGATTGGGGCCATGATTTCCGGCCCGACTACCGCCGGCTCCGCGACCTGATCGGGCGGCTTCCGGACGGCGTGCCCGTGCTGGCGACCACCGCGACGGCGAACGAGCGCGTCGTGGCCGACGTGGTCGAGCAGCTGGGCGTCGGTCGGGAGGCCGAGGTCGTGACGATCCGCGGCCCCCTGGCCCGGCGATCGCTGCGCCTGGGAGTGCTCCCCCTGCCCGACGCCACCGCGCGGCTCGCCTGGCTGGCCGGCCATCTGGGCGATCTCCCCGGCAGCGGCATCGTGTACACGCTGACGGTGTCGGCGGCGGAGGACACCGCGCGCGTGCTTCGCCGCGCCGGCCACGAAGCGCACGCGTACACCGGCCAGACGGACACCGCAGAGCGCGAGGACTTGGAGGGCCGGCTCAAGCGCAACGAGGTCAAGGTGCTCGTGGCCACGAGCGCCCTCGGCATGGGATTCGACAAGCCCGACCTGGGGTTCGTCGTGCACCTGGGGGCTCCTTCGTCGCCGGTCGCCTACTACCAGCAGGTGGGCCGAGCGGGCCGCGCGACCGAGAACGCCGACGTTCTGCTGCTGCCGGGTCCGGAGGACCGGGCCATCTGGCAGTACTTCGCGACCGCATCCATGCCGTCGCGCGAGAAGGCCGCGGCGGTCCTCGAGGCCCTGGGGTCGGAGCCGCTGTCGACACGGGTGCTGGAGAGCCGTGTCGACCTCCGCGCGTCCACTCTCGAACTGCTGCTGAAGGTGCTCGACGTCGACGGCGCCGTGCGCCGGGTGAGCGGCGGCTGGGTCTCGACGGGCGCTCCGTGGGAGTACGACGAAGAGCGGTACGCCCGCATCGCCGCCGCCCGCGAGGCGGAGCAGCAGTCGATGCTCGACTACGAGTCGACGTCCGCGTGCCGGATGGAGTTCCTGCAGCGCGCTCTCGACGACCCGGACGCCGGGCCGTGCGGCCGCTGCGACAACTGCGCGGGCGTCTGGTACCCGACGGAGGTCGACGGCAGCGCGGCGGGCGAGGTCGGCACGATCCTCGATCGGGTCGGCGTCGAGGTCGAGCCGCGCAAGCTGTGGCCGACCGGTGCGGACCGTCTCGGAGTCCCGGTGAAGGGCAAGCTCGCGGCCGGTCAGCAGCTCGAGCCGGGCAGAGCGCTCGCCCGGTTGACCGACCTGGGCTGGGGAGGGCGGCTGCGCGACCTGCTCGCAGAGGACGCACCCGACCAGCCCGTGCCTCCGGCGGTTCTCGACGCCTGTGTGCGGGTGCTCGCCGATTGGGACTGGAATGCGCGCCCGGGCGTGGTCGCCGCGATGCCGTCGCGGCGGCGGCCCGTCTTCATCGAATCCCTCGCCCGAGGGCTCGCGGGCATCGGCCGTCTCCCGTACGCCGGAACGCTGGAGTGGCGCGGCGGCCCGCCGTCCGGAGCACCCGGCGGCAACAGCGCCTTCCGGCTGGCATCCGTCTGGAACCGGTTCTCCGCCGACGGGCTCGACCTGCCCGCCGGCGTCCCGGTTCTCCTCGTCGACGATCTCGTGGACCGTCGCTGGACCATCACGGTCGCCGGTCAGGAGCTCGTCCGGGTCGGCGCCGGCGCCGTGCTGCCGTTCGCGGCCGCCGTGCGCAGCTGAGCGGCGCCCCGCGGTGCTCGCCCGAACAGCGGTCGAGACGACACACAGGGGTGAGCGCCGCGCGAGCGCTCACCCCCGTGTGCGATCAGATGAAGTCGCCTCCGCCGAAATCGCCTCCGCCGAAGTCGCCACCGCCGAAGCCGCCCCAGTCGCCGCCGCCGCCCCAATCGCCTCCGGAGACGTCGCCGCCGCCTGCGTCGCCGCCACCGGTGTCGCCACCCCAGCCGGCCGCGTCGACCGAGCCGTCACCGGCGCCGCCGTCACCAGCGCCGCCATCGCCGCCCTGGTCGCCGCCGTTGTCGTTACCGCCCTGGTCGTTCGCGTTCTGGTTGTCGCCGTTCTGGTCGCCGGAGCCGCCGTCCGCCTGGTCGGCGCCCGGCGCGGGAAGAAAGGCGCTGACCAGCGCGGAACCGATCACGTAGCCCGCGACGCTTCCGAGCAGGGAGCTCGCGAACATGCTGCCGAAGCCCGCTCCACCGAATCCGGGGCGACCCGCGCCACCGGCGCCTCCGGCACCGCCGCCGAGGGCGCGCTCGAGCGTTCCGGGCTGGCGGAGTTCGGAACGGGTCGCCGCCTGAGCCAGAGACCGCGGGTCGTCGCCGCGGGGCTGCTCCCCCGCCGGCGCGCTCTCGCTGAGCTGCTGGAACAGCAGCCGACGCTGGTCGGGCGTCAGCTTGGTGAACGCCTCCTCATGCACCTGCTCGATGGTCTCCGGCGGAGCCGTGCGGAGCAGGTAGCGGTAGCGCTCCACCGCGATCTCGTCCTCACTGCGGGCCGGGGGCTGACCGGACGGCTGCGCTGGTGCCTGGCCCTGCCCTCCGCCGTACGGCGGGTAGGCGGTGCTCTGCGTCTGCGTGCCGTTCGGGCGCGGTTCCTCGCGTCCGAGCAGGCGGTCCAGGAATCCCATGTCGTTCCCTCCGGTCCCTCCCGGCGCACACGCGCCGTGTCGGGTTCAGCCTACGGAGCGCGGCGTGAGAAAACTCTCAGAGTTCGATGGGTGTCGGCCAGGCACGAGATGCGAGATCGCCGTCAGAGGTCGAGCCCGACCATCACCGGCTCCGGCTGCAGAACAACGCCGAACTCGGACTGCACCCGCGACTGGATGAACGACGCCAGCTGGGCGACATCTGCCGCGGTCGCTCCGCCGCGGTTGACGATGGCGAGCGTGTGCTTGGACGAGATCGCCGCACCGGACCCCGGCAGTGCGAACCCGCGGTGGATGCCCGCGTTCTCGATCAGCCACGCCGCGCTGAGCTTCACGGTGTACTCGGCGGCGGCGAGCGGAGGGACATCGAAAGGGTGCACACCTCCGAGCGGGATGTCCATCACCGTGTCGGCCTCCGGCGGAACCTGCGGCCACCGGGGGGCGTTCGCCGGAAGCGTGCGCGCGAAGCCCTCCGACACGATCGGGTTGGTGAAGAACGATCCGGAGCTGACCGAGTCGCGGTCGGCCGGGTCGAGCACCATCCCCTTCGACGACCGCAGGGCGAGCACGGCGCGACGCAGCTCCGCCACCGGCACCCGGGCACCGAGCGGGACGCCGAGGGCGTCCGCCAGCTGCGCATACGCCACCGGCGCGCTCAACGGCGCGCCGACCTCGCCGGGGACCGCACCGTCGGACAGTTCCAGGTCCACCGAGAGCACCACGCCGCCCCGCCCGCGCTTGAGAGCCGACGTGCGGTACCCGAGCCCCAGCTCCTGGCGGGTCAGGTACACGATCTCGTCCGACATGTCGTCGAGGAACTCGACGCCGACGAGCGCGGACTCGAGCTCCTGGCCGTACGCCCCGATGTTCTGCACGGGAGCGGCGCCGGTGGACCCGGGGATGCCGCTGAGCGCTTCGATCCCCGACCACCCGTTGCGCACGGTCAGCGCGACGAGCTCGTCCCACGGCTCTCCCGCCTGCACCCGGAGCCGGATCCGCCCGTCCGGTGCGGGCAGCCGCTCGACGCCGCGGGTGCGGATGTGGATGACGGTTCCGTCGAAACCGTCATCGCTCGCCACCGTGTTCGAGCCGCCGCCGAGCAGCAGTCGATCCTCGCCGGTATCGCGCGCTTCGCGCACCGCATCCACGAGGGCGTCACGGTCATCGGCGACGACGAGCCGGTGGGGCACCCCGCCGACGCGGATGGTGGTCAGGTCGGCGAGTGCCGGCGTCGCGTCGGTCATGCCAGCCGGACGCGGACCTGCGCCTTGCCGAGCACCGTCTCGCCGCCGAACGTCGTCGTCAGGTCGATGCGCGCCACGCGCGCTTCGGCATCCAGCTGGCCTACCTTGGCGGACACGGTCACGGTGGCGCCGTCCGTCGGGTCGACGACCACCGGGCGGGTGAACCGCACCTGGTAGTCCGCGACCAGCGCCGGGTCGCCCGCCCAGTCGACGACGGGCTGCACGGCGAGTCCCATCGTCAGCATGCCGTGCGCGATGACGCCGGGGAGCCCGACCGAGGTCGCGATGTCGTCCCGGTAGTGGATGGGGTTGAAGTCGCCGGAGGCGCCCGCGTAGCGGACGAGGGAGTCGCGGGTCAGTTCGACCGTGCGCTCGGCGACCACGTCGCCGACGGCGAGGGTGTCGAAGTCGGGAGTGGCCATCATTCGTCTCCTCGTAGGACCAGGGTGGAGGTGGCGGTCACCACGTGCGCGCCGTCGGCGTCGACGATGGTCGACTCGGCGGTGACCATCGAGTGCGCGCCGAGGCTCTTCACGGAGGTCACCCGCAGGGTCGCGGTCAACTCGTCGCCGGCGAACACCGGGCGTGAGAAGGTGAACCGCTGGTCGCCGTGGACGACGCGGCTGAAGTCGATTCCCGCGTCGGGTTCGGAGAGCAGCTGCGCGAGGGTCGCCTCCTGCACGACGACCGGGAAGGTCGGCGGGGCCACCAGGTCGGGATGCCCGGCAGCGCGGGCCGCTTCCACGTCGTGGTTGATCGGGGAGGTGGCGAAGACCGCGCGGGCGAACTCGCGTACTTTCTCTCGCCCGACGAGGTACGGCCGGGTGGGCGGGAACTCACGCCCCTGCAGCTCTGGGTTCACTGGCACCCGACGATTCTACCGGCGCGCCCCTCGCCGGTTCCTGGCACCCGCGAACGCAGAAGACCCCGGAGGCCATTGAGGCCTCCGGGGTCTTCGTGCTCGGTGCTAGCGCCTTACTGGCAGCTGTCGCACTGCAGCAGGTCCATGGGGTCGACGGGAACCGAGTAGCCGCCAACGCTGTCGTTTTCGTAGTCCATGATGGCCTCCCCTAGAAGTCTTGGTGATCCGCGTTCCCGCGGTGTTCACCCACTATATAACCCGAATGACACGATTGTCATTCCACTACATGTTGTGTTTTGGGGATTTTTTCTCGCTGCCCCCAGAGTAGGGGAGACCACCGACATTGATAGGTCTCAGCTCCCGTGAGAGGCGTCTCGCGGTATCGCGGCGTCGTCGCAGGTCAGATGGTCTTTTTGCTCGGAATCTCAGGCATTTGGTTTCTTTGCGATGACACTCTTGGGGTTGCTGTTACCCGCGCACTCGCAATCTCAGAGGGTCGATTTCGGCGTGTCGCAATCACACGCGTCGGCGATGAGCGCGATGAGCGAGCTGGGTACTGCGAGCCAGCAGTGTGGCCCGTCTTGGGACGCGGTCGCTCATCAGCGAGTGTCTGCTGAATCGCCCATGTCCGGGAGCGTCGGTGGCGCAGCGGCTCCATGCCATGAGTGCGGGTGGCGGAATTTGTTCTTCTCCGCGTCGTCCGTCAACTCGCGCTTGCTAGTGATAATGGCCGCCGTTGAAGTATCGGCTTTGCGGGAGCGGCCGTCGTCGGTGGCGCCTAGTGTCTCGTAGGTCGAGCTTTCAGCCCGCGTTCGAAAGCGTTCCTTGCCTTGTCCCAGCTTTCGAAGGGCGCCCGACTTCCAGCTGGGGCGTCTGCTTGCTCGCAGCGGTGACCGGCCGTGCGATATCCGCTCCATTAGAGTTGGGCTGCCGGCTACTGCTTGGCTCCGCCTTGAGTGAGCCGCGTTGGCGCTGACCATTTTTCGCAACCTGCTGGTCGAGAGCCGGCTTCAACGTTCAGACCCCAAGTGAAGAATGTGGACTCGATGCCCAGGGTATATGTGACCAGCAAGGCCGACCCGTTGGGGGACGCGAAGACGCTCGTCGCGGACTACAAGAGGGCTCGCAGCGACTACCTCACAGGCCTTTGGTATCAGATGCTGCTTGTCTGCGCACTGGTGGCCGTTCTCGCCACCGGGGTTTGGGTTGTCGGCCACTTGCCGGAGGCGCGGCTTGAGTTGGCGGTCACAGGCGAGCAAAGCCTGCTCGCCCTTACAGTGCTCGCCGCGATCGCGTTAGCTCTTCAGGTGGTGGTCCGCAATTCCACCGATTCAATGCCTGATCTGGCTAGGTCTCGGGTTCTCGAGTTCGCGTCTGTGATCGTCGGCAGCGCATCATTTGGGGTTGCCGCCCTGAGCACCTGGCATGAAGCGATGAAGTCCCCGCAATCCGTGTTCGGAGTCCTGTGCCCTGCTCTGGTGGGTGCAGCGGTGGTTCTAGTTGCGGCTGACGCTTCCGCTAGGACGCGCACCGATCTAGCGGCGGCGCAGGATTTGGTTGCGCGCGTGCACCTCAATAAGTGGCTGCGGTCGCGCGGTGGTCGCGCTCGTCTCGGATCGCGCCGCTTGCTCCCGTTCGAGTTGTGCGCGGTGGTTCTTCTCGGAGGGTGTGCTGCGGTCATTGCCATCGAAGCATGGGCGACCGGTAAGGCGGACGCTTCCAACTTGGCTGCGGCTGGGTACCTAGGTGCCGTCGGCTTGTGTCTTGCAACTTCTGCGTTCGCAATGTGGGTGACCGGTTCGAGGCTGTTTGTCGTCCCTGGGCTTGCGTACATTCTCGTCGTCCTGCTGGTTGGGTGGGTAGTCGCAGGTGGGACAAACTCCCATGAACTCCTTGGACTGGTGCCTCTGGCTGTGACGATTGTCGTTCTCGCACCGATTGCGTCTCTACGTCACGTTTTGGGCTGGTGGTACCGCAACGAACTGCGGCGCACTGACGAGGCGTTGGCGAAAGCAGGGTTGGCCGGAGACGCTCAGTTCGAATGATTGTCCTGGTTTGCCTCGAGCCGAGCATTATCGTGCTTGAGGAACTGCCAGATACTCACGGCCAACATGATGGCTGGGACAATTAGCAGTGCATCCATAAGCCTTCCTCCTTGCTTCTAGTCGTCGGTGAAACACTGTTCGACCAATAAATGCGGCGAACCGCGAACGATCAGGGGCCATGCTGCTCATCCTTGGCTCGGTTCGCTCCCCTGACCGCGTCTGGGCTCGCCGGCGAGCCTCGCCCGGGTAGAGAGCATGGAGCATCCGCGCGAATGTTGCTGGCTGCTGACGCGGCGCTTGCTAGCTGATGTCAACGAGCTGCTTCCGGACCGCCGCCGCTACCTCGACGTCGTTGCGCCAGGTTGGAACTTCCCGCTGACGTACGAGGACGTCGAGCATGCGCTTTCGGTCGTGGACCCAGAGCTGAACGAAGCGTTGACGACCTGGTTCAACGAGCGGACGCTCAACCTGGCTCCGCTCACCCTGGGCCAGCTCCGTCGGTTGGCGGTGTCGTCAGAGCTCTACTGAGGCCCGTTCAGCCTGGGCCGCGCTAGCTAAGTCAGGCGTCCTCGAGAACGAACGGCTTTCGGACGTACGGTTCTGGACTGTCCGGCAGCGGACCGTCGACGTCACCGTTGATTACCTGTCGGCGGCGGTCGACCACGTTAAGCGCTTCGACGGTCTGACCGTCTTTGAGTTTGCCTGCGCGCCAGGAGACGAGTACACGCCGGACGTTGTTGTACTCCTCTACTGACTTGTCTGGGTTTCTGATGAAGGTGAGTTCGTAGAGCACTTGGCGTGCGCGCTCTGCGACGATGCGTTCGCTCTTGCGGGTAATGACGACGAGGGCTTCTACCGCGGTGTCGAGCTCGGCGCGATCCGGTTCGGGTGTGAGTGTGACTCGCTCCACCCACCCTTGTTGGACTGCCATGATCGATTGCTCCGCTCTTGCCCGAAGGCTTTGCTGGAACATCCGGTATTCGCGGGTGTAGGTCTGAATCCCTCGGATCAGTGCGACGGCGGCTGCGTCGATGTCACCTCGTCGTCGGGTTCGCAGTTCGTGTCTGTAGAGGACGATGCTGACGAGCGCGGCCGCGGCCGCACCTACGACGGTTGCGAGGACTGTCGCGACGAACCCGTCCCAGTCGAAGCCCGTTAGCGAGTCGGCGAGGCGGGCGACTTGGCATGCGAGGTCATTGTGGTGACAGCTCATGGTTAGTGCGAGTGCAGGACAGCCCACGCGATGAGGCTGTCGAGGCGGCGGACGTCGGCGCCTCGACCGAGTTTGATCTTGATGTGCCCTGCACGGGTCCAGAGCTCGACCTCTGCGTTGAGGTCGAGCTTGCCGGCGTTCTCCGACGACCACATGTTGATCGCACTGTAGGGCAGAGAATAGATTTCCACTTTCTTCCCGGTGACTCCTTGTGCGTCACGCACGATCAGACGCTTTGTCGTGAAGATGGCCGAGTCGCGGAACGTCTTGAACGCGGCAACGGCCTGTTCACCTTCGACGAGAAGTTGGTTGACGTCGTCGGGGATCGGGATTTCGTTCTGCAGGGTCCAGGCGGTGATCGGAGCGGTTTCCATCACGATAGGTTCGCGAATCGGCGGCCGACGTCGCGAGTCCCCTTGCGGGGCACAAACCGGGCAGCCGGTACGGGCCGGCCCGTCGACGCTCGCCATGCCGCCACGCCAGTGATAACAGCGACTACTTGCCGGCTACTTGGACACGTTGATCCGCAGCTGTCCCGCCAGCCGAACACCAAGTCCAGGGCGTTTCAGCTGCGCGCGAGCTGTTTGGAACTGGCGGCGAATTGCTCATCGGAGAAGTCGCCGCGGAAGAGGTCTTCGTTTAGTAGTCGGAGTAGGTCGCGCACGTTGGCTTCGGCGAAGTCCAGTTCTCCGTTGGGCATGAGGGTGTCGGCGTCCAGTCCGTGATCTTGCATCTTGGTGCGCAGGAGCGCCGGGGTGAGTTTCTGCATGTAGGCGCGGCGGCCGATGCTCTGGATCTTCTTTCGGTGGAAGGAGTTGCGGCGAGCGATGTCAATGAGGGTGTCGCGTGACGAGCCGGTGATGGGGAGGTCGCCGATGAGAGCGTCAACCCATTCGCCAGCGCGTGCGAGGACAGCTTCGGTTTCTTTGAACAGCCGCTCAAAGTTGCTCTTATCTATCGCGTAGATCTGCTCGGGGGTCACGATGACGTCGAATTTCGAATCGAAGGAGAAAAGCGGTGACGTGATCTTCTTGATCGTATTGTCAACCAGGCCAGCAATGAGGGGCTTCCGGGCGAGGGCCACGGGGTTAGCTTTCCGGATGTACAGGGTGGGCGCTTCGCTGTCTCCGACGACCAATGCGTAGCAGGTGAAGGCGCGCTTCAGATCGTCGCCGTTCGCCTCCGGGAGCCCGTCCCCGTGCCGGATTGTGTCAAGGAGTGCGACGTCCCACGCCTCCTCATGGTCCGCAACGAAGTAAGGCGTGTCGTCCTGCGACTCGTCCGGATCGTACGTGCGACCGCCCTCGAGCTCGGCGGTAGCGGCCGCTTGCGCCGCGAATCCTCGTAGGCCCTCTGCGACGTCGCCTCCGATCATGAGGCGGCGTCCGTGCACGTTTGCGCCGGTTGTCCAGGTGACGACGAGTGTCATCGGTGTTGTCGGATCGGGGATGGTGATCGGCATGGGCGTGTCCTTGTTCGTGCGCGGCTTGGACGCCGCTGCGGCTTGGCCTGCCTAGTTTACCGACCTGGCGGTACGTTATGAGGTTGGCGTGTCAGGCCTTTCTGAGGACTCGGACTTCGTCGCTGAGGGATGTTGTCCGTATCTGCTCGCCGGGGAGCAGCCGCCCGCGCGCGACGATGTAGAAGGTTGCTCCGGTTGTGCTTTTCACCTTGTAGATGGAGTAGCCGAGCAGGAACAGCAGCGGGTTCACTTGGATGATTCCGGTGCGGACGTTGATGACGAGCGCGACGATGAGAAATAGTGCGTATGCGAGCCAGTCCGCAGCTGTTGGGTTGGCTACTACGAGGAATGGAAGCAGGTAGCCGGCGAGGTATGCGGCGGCTTCCGATCCGGCGTTGGATACCTCGCTGATGGTGTGCTCGGCGCGTGTCTGTGATTTGTTGAGCCGCAGGATGAGGATGAGGGAGAGGATTCCTGCGATGCTGAGGCCGGCCATTGTCCATCGCGCCGCCGGCTGGTCGATGCGGATTGCCAGCAGGGCGAATAGCACCGCGTAGGACGATAGGAACAGTAACGGCTTGGCGAGCATGGGTACCTCTTCTTCTGGACGTGCAGTCTATGGCGGGCGGCCGACACTGAGGTCGTTACCGTCGGCTTGTAGATGCGGCAGGTGTTGCCGCTGTCCTGTCGTCTATGCGCGGCACCCCTCGAAGTAGGGGAGGTTGCGGGAAGAGACTACCGGGTAGGTTTATTGGGTGCTCGATGAAGCGGCTTGGCGTTCCTTTACGGAGGCGGCGAGAACCTTCCACATGCGGGCGATGTCCTCTTTGAGGGTGCGCAGTCGTCCGAGTTCGTGCGCGATCATGTATGACCCGAAGAAGGAGTGCACTGCGACGGTCGCTATCTCGGTGGCTTCGGCTTCGGAGCCCTCTCCGATCTCCTGAACTAGGAACACAGCGATGAGTTCCACCCATTTGTCGTACGGGTTGTCGTCTGCTGGCGGCGGTAGCACGCTTTGGCTTAGTTTCATCGCGGCTCGGACTCGCACGTCTGTGGCGAACACCCGCCCGACGCGCTGTGTGATTTCTTCGGCTGCGGCTATGCCTCGGAGCCCGGTGCCGGTGACTTCGGCGACGATGACCGGCCAGTTGGTGTACTTCTGTTCGACGAGCGCTTTGGCGATGTCGAGTTTTGAGGGGAAGTGGAAGTACACGGCGCCTTTGGTTGCGTCGGTCCGTTCGATGATGCGGTCGAGGCGCGCCCCTTCGTACCCGTATGCGTCAAATTCAGCTGCGGCAGCGTCAAGAATGGCAAGCCGAGTGCGCTCAGCTCGTTCTTGTTTTGGCATTCGAAGGTGGCCCGTTCCCTCTGTTGTCAGTGCAATGACTGTAGCGCGTAGAACTGTGGGATTCGTGCGGGTGAAAACATGCTCATGAAGGACGCGTTCGAGGTGGTGTTGGGCCCTGCGGAGGAGCGGTATTTCGGTGTCGGGTACAGGCGTGCGTCCGCTCAGCTTGAGGATGTGTCGGTCGCGTTTCCAGAGCACGCGGTAACCGTGGTCCGCGCAACGGCGACTTTGCGCCAGTGGGAACGTGTGGGCGCATCCCGGGTCGCTCACCTGGGGACGGTGGACGCGATCTCTATCGCTGGCACGGTGTCGTCGGTTGCGATGATCGCCGCTGGTTTGTCTCCGATTGGTGGCGAGGGCGAACTGCTGTCGGTCGCGGTTCGTGCAGGTACCGTTCCCGAGTCGGGGATGGGTGGTATTCCTGTTGAGGCGCTGCTCGCGGTCGAGGACTGCACCGATGACGGGTTGTGCCATGTCGGCTGCAGAGTCGGGATGTTGCGCGTCGACGTGGTCATGCGCGCCCGTGAGGCACATCGGTCGCGGCCGTTTGCTTCTGGCCCGGTGGATGTTGAGACGGTGTTGGGGAAGGCTTCCGGCCGTTACTTCGCGGACGGTTTTCGTGGGTTTGCGCTGTTCGCGACGTCGTTGGACGTGGGCCTGGCCGGAGGGTCATGCGATTTCGAGATTGCGCCGGCGGACGCCCGCCCTGGCGTCATCGAATGTCTGGCCCTGACGTCTCAGCTTGCGCAGGCCGTGCTGTACGGCGTAGCTGGTGTGCCTCGTGATCGGACCGGGAATTTGTGGATGCGTCGCTGTATTTTCTCGTCCGTACCTGATGATGTGGCGGATCACCAGGCGCGACTGACGGTTTCAAAGTTCAGCAGGTTTCAACGCGCCGGTGTAGATCAGGTGAGCGCGGTCGTGCGGATTTCAGCTTTCCCGGGTTGGCGTGGGGAAGCGTCTCTGGCTTTTCAGGTGCACGGGTGACCGAGTTAGATCACGAGAAGGGTGTGGAAGCGCATGTCTGGACGTCGCGGTAATGAACCGACAGCGAGCTTGTCTCCGCTATCACCCCCTGTAGACGCCCTAGCGGATACTGTCGAGCGACGTCCGCGCTTCATTGCGTTCGATGCGGATCCGGAAACGGACGGGATCCTCAAGAAAGTTGGTGGTGGGGCTGTGCGGTGTGAAAACGGTGCGCAGTTCAGCGCCGCGTTGGCGTTGCCGTCGACGTTGATGGTTGTGATGACCCACGGGTTCGCTTGCTTCCCGGAGTGGGTGAGCGATCACGGGAGAGGAGACGCGAAGCAGGAGGTGGAGATCGCTGCCGTCGCGCCTGAGCAGTTCGACTGTGACGCACTCGTGTTAATGGTCTGCAATCAATACCGGCCAAGCGCCTGGTTGCGTCGGCTGAGGCCTGGGGCAATCCTCGCTTCAAGCCCTGACCTGGTGTCTACTTCTGCTATTGGATCGTTCGCGTCTGCTTTGTTGGAAGCGGATATGACTAGTCGCGCTCAGTTCGAGACGATACGGGAAGACGTGGGGCGGCGCTGTTCGACGTTGCTGAGCCGACGCTGGGTCGTGTGGGAACGAAAGGCGCCATAGGCACTGTCTTCGATCCGACGCTTCGGAGCCTGAGCGGACGCCGGCCCTTAAACCTGGTGTCAACCGGGAGCGGGCGTCCGCGCCCGCACTGTCTATCGGGGCGTGGAATCGTTCCTTAGCCTGTGGATCATGGTTGCGCTCGCTTGGAGGCCGGTGCTGCTGCTCACTGTGCATGGAAGCCGGTGGGCGTCTGTTCCGAACCTTGTGTATAACCGCCTGCCGAACGCGTTGACCATTACAGAAGGTGGGCGGCTGGCTGTGCGAACTCGTTATGAGCTCACCGCGCTGTGCCCTGTGCCGACCTATCGGTACACGGAGTGGAGACTCGTTGGACCGTGATTGTGACCGCGCAAACACCAACGGCCAGGAGCGCCCACTTTTGGGGCTCTCCTGGCCGTTGTCGATTGGGCTGGGCGTACCGGTTAGGCGGCGGCGTTCCCCTGCGGGGCGAAGTCGATGACGAACTTCGCACCCTTCGAGCGCCCGTTGGCGACGAGTTCCTCCGTGGCCGGGGCGTCGTCCGGGGTGATCGTCGTCACGTCGAGCGGCAGTTCACCGTCGGCGGCGAGCTTCGCGATCCGCTCGAGGTCGTGACCGTCCGGCACGATATACAGGTTGTTGGTGGCGATTCCACGGGTGGGCTCCGGCGCGTCGGAGGTGAGGGAGGTCAGACGGCCGCCGTCGTCGATCAGCTTCATGGCCTCAACGGAGGTGCCATCAGCGGCGATGAGGACTGCGTCGAACCGACGGTCGGTCGTCTGCGCGAAGTTCTCGGCATGCGAGTCGATGACGTCGACCGCTCCGAGCTTGCGGAGCAGGTCGTTGTGCCGGGGAGCTGCCGCGGCGACCACTTCAGCACCGGCGAGCACGCCGAGGCGAATCGCCATCAGGCCGGTGGGTCCGGAACCGACGACGAGAAGGCGGGTGCCCTTGCCGACCTCCAGTTCCTTGAGCGACTGGCTTGCGGTGAGTGCAGCGACGGGGAGCGCTGCCGCGTCGATGGGGCTGAGTCCCGGCGGGAGCAGCGCGGCGCTGGACGCGTGCACGAGTACCTGCTGCGCCCAGAATCCGCTACCTCCGGGAAGCGGGGTGTCGTGGACGATGACGACGTCGCCGACCTTGAAGTTGTCGACTTCCGGGCCGACGGCGGTGACGCGTCCGACGCCTTCGACACCGAGTGCCGCCGGCGGCTTCAGCTGGACATCCCAGCCGTTGGTGATGTGCAGGAGAGCGTCCCACGGCCCGATTCCTGCACTGATGGTCTCGAGCAGGATCTCGCCGGCTTCTGGCTGGCGAGGGGTGGGCAGGTCGAGGACCTCGACAGTCCCGTCAACGGTCTGGGCTCCGATCCCGATCATGATGTTCTCCTTATTCTTTGAAGCGGTGTGAGGCGGTTGCACTGACTTTTCCGCTTGCCGACTGTGTGTGTGACGCACCGGCCTGCATCGTTCTGACGAGTTTCCCGCGGCTTGAGTGGTTCAAGTAGCTCATCTCGTGTCATCATCTGGCCCTAAAGTTGCAACCCGGGTTGGGGTGGCTGGTCATGTCGGCGATGCGAGTTCATGCTGCGAGGCGGTCGTCGGCACTGCTGCTAGCGCATACTGGGTTTGTGTTCATCTGATCGGTGTCGCGTCGGGTGGTCGCTCTTACCTCTCGATCGGAGGGATCGTGATGCTCGCGTGAGACGGCGGCGATACCGCCTCGTCGACGATGCGCCTTCCCGGCCCCCGGTCGGAGCAGAAGGGGCGCTTCGGTCAGGCGGTGGCGACCGGTAGTTTTCGGTCGGCTGGCGTAGTTGCCCCGATGTCGTGCTTGGAACGTCTGAACTGCGACGGTGTTTGGCCCGTTCCAGCACGGAACGCGCGGGTGAACGCGGACTCGGATTGGTAGCCCACCTCCGCGGCAATGTCTGCAACGTTCCGGTCGCTGTTGTCGAGCAGGTCAGCTGCGATCATCAAGCGCGCTCGTGTGAGGAACTGCCCGAACGTCATCCCGGTCGCTGCTTGAAATCTGCGGATGAAGGTTGCTCGCGACATGGAGGATTGCGCGGCCAGCTGTTCTAGTGACCAGCGGGCGCCGGGCCGGGCGAGGATGGCTTGGATGATGGTGCTGATCCGTGGGTCTGCGACAGCGGTCCACAGGCGTCCGTGGGTGTTGTCGGCTGCGGTCGCGGTGCGAAGGACGAGCGCGATGAGCACGGTGCAGAACGCTGACATGATGGCTGCGGAACCCATCCCGTCATGCTCGGCCTCGGCGCGCATCAAGTTGCTCAGCCCTTTCAGGGTTGCGCGGCCGCGCTCATCGTTGAACAGCGAGACGTGCGTTGGCGCGGGCAGAGACCGGAATAGGATCGCACCAGCGCCTGCACCGACGGTGTAGTGGCCGCAGAAGAGGTCGATCACCGGCTCGCTGTTGTCGTCGCTTGTTTTGATGGAAAATGTCGAGCCGGCTCGTATGGTAATCGAGCGGGTGGGCCCAGTTCCGGCGGTGAGAATCCGGTGTCTGGCTCCGGTGGTGATGATGACGACGTCGCCGGCGGTCATGTGATGCAGTTTTCCGCCGACCTCGAGGTCGCACTCCCCTTCAAGCAAGACATGGAACGGGATTTCCCGAGGCGCGCGCGGGCCTGGCTCCATGCTGGTGGACCCGCCGAGAAGGCATCGCGTGTCCAGGCGTGCTTCTAACCGGGCAATTCGTAGCAGCTGGCTGATTTCGTCCATTTTGATACTTTCGAGCTAGGTCATGATACGCGCTGGTCTATTAGTAGCATCGGCGTTGGGCGACACTCTAGTCATGGACACCACCACATCTCTCACAGCCGATGTCATCGTCCTCGGCTTCGGCAAGGGAGGGAAGACCGCTGCGCACGCGCTTTCGAACGCTGGGAAGCGGATCATCCTCATCGAGCAGTCTGAGGACATGTACGGCGGCACCTGCCCCAATGTCGGTTGCATACCGACCAAAATGCTTGTGCACTATTCAAACTCGCGGCGTCTGGAAGACGCGGCGCAGGAGTTCTTCGCTAACTCCATTGAGGGTGTGCGGAAGCTCACTTCGGCTGGCCGGGCCGCGAACTTCAAGGCCCTCGACAGCAAGGACCTGGCGACTGTCATCACCGGGAAGGCCCGTTTCATCGACCCGCATACCGTCGCCGTCGGAGAAGGCAAGGACACGATCACCGTCACTGGTTCGACGATCCTGATCAATACCGGCTCCGAGCCGATCGTCCCGCGCATTGACGGCATCGATGACAGCGAGCACCTCGTCAGCAGCAGTGACCTGACCCGGCTGCAGAAGCTCCCTGAGAATCTAGTGATCATCGGCGGCGGCTACCTGGGGTTGGAATTCGCGTCGATCTACCGGCACTTCGGCTCTGAGGTGACCGTCCTCGAGGCGGCAGATCGGCTGCTGCCGAAGGAGGATGAGGACGTCGCTTCGGTCGCCGCTGAGATCCTCGCCGGCGACGGCATCACCCTCATCCCTGGTTCGTTCGCGACCAGCATCGAAGATGTGGACGGTGGAACGATCGTCACCTACATGAAGGACGGGGTCTCGCACACCGTCCGAGGAGACGCTGTGCTGCCGGCGACCGGCCGCAAACCTGCAACGGATGGGCTGAACCTTGAGGCGGCCGGGGTGGCGGTGACACCGCGAGGGGCTGTCGTGGTTGATGAGCACCTGCGCACCGCTCAGCCGCACATCTTCGCGCTTGGTGATGTGAACGGCGGGCCACAGTTCACCTACATCTCGCTGGACGACGCACGCATCGTCATCGACCAGCTGCTCGGTGACGGGAAGCGGAGCGTTAAGGACCGCGTTGCGGTACCCAAGACGGTGTTCATCACGCCTCCGCTGGCGACCGTCGGCCTCACCGAGCGCGAGGCCCGCGCTCGGGGCCTGAACATCAAGGTTGCGCGCGAGAACGTGGCGAACATTGTCGCGTTGCGTCGCACGTACACGGTTGAGGAGACCCGCGGGGTGATGAAGTTCATCCTTGACGCGGACACCGATCAGATTCTCGGTGCGGCGATTCTGAGTATCGACGCGCAAGAGGTGATCAACATGATTTCACTGGCGATGCAGCAGGGCGTGACTGCCACCGCGTTGACCAACGGGATCTACACGCACCCCAGCACGACCGAGGCGTTCAACGAAATCTTCACAAAGATCGTGTCCTGAACGGGGTGTGCGCCGGGACCTTCGGGTCGCGGCGCACAGTCCCTTCTGTTGCCTCCTCCGCATAGGAGCCAGGGATAAGAGCGCAACAACGGGGGTTCAGCAGTAGTCCGCCCAAAGCCGCTGCGGTCGTTCTGGGTTCACGTCGTCGAGCATGACCGAGGCGGATTCCCGCGGGGTCCCCAGCTGGTCTTGTTCGATGGCAACGAACGACCAATCCGGTGTGCGGCCGGGGTCGTGCTCGAGCCAGATGGAGAAGTTCCAGAAGCCCCGGAACTCTTTACTCAGCAGGTCGGGCCCGTCGACCACGAGGACATCGTCGCGGGAACGAAATGGGGCTACGGTCGTATCCCGGAACTCATCTGCAGTCGGTGTGCCGGCGACCGTTTTACGCTCGGTCGGCTGTCCCTCGTGGTTGAGTGCCGCTGCGAGCAAGTCAGCCACGCGGGCGGGGTCGCTCTCGGGTACGCCGGTTACTGCGATGTAGCGAGGCCCACGACGGTAGTGGTGCAGGAATTCGGTGGCGAGACCTCGATAGAGTTCTGCGCCGCTGGGTTGGGTTTTCTCGGTGTCAGCCATCTTGTTACCTCTCGAACTTCACGGTGTCGCTTCGATGCGACTTCTCACGAACGGGCGGACCGTCATTGGGAGCCCTCATTCGCCGGAGCTATTTGGGCGGTTCCGGGTTAGTCTGCGGCGACTTTCACGACGATCTTTCCCGGCGTAGCGGAACCCTTAGCGAACGCCGCAGCAGCTTGTCCCAGCGGGATGACGTCGCCGATGAAGGTTCGGAGGCGACCACTTCGAGCCCGCGTGATGAGATCAGTGAGCTGCTGCCGATCTGTCTCGACCACAAAGAAGCGGACCTCGATGTCTGCCCGGGACACATACGGGGGCATCGCGATGGATACCAGCATGCCGCCAGGGCGGATCCGTTCTGCCAGACGCGCGCAGATCGGGCCGTCAAGAACGTCGAATAGAAGATCGACCTCGTCGTCTTCTCCTGACGGGTCTTCGAGGTTGAGGAAGCGGTCGGCTCCTGCTTCCAGAATTCGAGCCTTGTGCTGCTCCCGGCCAGCTCCGATCACAAACGCTCCTGCTTCGCGCGCGAGCTGGCATACGACTGATCCCACTCCGCCGGCAGCGCCGGTCACGAGCACCGTCTGCCCGGGGGCTAGATTTCCGTGAACGAACAGGCCCTGCAATGCGGTGAGTCCCGAAATGGGCAGGCTGGCGGCGGTGACAAAATCGATGTCCGCTGGCAGCGGGGCCAGATTCCGGGTCTCTACCGCAACGTATTCGGCAAGGCTGCCGTCCCGTGTCCAGTCGGCAATGCCGAATACCCGTTGGCCCAGCGTGAGGCCTGTGGTCCCGTATCCGAGCTCGACCACCACACCAGCGACCTCGTGACCGGGGATGGTGGGGGTCCGGTCGTGGCCTGCTCTATCTGTCCATGTGCCGGGCCATTTCAATTCGCCGGTTGTGAATCCGGCGGCGTGCACGCGGACGATGACGTCGTTTTCTGCGGCGTGCGGGTAGGGCCGCTCCTGCAGGGCCAGTCCTGCGATTCCGGATTCGCGGTCAGATGCGGTTAGGGCTTTCATGTCGGCCTCCTTCTGGGCGGCTGCTTTCCGTCGCATGATGCGGCTCGGTCTGAGCATTGCTTGCGGGATTCTTGTGACGAGTTGGTCTGTGCGACCTCGCGACCTTGCTGCAACTCTGCGGCGTGGTTCGATGATGACGTGTCGGTGGTCGCAATTCGATAGGGAACGCTCTCGAGTGCCGACAGGCCCGTCGACAGCTCCTCATCGATGAGCTTCTCGGTCGAGAAGGTCTGGGGCTGCCGATCAGGAGCCTTATCTAGGACGCCTAGTTTCGTGACGGTGTTCGTCCGACCGCCGAGGGTGATGGTCGCCACGACAGCTCCGACCGTCAGCGCTGCGAAGATGCCAGCGAGGACTATTCCAGCCGTCATGTCATCCATCGATACTTCTCCTGGGCGCGTCGTGCAGGCGGTGCTGGATCACCTTGGATTCGCGGGTCAGCTGACCCTTCGCAATATTCGCTGCGACGTGGACGCCCGTATTACCGGGTGCACCTTAACCCAGTGCACCGGCTCGCGTAGGCGCGCCAGCGTTGCCCCTCAGCGCTGGCCGACCGGTCTGCTTTCGCTGCTGAGTGTCGTGCGAGCCTGGTTCTGTACTCGATATTCCATTGGTGGGAACGTTAAGAATGCTTTGATGCTGATGATTGCCAGCAGATGACATAACCCAGACGTTCGAGGTTCGTGAGCCCGATCGGGTACACGACGTTCGCCGTCTGGGTTTCACCCACGAGAGGCGGCACATCATGAACCGATTCGACAAGTCTCCCGGCGGTTCCGTCAACAGCGGCGGCGACCGCTCCTGTGCCACTGCCGCGCTCAGCAAAGCTGGCGTATCAATCTGGCTTGACGATCTGTCGCGCGACGCGTTGGTGTCCGGGGAGTTGCGGAAGCTGATCGACTGCTACGACGTGGTCGGTGTCACGACGAACCCGACGATCTTCTCTTCTGCGGTCGAAGGAACCGATGCCTACAACGAGCAGCTTAAGAAGCTCGCGCAGTCAGGCGCGTCGGTACCGGACGCAGTCGACGCATTGGTCACGGCCGACATCATCGACACCGCCAAACTGTTGTATCCGACATTCCAGCAGACCGGAAGTGTAGACGGACGTGTGTCCGTTGAAGTGGAGCCCGCCATCGCATTCCAGGCGAAAGAGACATTGGAACGCGCTACCCATCTTTGGAAGACGATCGATCAACCAAATCTGATGGTGAAGATCCCCGCGACGGCGGAAGGTATCGACGCGATCGCGGAAGCCACCGCGGCCGGGATCAGCGTGAACGTAACTCTCCTGTTCAACATCGACGTTTATCGGCTGGTCATCCGCGCGTACCTTTCAGGGCTTGAGCGAGCCCTTCTGGCCGGGCGGAACATCAGCGACATCTTTTCCGTCGCGTCGTTCTTCGTCTCCCGAGTCGATACGGAAGTCGACACCCGGCTCGGCGATCTGGACACTCCGGACGCATTGGAACTACGCGGCACGGTCGGCGTCGCAAACGCCCGGTTGGCTTACCGGGTCTTCCAGGAGGAGTTCGCCCGTGGGCGTGCCGAGCGGCTGCTGGCACGAGGCGCAAACATCCAACGACCGCTCTGGGCGTCCACAGGCGTAAAGAACCCTGAGCTCGCGGACACCTATTACGTGAACGAACTCATCGCTCCAGACACCGTCATCACGATGCCTCCAGGCACACTCAGGGCTTTCGCGGATCACGGGCGCCTGAGCAGTGACACCATCACCGACCGTTACGGCGACGCCGTTGACACTTTCGAACGCCTAAAGGCAGTCGGCGTCTCGTACGAGAAAGTAACCGACAAGCTCCTTGCGGAGGGCGTCGAGAAGTTCGAGAGCTCTTGGCGGAAGTTGAACAAGACGGTCGCTGAGGCGCTCAGGAGCTCGCGATGACCAGGCCCGTAGGCCTGATTACCTGGCTGGTCTCGACTTTGCCGGTGGCTGATAGATGGAGGTGACAGGATGCGACAGACGATCATCATTGGATCCGGCCCTGCCGGCTTCACCGCAGCGATATACGCGGCCCGCGCCAGCCTGAGCCCTCTGCTCATCGCCAGCAGCGTAGAAGCAGGCGGCGACCTGGTGAACACGACGGAAGTGGAAAACTTTCCCGGGTTTCCTACAGGGGTGCTAGGCCCAGACCTAGTGCAGATGCTCCAAGCGCAGGCGGAGAAATTTGGAACCGAAGTGCTCTTCGAGGACGTTGAGAACCTCGACCTTGTCGGCGACAGCAAACGTGTGACGTTGAGCAACGGCGCTACACACGAAAGCGAGTCGATCATCTTTGCGACCGGTTCCGCCTACAGAAAACTAGGCATCCCTGGAGAGGATCGGCTCACTGGGCATGGGGTGTCCTGGTGCGCCACCTGCGACGGCTTCTTCTTCCGCGGCAAGACCGTCGGCGTTGTAGGCGGCGGTGATTCGGCGATGCAGGAGGCAGCGTTCCTCGCCCGGTTCGCGGACAAGGTGTACATCATCCACCGCACCGATAATCTGCGCGCCTCCCGCATCATGAAGGATCGGGCGCTTAGCAATCCAAAGATTGAATTGCTGGTCAACAAGCGCGTCAAGGCCGTGCGCGGCGAAGAAGCGGTGACATCCGTTGATCTCGTGAACACGCACGATGGGTCGCCCAGCACCTTGGAGCTTCAGGGCCTTTTCATCGCTATCGGTGCTGATCCGCGCACTCATCTGGTCCACGGGAAGCTCGACTTCAACTCCGATGGAACCGTCGCCGTCGACGGCCGGAGTTCTCGCACAAGCCTCGCCGGGGTGTTCGTCGCCGGAGATGTGCTCGACGCGACTTACCGGCAGGCGATCACCGCAGCCGGGTCCGGGGCGGTCGCCGCTCTTGATGCCGAGCGATACCTCGCTGCTCGCTGACGAACGTCTCTCCCTTCGATGTCAAGGCATGCACTGACACCTTCGAAAATCGAACGTTCAGTGAGCTGATCGCCGACGAAACCAGTTGGGTCTACTGCACATGCTGGCGTTGCCCGACTCTAATTGAGTTGTGTCCAACGACGGACACGAGAAGGCAGCCATGCGAGCGAACGCGTCCACCAACAGGCGTTGCGCATGTGAAGCATGAAGGCGTTTGAAGCGTCGGCGCGTCCACCCAGATGACATGCCCTTTCACCGGTAATCGGATTATCGGAAGAGGTGGTCTACCAATGTCTGACAACGATTTTCTGTCCCGGGCTGCCAACCGGAGCGGCGAAACAGACGCCGACCGTGAAGGCCTTTCAGAGATGGTCAATGCTGCAGCCAACGGACAGCCCGGCGACGCCGCGCAGGCAGCCGCGGTCAGTGATGCGAGCATCCTGAACTTCGCGCTGAACTTGGAGTATCTCGAGGCGGAGTTCTACCTTCGAGCGTCCGGGGACACTTTGCCTGACGACATGACCACCGGAGCCGGAACGCGAGGAGAGGTGACCGGCGGGCGGCCGGTTCCTTTCCAGAGCCCGGTGATCCGCAGGATCGCAGCGGAGATCGCCGGCGATGAGCGAGCGCACGTGAAGTTCCTTCGCGACGCACTCGGAAATACAGCGGTGGCTCGGCCGAGCATCTCGTTAGATCAGAGCTTCACCGCGGCCGCTCGCGCCGCTGGTCTGATCAAGCCGGGAGAAACCTTCGACGCATATGCGAACGACCTCAACTTCCTCTTTGGCGCGTTCTTATTCGAAGATGTCGGTGTAACGGCGTTCAAAGGAGCAGCGCCGCTCATCGCGAACAAGACGTACCTCGACGCGGCCGCAGGGATGCTCGCGACAGAGGCCTACCACGGAGGCATTGTTCGCACCTCGCTCTATAACGAAGGCATGATCAACGACGCTGTGTTTGATGCAGTGCAGAAAATCTCCGACGTGCGTGGAGCGGTCGACGGTATCGGCGATGACGATCAGGGCATCGGAAATCGAGAGTCGCTCAACCTCGTCCCAACGGACGCGGAAGGCAGAACGTACGGACGCTCCCCGGAGCACATCCTCAACATCGTCTACCTCACCCCGGTCCGTGCCACTTCCGGCGGGTTCTACCCGAACGGGCTGAACGGGGCACTGCGCGAATCCGGGCAGAACAGCTGACCGCGATCGTGGCACCGCAGCCATAACCTCCGGGCGACAGCAATCTGCCGGCACCAGTCAGGAGAAGCGATGACGTCACACTACGTCCAGGTCCGCCAGACGCATCCGACTCCGGCGGACGCGCCGGAGCCCATCTCTTCCAGCGCACAGCGTAAAGGCAACCTTCTCGTGTCGTGGCTAACGTCCACGGACCACAAGACCATCGGTTACCTTTATCTGTTCACTTCCTTTGCTTCCTTCCTCATCGGCGGGGTGCTCGCGCTGCTCATTCGGGCGCAGCTTTTTGCTCCCGGTCTTCAAATCGTGCAGACGCGAACCCAGTACAACCAGCTGTTCACAATGCACGGCACCATCATGCTGCTGATGTTTGCGACGCCACTATTCGCCGGGTTCGCGAATGCGATCATGCCGCTACAGATTGGCGCCCCGGACGTGGCATTTCCGCGGCTGAACGCGCTGGCCTACTGGCTTTACTTCTTCGGCTCCGCGATCGTTGTGTCCGGCTTCCTGACTCCTGAAGGCACAGCGATTTTCGGATGGACTGGCTATGCGCCGCTGTCGTCAGCAACGTTCTCGCCTGGTGTCGGGACGAATCTATGGGCTTTCGGGCTGGCACTGTCGGGCTTTGGCACCATTCTCGGCGCCGTCAATTTCATCACCACAATCATCACTTTGCGTGCGCCAGGAATGACCATGTTCCGCCTGCCGATCTTCACCTGGAACACTTTGGTCACTTCCATCATGGTGCTGGTGGCTTTTCCCGTGCTCGCGGCGGCGCTGTTCGCGCTGGGCGCCGATCGAGTCTTTGGAGCCCACATCTTCGACGCCGCCAACGGTGGAGCGCTGATGTGGCAGCACCTGTTTTGGTTCTTTGGTCATCCCGAGGTGTACATCATCGCAATCCCGTTTTTCGGCATCGTGTCGGAAATCTTCCCAGTATTCAGCCGGAAGCCGATCTTCGGTTACAAGACACTGGTCTACGCGACGATCGCGATCGCGGCACTGTCGATGGCTGTCTGGGCGCACCACATGTTCGTGACCGGGTCGGTCCTCCTGCCGTGGTTCTCCCTGATGACCATGCTGATCGCAGTGCCGACGGGCGTGAAGATCTTCAACTGGATCGGCACGATGTGGCGCGGGTCGCTCACCTTCGAAGCCCCGATGCTATGGGCGATCGGGTTCCTGATCACCTTCACGTTCGGCGGCCTCACCGGGGTGATCATGGCATCACCGCCATTGGACTTTCATGTCTCCGACACCTACTTCGTCGTGGCGCACATCCACTATGTGGTGTTCGGGACCGTGGTGTTCGCGATGTTCGCCGGCTTCTATTTCTGGTGGCCGAAGTGGACAGGGAAGGTCCTTAGCAACCGGTTAGGGAAGTGGCATTTCTGGTTGCTATTCGTCGGCTTCCACACGACGTTCCTCATCCAGCATTGGCTAGGGGTCTTGGGGATGCCGCGGCGGTACGCAACGTACTTGCCGGAGGATGGCTTCGCCTGGCTGAATCAGGTGTCTACTTTTGGGTCATTTTTGCTGGCCGTGTCGATGATCCCTTTTTTCCTGAACGTCTACCTCACGGCCCGCCATATCCCGAAAGTGACGGTGAGCGACCCGTGGGGGTACGGCCGGTCGCTTGAATGGGCCACGAGCTGCCCCCCGCCGCGGCACAACTTCACGGCGATACCGCGGATTCGTTCGGAGTCTCCCGCGTTCGACATGAACCATCCCGAGGCTGGGATGCCATTGGGCATCGGACCCGGAAAGGATGCTCCGCAAGCACCCCTACGTGCCTGACTCGCCAACCGGCGATGTCAGCTGCTAAAGGCATTCAGTGCCACCGGTGATCCTGAATGGTGATCCTCGCACCGTGCCGCGGCCGCCGGTAACCACTTGCCCCGATGAGACGGACGATCCTGTGGCGGTGACCGCGCCAGCGTTCGAGGAGCTCGAGCATGCCATCGTCGTCTACCGGTTTACCGATCAAGGCCTAACCAACGTCTTTACACGGGTGGTAAGGCGCCAACGCTTACGGCTCGGAACTGACTATGCGCATCGTTGCGCTTCCATCGGTGTTTGCACAGTCCGCCAGAAGCCGTCGGCCGTCACAGCGACTATCGGATCTCCTCGCCCTAATATCAGCGTCTTGACGGTCGAATCTTGGCTTACCGTGCTGGGCGGCTGATACACGTCGGTAAGCCCAGGGTCAGGCATTTCGGGAACCGTCATGCGCACTCTTTCACAGCTACGGGGTTCGCTGATACTTCTGCTGCCAGACAGCCGCATGTGGACCATTTAGTCCTTCAAACGATGCCTGCACGCCCGCCATTCCTAACCGTTAGGAGATTGCGAGCTCGCACACGGGCAAGGATCATCAGCCGTCAATCTTCAAGGACGCCGGCGGAGATGTCGTGTTGAAACATGTGCGGCCGTCAGGCACGCTTACAGTGATTTATTGCGATCCGTCCGCACGTCCGCTACCCGAAGGCGGAGTCGGTTCGCGGTTGGAGGCGGTATGACTGCACTAGGCGCGTCGCACCCTGGCGCCCCCCGAAAGTTGATCCGCGACGTTGCCTACGAGGCCATCCGCGAAGCAATTCTGAACGGGGTCCTGCACCCCGGCGAGCGACTGGACGACGCGGAACTGCAACGCTGGCTCGGCATTTCCCGGACGCCGATTCGTCAGGCCCTTTTCGCGCTCACGATCGAAGGACTCGTCGAAACCGCACCGCAATCGCACACCCGGGTCGTCAAACCGCGCGTCGAGGAAGCTTCAAGCTACCTGGAAGCCATTGGTGTTCTCATCACCGGGGTAACTACCGCATCGGTTCGCGTGGCGACGCCTAACGAACTCGGGGACTTGATTGATCGCATCAAACTCGCAATTGCGGCAATTGACGCTCGCGACGTCAGCGGCTTTACGCGACGCATCACTGACTACTTCTTGGCATTGGAAGACCTTTGCCCTAACGAGAGTTTGACTGACGTCGTTGAGCGCTCCGCGCGGTCACTCGGGTACAAAGCGCTGGTGCTGTTCAAGAACAGGCCCATTGACTGGGCCTCCCTCAGGGCGAGCCACGTCGCACTGCTTCGCGCGCTTCAAAGCGGGGCGCTGGAAGAGGTTGAACGAGCGACGCGGGGCCTTTTCGCATCGAACCCGCTGACTGCGTAAGCGCGCAACGGAGGTTTCGGACACCGACGGAGCGCCGGTCGTCGCGTTCCGAAAAACCAGACTCACTCTTTCTCTAAAGTGGACTGTTTGGTTCTCCAAGTAGAGCATCAATTTGGATTGGAGCTACACTTTCACTATCGTGAAAACGGGCCGCTGACCCCCCAAGGGCGGCCGCCAACCAGGCTCGTCCTGGCTGGCGAGGGCTCCGACATTCGGGTTGTCGGAGCCCTCCGGAATAGACTCCGCGGGAGGAGCGGGCGCCTGTGGCCTATTGCCCTCGTTGCCGTCACCGCATGCAGCGACGACGGAATCCGTATTACGGCGTCGGCCTTGCAGTGCACCCGTACACAAACAACTGCCTCGAATGCGGGTACGTGGAGTTCATCAGAGAGCAGGCGTCGGTCGTCGAAACCAAACTCCCCGACGGGCCGGCCCGCCACACCCCCTGGTGGAAAGGTTTCTTCAAACATCCCAAGCCCTAGCGGCTCGGTTCCTCACGGTCAGTCGAGTGGGGCTCACCCGCTCCCCTATCCGAATGTTGCCGGAAGGCCGACAACACATCCTCGTCCGAACCTACTGCGCGCGATCGGTGCGCTTCTTGTTCAGCTTCGAACTTAGCCACGACCACCTCCTCGCTGAGTCGGCGGTGTAATCACTCCTCTCCGCCCGGGTGAGCCAGCGGGTTCCGGGCGCCCAGAATCGTCCAGATCGTTGCGACGAGCGCAAAGACTCCATAGCCGAGGATGATCTGCGGCAAGGTCAGCACGTTGGAAAGCTGGCCCGCGATTAGTGCGGGGATGGTTGCACCGCTATAGCTGATCAGATAAATCACACTAAACGTCGGCGCGCGGTCATCGATCTTGCTTCCGTGCAGTAGCCCACGCGTAGCCGCGCTGATCGCGATACCTTGCGACGCGCCCGCGACGATAGTGGACACGATGAACAAGGCGAGTGTCGAGGTGATGACCGCGGTGATGACGCCCGCGATACCGATCAGAAATGCGCCCATACCGATGCGCTGCGCCATCGAAGTTGACAGCCGGCTTCCGAGCGGAGCTCCGAAAGCGCTCGGTGCCATGTAGGCGGCGAAGACCAGCCCCAGCACTAGCGGGCTGGCCGTGTGCAGCTGATTCTCCACCAACGCAGGCACGAACGCCTGGTAGAACGCCCCCACCGACCACGTCGAGAGGAGCACCGCAGCCGTCACGGGAATGAGATGCCTGACGCGGGCTGGGACTCGTACGCTCGGCTTCATCGAGCGTCGCGCTCCGGGCTTACGTCGCACCGTCTCGGGGCTAGCAAGGATCAACAGAACCGAGACGAGGAGGAAAGCCATGTCGACCAGGTAGATCAGCTGTCGCGGCAGTGGGGCGAATTGAACGAGCGCACCTGATGCGACGGCACCGATCGCCAGCCCAAGCATGACCGTCTGGCTGGATGCAACAGACGAGAGCCAGCGGGGATGGCGGGGTGCGGTGTCAACAATGTAGGAGGTGAGACTGCTGCTGGCGAGGCCGGCTCCAAGACCGAGCATCAGACGTCCAATCACTAGAACACTGATGTCGTTGACGTTCAGCAGAAGCACACAACCCAAGAAGAGCAGGGCCAGGCTCGCTATCGAGATAGGGCGACGGCCAACGTGGTTCGACAGCCGCCCGAGGACGAGAAGAGTTGTAAGTGTTGCAGCCGAGTAGACCACAACCGCGACGGAGATTCCGGCGTTCGTGAACCCGTCTTCGGCGCGATAGATGTTGAATAGCGGGACGGTCGATCCCACGGTAGCGAACGTCGCGACCAGGGCGATTACTGCCGAAGCGAACGCCAGTCTTATTTTCGGGGTCGTCACTTTGTGGGCCGCGATGGTAGTGGGCGCAGTCATGGTTTTCCTTTCAGACACCTCGAGTTCGACGCGCAATCGCGCAGGCGAAGATCAACACCCACGAGTTGCCTCGCTTCGCGTAGGTGTCGGCGTATAGCGCTTCGGGCGCCGTTCCGTCGTTTAGATGGGTGCAATTGGCGCGTAGGTGGATCTGGGAGACGTCGCCGACTTGAACGTTCGAATCGATTTGAATTGCTCGAGGTATTCGTCGCGGTCCCGGTGACTGCAGAAGTCTGAACGATGAAGCCGTCGGCGGTTAAGGCGTGGAAGCCGTTCGACGTCGCTAGCCTGATCGCCTTCGTTGTAGTCGCAGTTAGTGTCTCCAGGATTGCCAAGTCTTCACTGGCAGCACGCGCGCTGCTCATCTGATCTCCTAGCTGCTCCGCCGTAGCGGCACGTCGGGCGTATCGGGCGCTCAAGCTCGCCGGCTTCGCGACGCGGCAGTCAACGAACAGTTTCTTGAGTCGGAAGGGGGCGATAGTCACTCGTGGGGTTGGCGACATTGATGGAGCGAGTCTTACCGCCCCGCCCCGACCGGCTTCGGGTCCCCTGGTCATGTGAGCAAGCTCCCGGGGGACGGGGATCTCGCATCGATTAGGGCGAGGGCTCAGGTCCGGGCCACAGCGGCCGCTTGTACGCCTGTTCGAACACAGCGACTTCGTAAAGGTCTGGGTAGCTTTGGCCGGTAAGAATCTCGTTCAGTCGGGCCGGCTCGATACCAGTCTTCAGCGCGATTTCCGCCCGAGTATCGTGCGCGGACACGGTAAGCATGTGGAGGATCACGCGAGCAGCGACTATATCGACGCTGTCGGGATCTCTCGCCGCGTCAGAGCCTGCCATCGGAATCGCCCCATCCATACGCCTATATTTTTAACCATAATGGATTGCCTAGGCCGGTTTGGGAATCCCGCCTTAGTGACAGCCGAGCTTTGGCTCGCTCCGATCCAGAAGCCGTTACGCGGTCGCACGGTCGTGGGCGTCTGGTCTGCGTTCAGCCGCCCAGGTCATCTAGTCGCGTGATCAGCCACTCCCCCCGCAGCGTCCGGGCCAGCGACCGGGTTTCTGCATCACCGCTTTCGTCGTCCTGGATGTTCTCAAGTGCGTTCAACGCTGCGCCGAAGGCCACCAACGCCGATTGCTGATCGTCGTCCTCGAGTTGATAATTTGCGGCCGAGCCAGTGATGCGGTCGAGAGCGGAGCTGCCCACCGCAGCGAGGGCGATGACCACTCCACGGTCCACCGCTCGGGTCTCATCAGACGCGGATGAGATCGGTTCTACGACGCTTATGGCAGGGTTCCCCCCGGCTGAGTGCACTTGTGTCACCCACCACTGGCCGGATCCCCAGTACAGATAGCGAGCCAGACCGCCGGCACTTGAGACCTGCAGCGTCCAAGTCCATTGGTTATCCGCGCTATGAAAGACTGCAGCCGCGATGTCAGGCAAGATGCGCATTAGCCGTTCTCGAACGCTATCGAGGATGCCCTGTTCGTCACTCAACATGTACCGCACGTCCTGACCGACTTATCTGACTGCTTTGAACCAACTAGTACAGTTGGCATTTGAAGGCTATAAGACCGGCAGAGCGTTGGTCTGCCCTGAATGGAGACCTGGTGAGGTATGGATCTCGAGATTCGTGAGCGCCACAACAGGTTTGTCGCGTTCCTGGACGGCGCGCCCGTGGCGGTAGTTCCATATCGACGTCGAGGCGATCAAGTATTCGTGGAAGCGACGAGAACGAAGGCCAGTGTATGGCGCAGCGATGTTGCTGAGCGCGTGTTCGACGAAGTGCTCCGAACACTCCATGCTCGTGGAGAACGGGTGCACATCGAATGCCCATTGATGAACGCGTACCTCCGCGGCCGCGGTCGAGCGTCCGGCGACATAGAGATCGGCGGCGTGACCCCATAGGCCGCCCAAGCATGGGACCTATGCGAGGAAAAGCGGTGTGACATGACTGACGATGTTCCGCAGACGGCTCAGCCTTCTCGCCGCCTGCGATCGGCACCGAACCTGGTTGTCATTGCGTTCTGGCTCTACGTCGTCGCTGCCGCCCTCAGTCTGGTGATCGTCATCGTGTCCCTGTTGACTCCTGGTCTTGCGGAAGATCCGGAAGTCGCCAACCAGGTAGGAGGCGCCAGCCTCCTCATCGCGTTTGCTCTGGTCTCTGGAATCCTTTACACAGCGGGCTACCTTGTCGTTGCGGTGTATCTCACCAGGGGAGCAAACTGGGCCCGTTACGTCCTGCTCGGGGTGACGCTGCTATCGATGATCGGTGCCTTCTCCAGCCACGGGCTGGGTGCTGCGCGGGTCGCAGCTGGCGCCGTCGCCACCACTCTGGTGTTTGTACCGCCCGCCAACCGGTACTTCTCACGGCGACCTCTTCACTAAATAGAGCCCAGCCGGGCTTGGTTTGGGCAGAAGCTGGAATCGGTTGCCTGCAAGCTGCACCTGACAGGATGATCAGTATCATCAGGGCGCGATGGCAACACTAAATCGCCTTGTACTGAGGTGGAGACGTTCGTACCCCAGGCCCCGGCTAGAAGCACGCAACCTCAACTGACCACCGTGTTCTCAATCCGACGCTCGCTATCGAAGGACGGACGACGAAGACTGTGCGCCGGCTCGAGGGGTCGGCTGGGACGCGTCCGACATCGCAGAAGCCGCCCGAGGATGACGGTAGCGACCAGAAAGCTTGGCGTCATTGGTAAGAAAATTCATCGGACTGGTGCAGACATTTGTGAGACGTCGTATTTGGGCGACCAGCTCGCCTACCTAAACGCGCAACTCAGGCAAAAAGCGCGGACCTACAGGCCAATGACTCGATGAAGCTAGGGGAATCCGGCATGTCAACCACCACGGAGCTCACAGACGCGAATTTTCAGAGCGTCATCAAGGACAATGACATCGTCCTCGTCGACTTCTGGGCCACTTGGTGCGGCCCTTGCACCCAGTTTGCGCCGATCTTTGAGAACTCAGCCCGACAGAACCCCGACATCGTCCACGGGAAACTCGACACTGAGTCTGCTCAGCAGGTCACGATCGCCGCGGGGATCACTGCAATCCCCACACTCATGGCTTTCCGCGAAGGTGTGCGCGTGTTCAATCAAGCGGGGGCGCTGCCCGCGCCGGCGCTTGCGGAAGTTGTCGCCGCGGTGAGGGCGTTAGATATGGATCAGGTACGTGCTGAGGCCGCCAGCGGACGGATTGCGATCTCTCTCACAGACTGATCGGAGAGCGGGCCGCACAAGAGCACTTGTTACGCGTCCAGTTGCTCAAGCGCGCGTTCGTCAGCCATAGCTAGGAGTTGAAGGTGAGTGATCGCCATATCGATAGCAGACTCCATCGGCGCTACGTCTCGCGATGTCTGGGCGAGGAGATAACCACCTTGAATTGCGGCGACGAAGCCCGTAGCCAGCTGACGCACATTCGCGCTTGCTGGAACCAGGCCATCGTCCTGAAGCCGCTCGATCACGTCCATGAAAAGCTGCTCCCAGGCGCTGAATAGTTCTTCCAGCTTGAGGCGCGCGACCCAGTCATGGTCCGCGACTTCGTTGGCGAGGGAGCCCAGCGAGCAGCCGTAGCGGCCGCTTTCGAGCGCGTTGTTCTCAATCATCGCGTCGCGCCACCGTCGAAGCCCAGCAAACGTACGAACGTTTTCTAAGCGCTCTCGCTCACCGCTGATCTTGCGGTCGCCGACATATTCGATGACCGCCCGGACCAAGGCGGGCTTGTCCTCGAAATGTCGGTACAGCTGCGACTTACTAATCTTGCTTGCCGCGACGACATCATCCAATGTCGTCCCGCCCACTCCGCGGACGCGGATGAGCTCGGCCGCAGTTTCCACGATCCTGGACCTGGTCTTAGCGCCCCTGGGTGTCAACCGTGCGACCGCCCGGGTTGGAGAGCTGTCGTCCACCCGCTTATCTTACGGCCGGACGCCGATTTGGAGCTCAAATGTGGCGAGGCAGCGAGGCAAACCGCCGAAGTGGCGTAGTGCGCGAAGATGCTTTCAGCGCAGTGCAAACTCAACGGAATTCAATCACTCTGCAGTCCAGGCACGCGTCGGCGCTCGTCGACCTGTCACAAGTTCTAGTTGACCTGCGCCGGAAATTCTGGACGAGAACGTCTCCTTCTCGTATGACTCGAGCGGGCGGTCTCTCCGGGGAATGATTCGGAAACACCGGGTCAGCAGCTGAGGTTCGGAGATTTTTACGCGTCGGCAAGAGGACGGTATCGTTCTTTTCGTGGTTGTCGGCTGGGACGCGTTTCGGAGCCTTGTGCGCACTGCTCGTTACACGTCGCGCACTTGTCAGCAGTTAACGCATGCAAACGCAGACTTCCCAACAGAGCGGCATGCCGCTGTTTCCCGCTTCGACGGAGGTCACGAATGCGCGCATGATTTCACTGACGCAAGCCATTCGTGGTTGTTCTCTTTGCGTTGGCAACCGGGGTGAAGCACATTGGATACTGACACCTCTTCATGGTTGGCTGCGCTCCGCGACAACGGTCCCGCGCGAGAAGCTGCGCTTGCACGGCTACACGCGATGATGTTGCGCGTTGCGACTCACGAGACCTACAAGCGCGGGCCGGTGGTGCGCATAACCGGCCCGGAACTGGACGACCTTGCTCTGCAGGCAGCCGACGACGCGATGCTGTCGTTGCTGACAAAACTCGATTCCTTTCGCGGCGAGAGCAGATTCACAACTTGGGCTTACCGTTTCGTAGCGCTTGAAGTCTCCAACAAGGTTGCCCGCCATTTCTCGCGACGCCCGGCTCTCACCCTTGAGGTCGACGAATGGGAGCGGCTGCCGGCGAGTATGAACCACGACCCGCTTCAGCGAACGATCCAAAGGGAGCTGATAAGTGCTGTTCGGCGCGCGGTCGACGAGACACTTACCGATCATCAGCGGGATGTGTTCCTGGCGGTCGTTGTGGAGGGATTGCCTCTTGAGCGCGTGGTCGCCGAGGCGGAATCAAATCGTGGCGCGGTCTACAAGACGGTGTTCGATGCTCGCCGTAAGATCCGCGCTTTTCTGACCGCACATGGGTATATAGACGCGAGCCCCACACACGAATAGGCGTCTGCGGCATCACAGCAACCGAATTGGTTCTTCGTGACTGAATGTGTCTGGACGGGTCCCACACGCGAACTTCATTTGACCGACCCGGCAGAGTGGTGGCGGACTAGACACACAAACTCCCTAGCAGCCCGCGTCGGGGTTCAGTTACAAAACGGAAGTCTTGAAAGGAACGCACATGAGCAACTCATTCGAGCCAGCGCGGTACGAATTTGAGTACCCGGATACTGCAGGCTACCCCGATGGGACCGGCACGTTGACTCAGGACCAGAAGACGCTAATCGACGAGGTGCTGGATGACAGGGCTAAGCCGGAGTTCGACTTCAGTCTGGTTGATGACGCGGAGCACAATGTGTACCTCGCAATCGTCGGGGACACCGAGGTCGGCGGGGTGACGTATTCGGTGGACGGCAACCGTGTCGCCCTCATTGCCGCGTCCGTCTATCCGGAGTTCCGTCATCAAGGCGTCGCGACGGAAATGATCCGGCGCATTCTCAATGTGCTGCAGGCGCAGAACCGAACCGTAACGGTGATCTGTCCGATCGTTCGCACCTTCATCGACGATCACCCCGAGTATGAATCCCTAGTCGACCCGCACCTCCCGGGCGTGAAGAACACGGCTCATCGGTGACTTCCGGAGCAGACAACCTCAACATCGTGCGAGAGGCGATTATCTCCGATCCGGAGAACGCTTGGGCTCAGGAATTGGGCTACCTGCCGTTGTATGCGGCCGGCCCCAACGCCCGAGTTGCGGTGATCGGTCAGGCCCCCGGGCGAAAGGCTCAAGAGTCTGGAATCGCCTGGAATGACACAAGTGGCACCACCCTGTTCGGATGGTTAGGCGTCACGGAGGCGCAATTCCGCGACCCAGAGATATTCGCGCTCCTCCCGATGGACTTCTACTACCCCGGAAAGGGCGCCTCGGGCGACCTGCCTCCGCGGAAAGGGTTCGCAGATAGGTGGCACGCACCGCTGCTTGACCTCATGCCCGACATTCGCTTGACCATCCTCATCGGAACCTACGCGCAACGCCATTACTTGGGGCCTCGAGCGAAGGGCAACTTAACCGAGACCGTGTACTCGTTCCGTGATTATCTGCCGGAGTTCATGCCTTTGGTTCACCCGTCCCCGCTGAACTTCCGATGGCAGGCCCGGAACCCTTGGTTTATCACCGACGTCATCCCCCAGCTGCGAGAGTCGGTCGCATTGGCTCTCAACTGAGTTCCGGCCTCGTCCGCTCGACGACCGTCGTGCCGCTGAGGATCGGACCACCGGATTGGGGCGCGAACGCGCCCCACGGAATGGGCGGCTGACGCTTCGCCTCGGCAGCCCGTCTGGCATTTCCCGGAGAGGTCCAGTAGGCGCCGCGAGGCATGCAATCGGTTGGTGCGCGTGCCATAGAAAGGGATACGACCATGCTCACCGTTGAACAACGGGGCCTTCTCATCGCTAAATTCGAAGCCGCGCAAGCCGCCGCGAGAATCTTCGCCCGCGGCTGGCAGGGCCTCGGAGAACACCCACTTGACGCAGCGTTTCGGCTGCATGTGGAAGACATTGAGGCTGCTCGTGGCTTCTATGAGCATCTGAACACATTCACTGACTGGGGCCAGCATTCTCTTGCCTCGGCTGGAGAGAAGCATCTACTTGCGCAGACGACTACGTCGACTGAAACCATTCCGCACTCGGGGCCAACCGCGTAATCCGGAGGCGCGGTTCACTATGCAGGTGAGCTGGAGGGTTCCGGGTTGCGGTCGGCGAAGCGGGGTGTCGCCCCTTCAGCGAGTTTGAGTCTTGTCCAGACGTTCATGTTGATGATGACCGCGGCTAACTCGGCAATTTCGGTCGGGTTGAAATGTTCAGTCAACGCGTCGTGTAATTCCTGGAAAGCCTTCAGGTCGTATGTGGTCAAGCCTTCGGTGTACGCCAGCGCAGCCCTTTCGGCCGCGCTGAACATTTCGCTTTCTCGCCAGCTTGCGAGGTGGGCTACCTTTTCGACAGGTACACCACATTCAAGGACGACACGCGTGTGAAGTACCAGGCAGTATGAGCATGGAGTCACCTGAGCGACTCGCAGCCTCACAAGTTCGGCCAGCTTTCCTTCCAAAGTCAGCTCAGCGGTATAACCGAACGAGTGAGCCATCTCCTCCGCTAGGGCGTGGAAGGTCGTCAGCTCAGGTTGGATCCGGCGATTGGAAAATTCGGTGGTCGACATCCTCTGTCTCCTTATCGTCTAGCGCAGGGACGCACTAAGGGGTGCGTCCCTGCGCTGGCTCGTCACCCAAGATCCGACGAACCGGCTCCTTCTTGTCGTTCCAGACGCTGAACATCCCAGTAGAGGCATTCGACGAGATCGTGCGCCGGACAGTGCGGTGCCTCATCGACTTCCGTCGTCACCGCGACACGCGCAAATTCGCCGCGAGCTTTGATCAGTAAAGTGTCGAACTCTTCCTGACGCACGACGCATCCTTCGACGTTCAGCCACTCCCTAAGCAGCGTCTCTACGTCTTCGTGGTAGACCCTGGCGTCCGCCCAAACCCGTTGAACGATGCCAGCGATCTGGTCCGCTCGTGGCGCCGGGCCAGCGCCGTCCATCACCGGAAATGTCTGGACCGGCTTCGCTTTCTTGTTTCTCATGGTTCCTCCATCCTTGACGGGTTTCGCCCCCAATGCGGGTGCCGCTCCGCCTTCTTCTCATGGCTTGGGACGCCTGTCTGGTTACTGTCAGTCTCTGTTGACCAGGCGTTGGGCGGCCTGGCTGATCGCGTCGGCGTCGATTCCCGCGGCCGCCAACATTTGGGCGGCGGTGCCCGAACCGGGGAGGTTGCGCACGGCAAGGTGCTCGAGCCGGACGACTGCTTCGGTCCCCTCGGCGAGCGCGCTGAGTACACCTTCACCAAGTCCACCTTCGGGCCGGTGATCTTCGACAACGACGACCCGGCCGGCAGTTTCATCAACCGCCCTGCGGAGACCGGAGCCGTCCAACGGGCGGATCGAGTATGCGTCGATGACTCGGGCACGAATACCCATCTCCGAGAGGATGCGCGCGGCGGCGATGCTTTCGTGCACGGTGACTCCAGCACCGATAAGGGTGACGTGGTCATTGCCACTGGTGAGTAGGGTTTTCGACCCGCCGATCGGGAAGGGCGTGGAGTTGCTGTAGAGCACGGGGTATGCGCCTCGCGTGATTCGCAGGTATGACACTCCGGTCCGGTTCGCGAGCTGTTCGACGAGCGCGACGGTGCTGACAGCGTCGCTCGGGTAGAGGACCGTTGAGTCGAAAACCGAGCGCATCATCGCGATGTCTTCGAGCGCCATCTGCGAGGGGCCGTCGGTGCCGATCTCGACGCCGGCGTGCGACCCGACGAGGCGGATGTTCGCTCCGGAGATACCGGCCATGCGGATGAAGTCGTGTGCTCGTGTTAGGAAGGCAGCGAATGTGGATGCAAACGGGATGAAATTTCGGACGCTGAGGCCAGTCGCGGTTGCGACTAGCTGCTGCTCAGCCATGTACATTTCGAAGAAGCGGGACGGAAAGGTAGCGGCGAACAGATCAACACCGGTTGAGTTGCTGACTTCGCTGTCCACTACGACCACGTTGGATCTGCGACGTCCCAGTTCGACGATCGCGCTCCCATAGGCAGCACGGGTTGCGACTGCGGTGCCAATTTCGTATGTCGGCGGGGCAAGTTCGTCGTCGATTTCGCTGTCCTGAACGATGGCGGGCGCTGCTTGCGTCGGTTTCGGTCCACGAATTGTGAGATGCCGTTCGCCGCCAAGCTCGCGGATAGCCTCGTTCGCGAAGGCTTCGGGAAGGTGCCGGCCGTGCCAGCCTTCTTGGTCTTCCACGAGGGTGTAGCCCCTGCCTTTAACGGTCCGGGCCAATATGACTGTCGGCTGGTTGTCGGCACCGCTGCATGCTCGAGCGAAAGCGGCGTCGATCTCCTCCAAGTCGTGACCGTTGATTTTGATGACATGCGCGCCGAACGATTCGAACCGTTTGGCGTACGCATCGAGGTCCCAGCCAAGCATGGTCGCCCCACGCTGGCCGAGTCGGTTTACATCGACGATGGTGATCAGGTTCGAGAGTTGGTATTGGGCGGCTTGCTCTATCGCCTCCCAGATTGATCCTTCCGCCAGCTCGCTGTCTCCGCAGAGCACCCACACACGGTAGCTGAGCTTCTCGAGGCGTTTACCTGCGAGCGCGATTCCGACGGCGTCGGGGAGACCTTGGCCTAGGGAGCCGGTGGCGAGGTCAACCCAAGGCAGCGCCGGCGTCGGATGCGCCTGCAGCCGGCTTCCGAACCGGCCGTAGCCGTTCATGAGTTCGTCGTCGCTGACTACGCCCACCGCCTTGAATACGGAATAGAGCAGTGGCGCTGCGTGCCCTTTGGAGAGAATCAGGTGGTCATTGTCCGGGGTTCGGCTCGCTCGATCCCAGTCGTATCGGAGGTGCCGGCTGACCAGCACAGCAAGCAGGTCGGCCGCGGACATGCACGAGGTCGGGTGGCCTGATTCTGCACGCGTGGTTGCGCGGATCGAATCGACGCGGAGTTGTGCTGCCAGTTCGGCGACTGTTTTCAGGTCGGGTTCAACGATGGGTGTATTCGCGGGATTCATTCTGATTCCGGGTCCTCGTATGGCGTGCGTCTAGTCTTGTTTGCCCTTGGGCTTGCGTGGGTCACCCGGTGATGTCGATCCATCGGAGACCCGTCATGGCGAGCAGGCGTCGTGGTGTTTGATCGACGAGCACGGCGAGGACCTCTGAACATTTACGGCATCGGAGGACGAACCCCATTGGCGCGCCGAACACCATTGCCTCAGCGAACGCGGCGACGTTTCGACAGTGGGCGCACTCGCCAATCATGGTTGTGATGTCATGTTCGAACACATCGCTCATGGGTCCCGCTAACACGTTCCCGTCGAGGAAGTTGTCGCTCATACCCCACCGAACCTTTCTGTGCGGATGTTCTCGGGTAGATGGCCGAGCTCACCAAGGAATCCGCTTACCGATTCGACGAACCCGGTAGGGCCGCAGATATAGATACGGGGCGCGGATTCGGGCGGTGAGACCGCTTCTTGGAGGTCTTGTTTTGTTAGCCGAGATGGCTGCTTTTGGGTGCCTTCGGGTGTGGCACGCGTGTAGTGCCAGGTGACCTCAGCGTCGCCTGCCAGAAGAGCGAGCTGTTCGCGGTAGAACGCATCGTCGGGACTCTTCAGCGAATAAAGTAGTCGCATTTCGCTGGAACTTTGAGCCATGCGGTGCTGCCGGATCATCGACAGGAGGGGCACAACGCCGGATCCGCCTGCGATGAGTTGCACCGGAGTTGTGAGGTCTTCGGTCCAAACAAACCAGCGGCCGAGTGGTCCGCGGATTTCTACCGAGTCGCCGATCTCGATTCCGTCGACGAGGAATGGGGAGACTTCACCGTCGGGCAGCTTTTCAACTCCGAGCTCGACTCGGGTCCCGGTGCCGGCAGAGGCGGTGGAGTATGAACGCACAGCTTGGTATCCGTCGGCGGCGGTTAGTCGAATGTCGACGTGTTGACCGGCGAGGTTTCCGGGCCAGTCGGGCACTTCGAACGTGATGCTCCGTGCGTTGAGGTTCAGCGGAACGGCGTCGACGAGCGTGCCCTGATGCCACGGGGTATTGTCGCTCACGAGTAGCGCTCTTCCCGCCACGGGTCGCCGTGGAGGTTGTACCCGTACTGCTCCCAGAACCCGGGGTTGTCGTTTGCTTGCATGACGAGCCCGCGGACCCACTTTGCGCTCTTCCAGAAGTACAAGTGGGGCACCAGGAGCCGCGCGGGCCCACCGTGTTCTGCGGGCAGGTCATTTCCGTCGTATTCGAATGCGAGCCACGCTTTCCCGCCGAGTACTTCGTCAAGGATGAGATTGGTGGTGTATCCGCCGTAAGAGTGGGCCATGAGGTAGCGGTACTCGGTGTCCACGCCCGCGAAGAGCGTGTCTAGGGAGATCCCTCGCCAGTGAGTTCCGAGCTTTGACCAGCTGGTGACGCAGTGAATGTCGGTTTCGATGTCCTCGAATGGGAGCGCATGGATCTGCTCCCAGTCCCACTTGTGTGTCTGGCCGGTTTCCGTGTGGATGAAGAACTCCCATTCCTCGAGAGGGATGGTAGGCGTCGCGCCGGCGGAAAGGACCGGGAAGTTTTGAGTGAGGTGCTGCCCGGGCGGCAGGGAATCGTCAGGTTCGGGTCGGTGTCCGGTGAATCCACGGCTGAAGACTGCCATTGCTTCTTCCTTTCTACGAGCGGTCAGTGATTTATTGGGTGCGCTGCCTGTGCGGTAACTTCCATCCAGGTCGCACGTAATGGCAGGTATAGCCGTGCGGGTGCTTTTGCAGATAGTCCTGGTGTTCCGGCTCGGCTTCCCAGAAAGATCCCGCCTTGGTCACTTCGGTGACGACTTTCCCGGGCCACAGACCGGACGCGTCGACATCACGAATCGTGTCCAAGGCGACTTCCTTCTGCTCCTCGGATGTGTAGAAGATTGCCGAACGGTAGCTACGTCCGATGTCGTTGCCTTGCCGGTTCAACGTTGTCGGGTCATGGACCTGGAAGAAGAACTCCAATAGCTCCCGGAAAGTGATGACGTCGTCGTCGAAAATCACCTCGACTGTCTCCGCGTGGTCGCCGTGGTTGCGGTAGGTGGCGTTTGGTGTGTCCCCGCCGGAGTACCCGGTGCGAGTGTGGATCACTCCTGGTCGGTGACGCAGAAGCTCCTGCGCTCCCCAGAAACATCCGCTCGCGAGTAAAGCGCGTTTGGTGCTCATGTAGCTGTTCCTTCGATGTTGAATATCGGGCAGAAGTCGGCGTATCCGCTCGTTTCCAGCCGGTCGGCTGGAACGAACCGGAGCGCCGCGGAATTGACCACGAATCTCAAGCAGCCGTCCTCTGGCGTCCCGTCGGTGAAGACGTGGCCGAGATGGCTATCGCCGTATCGTGATCTGACTTCAGTGCTGTGGCGATCGAAGATCGACTCGTACTTGAGCACCAGGTTCTCGGGGGCGACTGACGCGGTGAAGGTGGGCCACCCTGAGCCGCTGTCGAATTTGTGCAGCGAGGCAAACAGAGGCTCCCCGGAGACGATGTCGACATACAGCCCAGGATCGCTATGGTTCCAGTAAGCATTGTCGAATGCCGGCTCGGTGGCCGATTCCTGCGTCACCCTGTATTGCATCGGGTTCAGCATCGCGATGGCCTCCGGAGTGCTGACGTACCGTCCCAAGTCATGTCGTGGCGACGTGTTCAGGCGGAAGCCGTCACCTGGGAATTGCGCGTCGACCATGTCCATGTACTGGGCGAAGCGCCGAAGGAACGCCGCGATCACGGGGCATTGCACGGTAACCGTGCGACCTTGTCGCCGGATATCGTCGAGGACGTTGGCGATGAATTCGGTCCCAATCCCTTGCTGGCGGTAGCTGGAGACGACGATGACAGCTGTCAGCACAGTCCGTTGGCGTCGGGTTAGGTAATCGATCTTGCCGATTTCGTACCCATTGATGACCGCGCTGTAATGGCCGAGCTCGGGGTAGTTCGCCGTCTCGAAGTCGTATGCAGAGGTTCGGAAACTCTCGCCCTCTGAAGCCTCGAGGGAGGCGATCAAGTCAGTCTGCGCTCGCGTGAGCCGTACCGCCCGCCCTGTCCCCAGCGCGGGCAGTACCGGCACGAGCCCGGCGTACGGGCCAACCACGGTTAGACCGTCTGGGCGCTCTGACGAAGGCTGCCGTTCAGGCCGTTCGGGTAGAACCCACCGGAGGTTGCCTGGTCAGCGGTCAAGTAAACGATGTTGAGGATGTGCTCCGGCGTGCGACCAAAAGCGCCCCCGTTCTCGTCGGTCGGAACAAGGTTGAGAACGTCAGCGTTGCCGATGCTCTGGTCATCGCGGCCGATGCCATCAACGGCTCCGCGGACGTTGGAGATCTTCTCAACGGCGTCGAACACAGCGTCGTTGATCATGCCCTCGTTGTAGAGGGAGGTTCGCACGATGCCAGCGTGGTAGGCCTCGGTCGCGAGGAGGCCCGCCGCCGCGTCCAGGTAGGTCTTGTTGGTGATGAACGGTGCGGCGCCCTTGAACGCGGTCACTCCGACATCTTCGAAGAGGAACGCAGCGAACAAGAAGTTGAGGTCATTCGCGTAGGCATCGAAGGTCTCCCCCGGCTTGATCAGCCCGGCCGCGAGCGCTGCAGCGGTGAAGCTCTGGTCGAGGGAGATCGCGGGACGCGACACAGCTGCGCTGCCGAGCGCGTTCCGCAGGAAGGCGACATGCTCGCGCTCATCCGAGGCGATCTCGGCGGCGAATTTCCGGATAACCGGGTTCTTGAAGTCGACCGGGCGGCCACCGGTAACTTCCCCGCGGGTGCCGGTCCCGGTAGTCATGTCGTCCGGGAGGGTCATGCCGCTGGCACGAAGATAGAACTCAGCCTCGAGGTACTCGAGGTTGAGAGCGAAGTTGAGGATGGAACCGTCGCTGATCTCAGGGGACTCCTTGGCAGCCGTGTCATCGGCGGCGGACGCGACCATGTCATTGAGAGCCGCGCGGTCGGCCTGGGTTTCGCCGCTTCGGTTGATGGCGTTAAGAAGGAAGTCGTTGTCGGACATGTCAGACCTTTCTTTCGGTTGATGGATGAAGGTCGATTGGTTAGCGTCCGGACCGTCTCGGACCTTTCCTACTTCGTTGCGGGGTCCGCTCGGATTTGTACCCCCACGTCGCTGTTCTCGACATTCACCCGGACATGGTCAGAGCCTCACCGTCCTAGCGGCGAGGCTCTGACATTGGGGTATGGCAGCTCTATACCCGCGATCCCAACACCCCCGGGATGGAGGCCTGCTCGGGATGGTTCAAATCGAACGCCGGCGACTCGGATCGGATGCGCGGAATGGAGGTGAAGTTATGCCGCGGCGGAGGGCAACTTGTAGCCCATTCCAACGACCGCCCGGTCCCCCACGGGTCGTTTACAGTCACTTTCGGGCCGCGGCGGGTTGTCACATATACGTTGAATAGGAACGGCAGCATCGACAATGCGAGGATTGCCGATCCGATCGATGACACCTGGTTCAACCAGGTGAATCCGTCTTGAGGCAGGTAGGTCGCGTATCTTCTTGGCATGCCGAGGGCTCCAAGCCAATGCTGGATCAGGAAGGTCATGTGGAAGCCGATGAACAGCAGCCAGAAGTGCACGTGGCCGAGGCGTTCGTTCAGCATCCTGCCTGTCCATTTCGGCCACCAGAAGTAGAAGCCGGCGAACATCGCGAACACGACGGTGCCGAATACGACGTAGTGAATGTGGGCGACGACGAAGTACGAGTCGGATAGGTGGAAGTCCAACGGCGGGGAGGCGAGTATGACTCCGGTTAGCCCACCGAAGGTGAACGTGATCAGGAATCCGATGCTGAAAAGCATGGGCGTTTCGAATGTCAGGGATCCCCGCCACATGGTGCCGATCCAGTTGAAGATCTTCACTCCCGTGGGCACGGCGATCAGCATTGTCATTAGCGAGAACCAAGGAAGCAAAACTGATCCGGTGACGTACATGTGGTGCGCCCAGACCGTGACCGCCAAGGCCGCGATCGCGATAGTCGCGTAGACGAGGGTCTTGTACCCGAACACTGGTTTACGACTGAAGACGGGGATGACTTCGGAGATGATTCCGAAGAACGGAATCGCGATGATGTAGACCTCTGGGTGCCCGAAGAACCAGAACAGGTGTTGCCAGAGAAGTGCTCCTCCGTTCGCAGCGTCGAAGATGTGCGCGCCGAAAGCCCGGTCGGCGAATGCCGCGAACACGGCGGCGGCGAAGACGGGGAAGACCATGAGCGCGAGGATGGACGTGACCAGCGCGTTCCAGGTAAAGATCGGCATTCGGAACATCGTCATGCCGGGGGCGCGCATGGTGATGATCGTGGTTATGAAGTTCACTGCGCCCAGGATCGTGCCAAAACCGGAGAGAGCGAGCCCTGCCATCCAGAGGTTCCCGCCGAGTCCCGGGCTGAACGTTTGACTTGCAAGTGGCTGGTACGCGAACCATCCGAAATCGGCCGCACCTTGAGGTGTGACGTACCCGCCGAGAACGATGAGGCTGCCGAAGCTGTAAAGCCAGTAGGACAGAGCGTTGAGCCGAGGGAAGGCTACGTCTGGCGCCCCGATCTGGAGGGGCATGATCACGTTCGTGAATCCGGCGAACAGCGGAGTCGCGAACATGAGCAGCATGACCGTGCCATGCATGGTGAACAGCTGGTTGTACTGCTCTTTCGTCTGCACAACCTGTAGGCCCGGCGCGAAGAGCTGAGCTCGGATTCCGAGGGCGAGGACACCGCCGAAGAGGAAGTAGATGAAAGAGGTGACCAGGTACAGGTACCCGATTCGCTTGTGGTCGGTCGTGGTGAACCAGTCGAGGGCTGTGCTCCGGCGCGTGTTCGCGTTTACCAGTTCGGCAGTATCGGGCCTGGCGGTAGTCATCTGTTCCCCTCCGCGATGGTGTGGCCGGCCGACCAGATGCGTCCGGTCTGGCTGGTGAGAAGTCGAGGAATCAGCGTCGAGGCCGAGTGTTCCGCACTCGTGAGTGTGCCGCCATCGAACCATCGCTGGAACCGAGCGTGGAGTTCGGGCCCGACGGTGTCAGGATTTTGAGCCCGAATCCATGCCTGCATGGCGGTGTCGACGTTGCCGGGTCGGAATGCATTGATGGTGACACCGGTGTGTGCGAACTCGGCGGCAAGGTTCAGAGTGTGCGCCTCGAGCGCGGCCTTTCCGGTCACGTACGCGTTCCCGCGGATCATCGATTCGGGCCGCTCGACGACGCCGCTCGTCACGTTGACGATTCGGCCCCAGCCGCGGTCCCGCATCGCCGGGGCCAGCCGCGCACTGAATGCGACCGGTGCGATGACGTTCAGGTCGATGTTTTCACGGAATGCGCTGAGTCCGACGTCTTCGGTAGGCCCGAGCGGCGCAACGGTTGCTGCATTGTTGATCAGGATGTCCACGCGCTCGAATCTGAGCGAAATCTCGTCAAGGATTTCAACCAACCGGGGTGGCACGGACAGGTCGACTGCGAGGCTGGTCGCATGCCCTCCGGCGTCGCGAATGATTTCGAGGGTCTCGTCGAGTTGCTCTTGCGTGCGGCCGAGCAAGCCTACCTGAGCGCCTGCGCCCGCTAGCTGGACCGCGACAGCACGGCCGATACCTCGGCCCGCACCGGTGACAAGGGCGGTACGTCCGGAGAGGGGTTGGGTTGACACTGGCGCGTCCCTTTCGTCGGTTCGAACGTCAGGGTCAATTGATAGCGAGGAGCAAATGTAATATCGAGTCCAAACTCTGGAGGATCTGTGACCGAAGCTGCCGCAGCCCGTGCGTTGACCCTGAAGGGTCAGCGAACCCGGGCGAAGATCGTGGATACTGCTGCACTGTTGATGTTCCATGACGGAGTCGCCGGCACGACCATCGAGGGCGTATGCGAGAGTGCAGGGGTCGGCAAATCGCAGATCTACCACTATTTCTCCGACAAGAATGACCTGGTCCGAGCCGTAATTGAGAGCCAGGCTGACCAGGTGCTAGGCGGCCATGACCCGTACCTTTCGAACATCCTCGGCTGGGAGACCTGGGATGCGTGGAGGAACTTCGTAGTGGACGTCCAACGTAAAGCGCAATGCGTGGGCGGGTGCCCGCTGGGCTCGCTCGCCAATGAGCTCGCCGACAGCGACGATCTGACTCGCAAGGTTCTGGTGAGAAGCTTCCAGCGTTGGGAGATGGCATTTCTCGACGCAGTCCAACAGATGAAGGACCTTGGCCTAATCCGCCAAGACGCGAACAACGGATTTATCGCGACCACTCTGCTCGCCGCCCTTCAGGGCGGACTGCTGCTCTGTCAAACGAGCCGAGATGTTGCGCCGCTACAGTCATCGCTCAACGGCGCCATCGGGTACTTGCGGACCTTCGCCGCATAAGCTTCCCGCCTCCACCTGCGCCGGGCTCTCCACCCGACGTCCGCAACCCCCGGAATTGCATCTGGACGATTTCGTCCCGCAAAGTTGAGCAAGTGAAGCCCCAAGCACCTCCCCCAGCATCCACCACTGGCCGGACCGACTGGATCCGTAGCCTTGGCTATCAGGTCGGGCGATTCGTGCGCACAGAAGCCGCCGGATCAGTCCTGTTGATCACGGCGATCCTTGTCGCGATGGTGTGGGCGAACCTTTCAGAAGCCAACTACCACGAGTTTTGGGCGACGGACCTGTCTGCCCATGTCGGAACCGCCAGAATCACGATGACTCTCCGCGAGTTTGTCAGCTCCGGGCTGATGACAGTGTTCTTCCTCGTTGTTGGGTTGGAAGCTCGCCGCGAATTCGACCTCGGGACGCTGCGGGACCATAGGCGGGTGCTTGTGCCCTTTGCCGCCGGGGTGGCGGGTATGGCTCTTCCGGTCGCGATCTTTCTAGCATTTAACGCCGGGACAGCGACCGCTCACGGCTGGGCTGTCGCGATGTCTACAGACACCGCTCTTGCCCTGGGTTTGGTGACCTTGGTCGGTCGAGAACTTCCCGAGCAGATCCGCGCTTTCATCCTGACGGTGTTCATCGTCGATGACTTGGTCGCATTGACGGTGATCGCTCTCGGCTACAGCGGACATGTCGAGATTGCTCCGCTCCTGGTTGCGCTTGGCGCGTTCGCTGCCATGCTGATTCTGCAACGAGTCCGACGTGTGCACTGTCTGGCGTTCCCGGCAGCCTTGGTTGCATGGGTGGGGTTGTTCTTTAGCGGTGTCGACCCGATCGTGCTCGGTCTCGTCGCCGGCCTGGTCACGCCAGCTCACGTGCCGGAGCGCGAACGATTGGAAGACGCGGCTGGTTCGTTCCGGCGTTTTCGGGAGCAACCCACTCCGAAGTCAGCGCGTCTGGCCGCACTGGGGTTGAACGGTGCTCTGTCAATGAATGAGCGCCTGCAGTCAAGATATCTTCCGTGGGCCAGTTATGTCGTGGTGCCGTTGTTCGCATTGGCGAACGCCGGCGTTTCGTTGCAGCCGTCTTTCGTCGCTGGCGCTCTGTCATCACCGGTGACGCTCGGCATCGTCGCCGGCTATGTCGTCGGGAAGCCCTTTGCCGTCATTCTGATCCCCACGCTGATCTCATGGTTCACCAGTGGGAGGCTGCGCCCGCCGGTGGGTTGGGCTGCGCTCACGGGCAGTGGCACAATCGCCGGGGTCGGGTTCACCGTCGCTGTACTCGTGGCGAGTATCGCGTTCACAGGGCCCGCGTTGGAGGAAGCGAAACTCGGCGTCCTGATCGCGGTCATCGACTCGACAGCGCTAACTTGGGTTGTTTTTCGGCTGACTTCCTTGCTTCGTCCCGATCGTCGTATGCGAGCGCTTCTCGGCGACGCCCCGGAAGTGCCTGAACTGGTGGTCCCGGTTGACCCGCATCGCGACCATGTCCGTGGGAACAGCTCAGCCATTGTCACCGTCGTCGAATACGGCGACTTTCAGTGTCCGTTTTGCGGTCGCGCAGAACGTGAGGTGCGAGAGCTGTTGTCGGCGGACGATGTGCGTTTTGTATGGCGCCACCTTCCGATAGTTGACGTGCACCCGCGAGCCCAGTCTGCTGCTCTGGCGGCCGAAGCAGCTGGGGTTCAAGGCGCTTTCTGGCAAATGCACGACGTGTTGCTGAGCAATCAGGACAGGCTGGAGGACGAGGATCTGCTGCGGTACGCGGAGATCCTCGGTCTCGACCTCGATCGATTTCACAAGGACCTGACGAATCCGCGCTTTGCCGATCGGATTGATGAGGATTTGCTTGGTGCGGATTTGAGTGGTGCCGCTGGCACTCCGACGTTCTTCATCAATGGCCGCCGGCACTATGGCGCATATGACGTCCGCAGTTTGCGGGCGGCCGTAATGCACGCGCGGGATCTGGCAGAAGCGACGACACGCGCCGGTTAGGTAGCATTACCGGTCGCGATAAGGCCGAGAGCCGTTCTCGGTCAGAGCCCGTCTTCGAACCTTGCCGGGTCGTCATCAACCGGTGTCTGAGTTTCAGCTTCCCCGCCGGGAAGTAGCCCGGGGTGGGCAGGGTCGAGGAGGCTCGCGTATTGCGGGTGCTCGTCGATAAACGAACGCACCAGTGGACAATAAACAGCGATGAGCTCGTTCTGATGGCGGAGTTCGTCGAGGACGCGACCGATGAATTCGGTAGCGACCCCTTTGCCTCGATATTTGGGGTCCACTGTGGTCTTCAGGAGGACGACGCGGCCTCCGACCCGCCTGTAAGGAAGGGTCGCTGCCTCTTCGCCGTCGATCCATGCTGCGTATTTGTCCGGGTGGGTCTGATGTACGAACTGCATGTCATAGGCGGACAACGCGACCTCGTTGCCAGGGGTTACGGCCGCGGGTCGATTCGGATCGTCAAGCAGTCCGTTCCCGTCGGGGTACCCAGCTTCGTCGGCGTACTCATCGATGGCACTCACTTGGTTAGCCCTTCCCATTCAGCGACGGGTGCGCGGCCGGGGTCCGTCGGGTCGACCAGGTCGCGATATTCGGGATGCTTCTCGAGGAAGTCGACGACTGCTGTGCACCAGACTGTGACCGTTTGGTGTTTTTCTCTAATGTCGTCGAGCATCGTGCTGATGAGCTTGGTGCCGATGCCGTGCTTCCTGTGGTGTTCCTCTATCGCGGCATGCGTGAGCGCAAGCCGCGTAGCGGAGACGTTCTCGTAGACGACAACACCGACGAGTTCGTCGTCTAGCAATGCCTCCCATGTGCGATTGGCCCGGTTGTTAGTGATGACCACGTCTGTGGGGTCCTCGAAACCGGACGCCATGTCGTTCCTCCGCTGATAGGGGCGCTTCGGGTTACTTGTGGCACCCGAAGCAGTTCCGATAGTTGTTGTTGCCCAGGGTGATGCGCTTGCCCGGTTCGGAATGAGTCGGGGAGGTTTTGCCGCCCCTTTTTGAACGCCGCGAGGACTGAGCGCCACGAGAGTGTTCTACCTTCATAGCCAGATCGCGTATGGAATCTCCAGTACATTTTCGAACCCCGTGCGCCGTCCTGCCAGCCCGCGGGCGCTTTCTCGGGCGACAGTATGACTGCCGCCTCTTCGCGTCGCAAACATCGGAAGACCAACCCGCGGGGTTGAAGTGTTGAGACTAGGAGGTTCGAGGAAGCCATGTTTGAGCCAGGTTACAAAGCGTCGTGCGCGGGACACCTCGAGTACCAGCCGCCGTGGCGGTCGACTGCCGCCGAGGCGATGGTGGACCTCGAGGACCACAAGTGGTTCTTTCACCACGAGGAGACCCTGACCCACACAGACATGATGGGGTTCAACATCGACTATCGGGACCCTTCGGACGAGGTTTTCGACCCCGCGGACCTCTCGCCTGCCAGCGGGGAACCGGATCCTCTTGATCCGAGCGAGAGGGCGGCATTGGACTCCGCGTTCAGTGACTTCTTCGACACCGCATCCAAAGTGTCGCCAGCGGCGGCGTTCCGCGCCGGCTGGCTCTCACGAGCGGGCTATTCGCATCGGTGAGCCTGATCTTCTGCGTGGTCCGACCGTAAGGTCCTCGACAGTTATTGCCGCCAACTGATGTGCGGGGGCCGATCGCACCAATCCCTGCGTCGGCTCGGTACGCGTCGAGTGAATGAGATCGCGTTTCACCGGCACAGCGAAGTGATTGCTCTCGCACCAACGAGGAAGGGGAGGAATAATGTCCGATCGCTCGACCATCGGGAATACGCACGATCACGGACCCATCAGTGCGGAGGACATCCCGCGCGCCGTCACCGCAGCCCAGCTGGTGTATGAAGATGGCTCAACTCAGGAGTTCCGCTCTGACGGTACTACTACCTATATCGAGGGTGGCCGCCCAACGGCGGGCGAATGGTACGTCGACGAGGAGGGCAGGTTCTGCTCGTTCTGGCCGCCGAGCTATCGGGCCTGCTACGAGCTCAACTGGGTCGTTGAGTCGGGCGAGTTCGTTGGCGTCGCGTTCCGAGAAGTGGGGCGCGGGGCCGTGTTTGTGGGGCGATACGCCTGATGAAATCAGAACGCGAAGCTTGCGCGGCCGGCGACATGCCTATTCTGAAGGCAGACCGATCTCCCGCCGTCCCGGCCCCCGAATCCAACACCCGGCCGTGATGTCATGTCGAATAAGACTCTGACCCGACAGCGCGTCGATCAAGCCCGCGATGACCTCGACAGTCAAGAGCGCCCGAAGAGGACGATTAGGCCCGAGGCGAATCGTGATGATTTGTTGTTTGAGCAACAGGTGCTTCCGTACACCGATCGCTTATACGCGATGGCGCTTCGCATGACGCGGAATCAGGCGGACGCTGAGGACCTCGTGCAAGACACGGTTGTGAAGGCATTCGCCGCCTTCCCTCGGTTCAAGCAGGGCACGAACCTCAGAGCCTGGCTCTACCGAATCCTGACGAACACTTATATCAACACATACCGAAAGAAGCAGAAGGAGCCTTACCAAGCCGCTCTCCACGACCTCGACGACTTCCAGCTTGGTACTGCGGGTTCACTAACCTCTTCAGCTCCGAGGTCTGCGGAAGCAGAAGCGATCGATCGCTTACCGGACAGCGCAGTGAAGGATGCGCTTGAGTCCGTACCCGAAAATTTCCGAATGGTCGTGTACCTAGCGGACGTCGAAGGTTTCTCTTACCAGGAGATCGCAGACATCATGAAGACGCCGCTGGGCACTGTGATGAGCCGCTTACACCGCGGCCGCCGGCTCCTACGCGACCAGCTAAGTGACTATGCGCGCGAACTCGGAATTATAAAGGAATAGCGGCTTCGGATAATCCGGGCGACTTTCGCCCCCGCGCATGGACGCTGGGCCGCCACCATCGCGTCTCTCAACTCTGACTATGCAGCGGAGCGATTCCATCGCGATAGCTGTCCGAGGCCGCATCCGAGTGTGCAAGCGGGAGCCGAGTCGGCCTGCATGTTCCAACGCGGGGGTCACTCGACAATTCCGGGCCACAGCGTGACCCCGAACCACCGTTCCAGCTTCGCAATCGTCACCAGGTCCGGCCACGAATCGCCGGACAGCACCAATCGGAGGACATTGTGGTCCATACCAGCATTCATCGCCACGGATCTAATGCTTGCCTCCCCCATCTGCACCCTGAGGTTCAGCACCAGTCGGCGCGCTGTCTCCTGGATCGGATCGTCGCGTTCGGTATGCGGCCAGCCCTCCGTGTCGCCGGCATTCGGAGCCGGTCGATGAGGTCTAGGCATAAGTAAGAGGTTAGCGGTGAGGCGGCGCTCGTGGTGTCGAGTACGAACAACAGAGATGGCACTGAAACGGCGAGCACGCCCGGGCCCAGAAGATATACCCGCCAGTTGGCGGGCGTCGCCCGCGCTAAAGGAGAAGGGAGGTCCGGTGAACATATCGGACTTAGTAGGACGCCCGTACGCTGAAGTGATCGAAGAGTTGGAGACTGGTGTACAGGGCCTGTGGGCCAGCTGGAACGTCAACGCGGTTGACCTGGACACGAGTCGAGAGAAGCGGCGCTACGTGCTCGGAATGTTTCCGTACCCCTCGGGCAAGCCGCACCTAGGACACATCTTGGTCTACTCGATCGCAGACGCTTTGGCTCGGCTCGGCCGATTCAAAGGGGAAGAGGTATTGAACCCGCTCGGCTGGGACGCTTTTGGTCTGCCAGCCGAGAACGCCGCGATTCAAAACGACGCCCGACCTGAGGAATGGACTGCAACCAACATTCACGACATGCGGCAACAGATCTATCGCACCGGGTTCTCCTTCGACCCCACCCGCGAACTTAACACGTCGTCCCCCGACTTCTACAGGTGGACGCAGTGGCTGTTCCTCAAGCTATACGAACACGGCCACGCCTACCGCACCCTCAGCTGGGTCAACTGGGACCCGGTGGACGGAACTGTGCTAGCCAACGAGCAAGTTATCGACGGCCGTGGTTGGCGCAGCGGAGCAGTCATTGAGCGGCGGCAGATGGAACAGTGGAGCCTCCGCATCACCCAGTTTGCACAAGAGTTGCATGACGGTCTCGATGAGTTGACAGGCTGGTCACCGCGGGCGCTTAGCGCTCAGCGGTCATGGATTGGACGTTCTGAAGGTGCGGAGATCACGTTCGCAATCGAAGGGACAGGTCACACGGTCGATGTCTTCAGCACACGGCCAGAAACAGTCTTCGGGGCGTCGTCGATCACACTTGCCCCCGAACACCCGCTAACCCTGGAACTTGTTAGCCCAGAAGAAGCCGCGAAAGTGAGCGAATACATCCAGGTCTCCCTACGTAAAACAGAACTCGACCGGCAAACCCAGAACACCAAGACGGGCGTCCGACTCGGCCGTAATGCAATTCATCCGATCACCGGTGACCGGATCCCGATCTTCGTCAGCGACTACGTTCTTTCAACGTATGGCTCAGGCGCAATCATGAATGTGCCGGCGCACGACCAACGCGACTTTGAATTCGCGACCGCACACGACCTCCCGATTCCCTTCGTGATCCTTCCTCCGAACGGTCAGTTCCCGATGGCGAAGCCTGACCGGGCGTACACCGGTGATGGGATCATGACCGGATCCGGCGAATTAGATGGCCTGTCGAATTCGGCGGCAAGCGACGCAGCTATCGCAATGCTCAGCGAGCGAGGAGTTGGAAAGGCCAGCGTGCGATTCAGGCTGCGCGACTGGTCAATTGGCCGCCAACGATATTGGGGCTGCCCCATCCCTATGCTGGAGTCGCCCACAGGTGAATGGCGACCCGTACCGTACGATCAGTTGCCGGTGAGATTGCCTACCGATGTCGTATTCGGTGTTGCTGGTGCTCGCTCCCCGCTTGCAACTTCCGAGAAGTTCCGGATAGTACAGACACCGGAAGGCGAGATCCTTCGCCGCGAAGTCGACACAATGGACACCTTCATGGATTCCGCCTGGTATGCGTGGCGTTTCCTCGCTGGCAGCACGGACGAAGCCTGGCCCCTTTCCCACGCCGACAACTGGATGCCCTTGGACTATTACGTCGGTGGATTGGAGCATGCCTCACAGCACTTGCTGTACTTCCGCTACATCTCACACTTCTTGCATTCAATCGGGTTTACGCCGACTCGTGAGCCTGTACGCCGATTCTTGGACAGCGGTTTGATCAAGCTCGGCGGCGCCAAGATGAGTAAGAGCAAAGGCAACACCGTGAGCCCGCGAGACATAATCGCGGATTATGGCGCCGACGCTCTTCGCCTGTGCCTGCTGGCTGATACGCCGTTCGAACTCGACCGGGAGTGGAACGTGAAGACTGCTGCGGCCAAGATGAAGTTCCTGTCTAGCGTTTGGCGATTAGGTGGACAGATCGCACGAACGACGGACGGTCGTGTCATCACGGAGGCACCAAACGTATCCGATGATTGGAGCGTTGGCGCTCTAGCCATGTTGAGCGAATTTGCTGAGGCAATTGAAGCTGCTGTTGATCAGCGACGTTCATTTCACAACGCGGTCGCTCTGCTTCATTCCTTCTTCAACGTGATCGCTCATTTGACGACCGAAGTCGGTGAGTCAGAGGCTCGCGCCGAAGTCCTCAATTTCATCTTCCAGAGCTATCTGAAGGGGCTGGGACTCTTCGCGCCACATGTGGCTGAAGCCCTCTGGCAGGCGACAACGTGTGGGGCTGGAAGCCTGTTCTCTCAACCGTGGGTACCGCACCTCCAGGTGAGCCGAAGCTCAGCTGAGGTTCAACTTCCTGTCCAAGTCAATGGAAAGCTGTTGACCGTGGTATCAGTAGCAGCACCCTCACCGGACGAGGAGCTCCGAGAGGTGCTCCCGGATCTCGTAGGGGAACGGCTATCCTCAGCCCTGGAAGCCGGACACCTCGAGCGTGTCGTTGTCGCGCGTGGGACCGATGGGCGCCCCCGCCTGGTGAATTACGTCGTCAGGTGAGAGCCCCGAGCAGGCAAGATGCTCGGCACGTGACGAGGCTCGACGTCGAACGCGCGCCTGAGCAGGCCGCCTCGGCAGAACATCGCAAGCTAGGCAAACGGTCCCTCTCCCAGAAACGGAGACGGCTCTACCTTTCCTACCCCGCTTGCGGTGACGCCAGCTGCGGCGGATCCTCCGAAGACGGGGTTGTGAGGCGGCGGTCCGAGCAAAGAGATCACGTCGGCAACCACGACGCTGACGTTGTCTCGGGTCCGGTTGTCTTTCGCGGCTTGCACCAGAACTTCGGCTGTTGCTTGCGGGTGTGCGCGGGCCGCGAGTATTCGGTGAATGGTGCGCATGGGCACGTAGTCTGTGAGGCCATCACTGGTCACGAGCCACCGGTCGCCCAGGTGAGGGATTTCGTCGACAATGTTGATTGCGGCCGTGTCTTGGTTGTCTCCGCTGAGGACATTCGTCACTACTGAGCGGAAAGGGTGTGTCTGCGCTGCGTCGGCTGTGAGAGTCCCGGCATCGATTAGGTCCTGGATGTACGAGTCATCGCGCGTAGCTTGCGTCAAGAGTCCATCTCGGAGGCGATACGCGCGTGAATCTCCAACGTGCGCGACCCGGATGATCGCGCCGTCGGAGAACGCCCCAGTGAAGGTCGTAGCCATGCCTCTCAGCGCCGGCTGTTCCCGTACCCGCCGCATCAGATCGACGTTGGCCTCCGCGAGTACCTCGCGTAGGCGCTCCACTGACATCACCTTGCCGTCGGTGCTTTCGAGCAGAGCGCCAATTCGGTGGGTGACGGTCGACGAGGCGACCTCACCAGCTGCCAGGCCACCAACTCCGTCGGCGACGAACACGGACCATCGGGAGACGTAGAGCGAATCCTCGTTACCTTCTCGATAGTCGCCGGTCATTGAGCATGACCCGGCTGAGAACCCGAACATCGGTAGTTCTTGGACGTGGGCAACGCTTGCTTCCGCGCTCGAGTCGTTGGTGGGCGGCACCCTTCCACCCTAGGACGGGGAGTGCTACGTCGCATCCCAACTCGGATTGAGCGACGGTAGGTCGGAATCCCGCCGAGATGAATTGCCCTCCCACGTTTGGGGGTAAGAGCGGCTCAGGACGCAAGAGCTAACTGGTCGATCGGTGGGGCACCCAAGTAGCACCGACACAAAGGAGATGACATGCCGAATAACTACCGGAAGAGCGAGGACGCGTTGAATCGCCTGACAGATGCCCAGTTCAGGGTGACTCAGAGGAATGGAACGGAGCCGCCGTACCACAACGAGTATTGGGATAACGAAGCCGAGGGTATCTACGTCGATGTTGTTTCCGGCCAGCCTCTGTTCTCGTCCCTGGACAAGTACGACTCTGGAACGGGTTGGCCGACTTTCAGCCGGCCGATCGCGCCCGACGCAGTACGGAATGAGATCGAGAACTCAGTGTGGTCAACACGTATCGAAGTGCGGTCAACCGGCGCCGATAGCCACTTGGGGCACCTTTTCGATGATGGCCCTGAGGCACTCGGCGGCCTGCGGTATTGCATGAATTCCGCAGCGTTGCGCTTCGTCCCTGCCGATCAGCTCGAGGAGCAGGGTTACGGTGAGTTCCGCGATCTGTTCGAGGAAGGCGGCGACCACACGCATCAAGGCGTGTCAGTGGCGAACATACTGGCTTCGTTTGCGCGCGAGGACGGCGCAGCCAAAAGGAGGTAGCGAGATGTCGCTTGCGATCAAAGAGATGGCGCACGCTCATCCTGGCGGCGCGTTCGACTTCGACGAGGTGCTGCTTGCCTGCATCGAGGAGTGCCTCGCATGTTTGCAGGCGTGCTCAGCCTGCGCTGACGCTTGCCTTGCAGAGCCTGACGTTGCGAACCTGGTCAAGTGTATCCGAACCGATCTGGACTGCTCAGATGTGTGCGCGTCAACAGCCAATGTTCTGACCCGTAGGACCGATTGGGACTCTGCGGTTATACGTGCGGTCGTGGAAGCCTGCCTGGTGAGCTGCATAACTTGCGCAGAAGAGTGCGAACGCCACGCAGCTCACCACGAGCACTGCCGAATCGCAGCCGAAGTCTGCCGTCGCTGTGAACGAGCGTGTCGACGTCTCCTCGCTGCGATTACCCCCTCCTGATCGGTCACGGTCGGGTACGCAGACGAAGTGGTATGAGCGACACAGCTCTGCGCGCTCTTGTAAACGCGATCGTTTCGGCTGAACGCGCGTCGCGATAGCGGACTCTGCCCGCAGTTTGCGCGTGCCGCCGCCCACGCATTGCGGATCCGAGGACGGAAAGACGGCCATTGGGAGGTCGAGGCGCAAATACATCGCATCGCTTGTAGGTGACCCTGAGATGTAGCGCAAGCTGCTCGATGTCCCGACGGGCCAGGTCGCAAAATTTCTGAATTGCCGCGCACTAGCGAAGGTACGTGAACGTCTGTATTTTTAACCACGCGCGGTAAGCGTGCGTGGAGGCGGATATGGATCAGGTGACAGGTCGAGGTCTCATTCCCTGGCCCGAAGCTGTTGTCGCAGCGATGACCCTTCGTTCCCTGCCCGGGGTTCACTCCGATGTTCCGATTGGGTGGGCGCCGGCAGCCTTGGCGGTTGTCGCTGGGCATTTGGCGAACCGCCCCGGAAGCGTCATCTTTATCTCAAAGGATGGCGGTGGGTTCTCGACGACGTTCGCGGCCGGGACGCTCGTTGATGCAGAGGCGGAGGTTTACCCGCATCCTGGCTCCTGGTATGGCGGTGAGATCGCGATGCATTCATGTGAACTTTGCGCTCGCCCGGGTCGCCGTCACCGGGTACCGGATGGCGTCTTCTGCGACAGCTGTGTGATTCTCACCTCCGGTGACGAACCGGACTTTGCACCGAGGCTTCCGTTAGCTCCCGATGTAGAGGATGCATACCGCACCCTTCCTCCGATCCGTTCGCTCGTCACAGTCCCTGCTGGGTGGGCGCCGCTTGTCCGGTCGGTGCTGAAACGGCTTGGCGACGGGTCAGGAGCCGACCTTGTCTTCGCTGATGAAGGTGACCATCTTGTCGTCGTATCCGCGCCGGACGCTGCCGATCGGATCGCTGCGGTGAACAGGACGCTGGTGACATTGACCCGCGAACGGTGCCGATACTGCGGTCGGCCGGTCGAAGAAAGCTCCTTCTCCCCGGGCGCTTGCGACGGCTGCCTCGCAGTTCAAGCACGCGGGTGGGAGACAACTACCGAGTGGCGGGAGCGCCAATCGTGACCGACGAGAACATGGATGTTCCAGCGTTCCTCCGGTCACTACCGGTAGGTGCCGTCTTCACCCACGCGCAACCGCACCAGCAAGCCGACAGCTGGATCAAAATTGGAGAAGACACGTACCGCCGCACGTACTCATGGGTCAGGTTCAACGCTGACGACTTCCGCGAATGGACTCACGCCGAACTCACCGAGCCGGTCGACTATTCGATCACCCAAGAAGAAGCCGACCAGATCGAAGCGCGCGAGCGGAGCCGCCCCGGTCCACGGGAAATGGGCCAATGACAAACCCGGACAACGGCAACACACCGACCGAGCTCGCCGACGACGACCGAGGCGTCTGGCTCGTGGAGACAACCAGCGGTTCCATCTACCGGTTTGACCTCGACGCGAACACTGTAGAACGCGTCGGAGGCGAACCGCGTCGGCCGACTGCGCCGGCGGATTCGTTGCAGTCTCTGCGGTCGTTGATTGAAGTTCGGGTGGGGCGGCCGGGGCGGTGGTGGATGCGGAACACGACTGGGGGTTTTACGAACCCGTCGGAGCTGTGGCAGTGGAGTTCTGTCATTGTGAGGATCACGGCTGCGGTGGACGGTGACGACGATGTGTGAGCTGCGGCGGCTCGACCGCCAAATATTGGAGTTGCCGAATTATCCGGCTACTCCAATAAAACCGTTGACGTGCCGGTTCGGGGTGCTGCTTTGACCCGGGTGAAGGTGCGGACGTCGCTGACGATGCGGGACCGTGGGCGGTGGCTGATCACCACTGAAGATAACGAGTTCGCTGTTGATTTCCGGTCAGGCGCTGTTGAGCAGTGTGACTCGAATGGTTACCTGGTGCCTCTTCTCGACGACCCGTCCTTAGCTGTGGAGCGTGTCGACTGGATTCAGCTGGGGCAGACCGCACGGCTTTGGCTGAGCAACCCATCGCTCGGATCTCGGAGCCCAAGGCACAGTCTGGAAACCACCGGCCGCGTCCTCTCCATCGTCTCGGACGACCGGTCACGGTCGCAGCTGCGACGGCAGCAACTGCCTACGGCGGTGCTTGGCTACGCGTACAGCCCGGAAACGATATCGGAGCTCCTCGACGTCGGGTCGGAGCAACTCAGATCAATGGTCGCTGACAACCAAGTGCTTCAGGTCGTCGGCGCGCACGGCGAGGCCGCGTTCCCCGTGTTCCAGGTGACTGATCAGCACAAACTCCTTCCCGGCCTTGGGCAGCTGCTCGGCGAGCTCGCTGACGCGGTCGACGACCCGTGGACGTGGTGGATCTGGCTCGCCCGACCTGACATCGCCTTCGGTGGCCGCGCCCCGTGGGAGCTCCTCCGAGACGGCGAAACCAACAAAGCGATCCAGGCGGCCGGAAGAGCCGCTTGGGCATGGCGGCCGTAACGAGAAGGAGAACATCATGAACGATGACTGGGGCGACGAGACCTTGGAAGAGTTTATGAAGGCCGCGGCCGCCGATACCGGGCGGCGCCTCGACGCCGACGAAGCAGACCCGATCAGCCCAGAAGCGGTGCGGGAACTCCTCGAACAGGACGACGCCGGACCGCACGCCTACAACGACGGGCCACCCGCACCCGCACAGGAAAACACTCCCCCACCGGGCGCCCCCGACCGACTCGACAACGATGACGTCAACGAACAGATCGCAGCCGTACCCGTCTTCCCCATACTGACCGAACCCGCATCAAGCGACACCGCACCAAAAAGCGGACGATGGGAAGTCGTCACGGAAGCGAGTCGGTATCACCTGGACCTGGATCTTGAACTGCTCCGGCGGGTACGAGGGACGGTGAAACCGAGCGCTGAGGTTGCATTCCCATCGAAGCTGCGGGACCACGACCGCGGGTGGATTCGATTGCTCAGGATCGTACAGTTAGAAGTGGGTAAGCCGGCAATCTTCGACATCGAATCACTCGGCGGCCCGGAGATGCTGTTCACCCGCCGTTCCACCACCTACGTCCTGTCAATTCGCCAGCTTGCAGACGATGAAGCGTTCGCCTAGGTCGTCGGGCGTCGTGCGCGCTGTGCCCGGCGACTAGAGTCCTGTGTCGCGAACAGTGAAGGTCTCGCGAAGACGCGAAGGAGACAGCGGTGGTCAGCTATCGTGCGATTCTGCTCGACGGGAACCATGTGTACGACGAGGTGGAAGTCGACGTCGAGACTGTTGACGCGCCGTTGCAGCATCACCCTCGCCGCATCGAGGTAGACGGCGAACAGAAGACCGCGCACTACGAGCTGATCAGCATGAGCGATTACCCGCCGAACGTGCACTACCAGCTGTATGCCGTTACTGACGTCACGGAAAAAGACGAAGACGACGAGGCCTAAAACCATCGGGGCGGCCTGAATATGCGCGTCACTCATGTGATCATTCGCGGAATGGATGGTTCGCTATTCGTCGAGGTCTCCGATTCGCTCCATCCGTATGTCCGCGCAGTGAGAGAGCCGAACCCAATCTGGCGTAGAGGCCGTGCGCGTCGTGCATGGAAGAGCGATGCGTCGCAGACCCAGGGGTGGGAGTAGTTGACGACACCCGCGATGCGGTTCCACGCGCCAGGCCGGCAGGGTGCTTGGCTGAGGCGCATCAGCGCCGGTTGGAAGTGGCGTCAGGTGACGCCACCTCCAACCGCTACTCAGCGAGGCATCCCAGAGCTGCGTTTACGAGACGCCGCAGCAGGCTGGCCCAGCGTCGGCGTCTTCCGTCAGACGGCGATCCGGCCACCGTCGACAGGCAGCACTGCTCCGTGAACGTGGCGGGCGTCGCCGGATGCGAGGAACACGATCGCGTCGGCAACGTCCTCTGCGTTGCCCGGTCGACCGGCCGGGGTGGCCGAGGCCAACTGGTCGAGCCCTTCTCCCATGCCGACGGTGCCCTCTGTGCGCGTGGGGCCGGGGCTGACTGCGTTGACCCGCACGCCCGAGGGGCCGAACTCGGCGGCCCAAGCCTTCGTAAGCAACTGCAGGGCCGCCTTGCTCGAGCCATAAAGGGCCATGCCTGCCATGCCGAAGTTGGCGACCATCGTGGTGACGTTGATGATCGCGCCGGCGCCCGCCGCGACCATCGCGGGAGCGAGCGCGGCGACGAGGATGAACGGAGCTCTGACGTTCACGGCGCTGACTGACTCGAATTCGCCGTCTGTCACATCCACGGTCGGCCCGAAGGGGAAGACCCCAGCGTTGTTGACCAGGATGTCCACCCGACCACCCGAGATCTCCAGGGCCCGTCGGGCAAGCTCACGAACACTCTCAGCGTCGCTCAGGTTCGCAGCGACGAAGTCAGCCCTGCCGCCGGCGGTGCGGATAGCGTCGACAGTGGCCTGGCCGCGCTCTGCGTCCCGTCCGCTGACGATGACGTGCGTGCCGCCCTGAGCGAGCTTCAGGGCCGTTGCGCGGCCGATGCCGCTTGTGGATCCCGTCACCAGAGCCGTCTTGCCGGTGAGATCGATTGCCATTTTCTTCCTTCGTTTGGAGTGGGTCCTCCAATCCTGACGTCAGGAAAATGGAGTGTCCACTACAAAACTGGTAGCCTCGCCATCATGGCGCTTGCGACTCCGACCAACCGACCTGGCCGGGGCTTCACGGCCAAAGGGTGGGCAACCCGCCAGCGGATCGTGGATGCGGCCTCGAAGCTGATCCTCGAACACGGCGTCGAGACCGCGACACTGGAGGAAATCCAGAGCGCAGCGCAGGTGAGCGCCTCACAGCTCTATCACTACTTCACTAACAAGAGTGCGCTGATCTTGGCGGTGATCGACCATCAGACAGAAGCAGTGCTCGGTGTCCACCGCCCTGCGCTGGATCGGCTGGACAGCTTCGAGGCCCTCATCGAATGGCGGGATGTCATCGTCGCGACGCTCGATGCGCAGAACTGCGTCGGCGGATGCCCCCTCGGGTCGCTCGTCAGCGGGCTCGCCGAGTCCGATCCGATCGCGCGCGGCGCGCTAGTAGAGTCGTTCGCCGAGTGGGAGCGTCTTCTGCGAAGCGGCCTGGTCGCCATGCGCGACCGCGGCGTGCTGCGGAACGATGTCGACGTGGATGCGCTCGCGCTCAGCATGCTCGCAAGCGTGCAGGGCGGCCTGCTGCTGAGTCAGGCACGCCGCGACTCGAGCGCCGTACGGGTCGCAGTCGACACCGCAATCGACCACCTCCGCACGCTGACGCGCTAACAGGCAGCACTTGGCAACTTGCTATCGCGATGACCCTTCAGAGCCGGCGCATGCCCGCGATCGCGACCGCACAACGGGCCGCTGAAAATCGATAGGTTGCGGGTTCTTCTTGAGCGCCCTGGCTCGCGAAGTCGGCGGCCCATAACGCCAGGCTTGCGTCGTTGTGACGGCAACAACAGGTCCAAAAGTTCTATACGTTCTGGAGAGTGCGGCTCACCACCTATTCGACTAAAGGTGACAGCGCGCCTGCCAACTCAATGCGCTTCGAGACACGCCCGGGCAACTGTCAGAAGTCACTGACGACAAGCAGTCCTGCCGTACCAACGACGTAGAGGACGAAAACGAAGACGGAGTCGATTCCCATTCCAAGGATCTTTCGTTGGGGACGGAAAGCGATCCCAAGAAGGAAGACGAGGGTAAGAAGGATCCCGAGCGCGGTGAGGTAGATGTCAGCGGCTTGAGCTTCGGGAAGAACGGCTTGACCGGAAATGACCGTTGCGACGAGAAAGAGAACGGGCAGGAAGGCGTTGCCGCCGAAAATATCGCTGACTGCGAGTTTGTAGTCGCCCATTCTGATTGCAGCAAGTCCGGTTGAGATTTCGGGAAGTGCGGTGGCGAGCGCCAGCACTGTAGCGCCGAAGAAGATACCCGAGAGCCCGGCCCGGTCCGCGATGACGCTCCCGCTGCGCTCGAGCGCGACACCCGCCAGCAGAGTAATGAGGGCAGCAATGAGAAAAGCGGTCAAAGCTTTGGCCGTGCTGGTTCCCGCCGACGTCGCCATCTCTTCCTGAATGACTCGACTATGTCCCATCGGTTCCGGTTGGGAATCAGGGGCTTGTCCGCCGTCGTACCACGACATGCCATTCCCTGCTCGCCTTACAAGAACCAGACCGGCTACCCATATCGCCGCTATCAGCACGGTATCCGGCGTCAGTCGAAAGAAGATCAGACCCGGCGGCATTTGACTCCCAGCGATCACCACAGAGAGGACCGCAATAACCAGACCAGCCTCGACGATCAGCGCCAAGGAGCCGGCGCGATAGGTCAGAGACTTCACCCCGCGCACCCCGATAAGGTCCAGGAGCGCAAGGACCACGGTCTGGATTGCGACACCGCCAAGGATATTTCCGACAGCGATCGAGAGATTTCCTTGGCTCGCGGCGCTCACGGTAATCGCCAGTTCAGGAAGATTGGTTGCGATGGCGAGGAGAATGAGTCCCCCAAACGCCGCTCCGAAGTGAAACCGCTCGGCGAGAACGTCGGTGTAACGGCTGAGTTGGATTCCCGCGACCCAGATCGCGCCGACCGCGACGATGAAGATCAGAATCAGCAGCCAGAACGGTAGCGACGCCATGTGCGAGGTCTGTTTTCGCCGTTCAGAACCAGACGCGCACCGGTGCGGGCGCCGAGCTCAGCCTGGAAAGCCGGCGCTCGGCGATGGCCGAGATTGAGAGGGCGCGAGCAGCGACCGGCCAGGCGATGACGACCACCGACAGTGCGACCATCACCGGGTATTCCCAGATGAGCTGATCTGCCGACCAGTACAGCAGCAACGTCAACACGGAGATGAAGGCGGATGCACGCGTAAGTACGCCGAGGACGAGCGCGATACCGAGAGCTGTCTCCAGCAGCGGCGTCGCAAACCCGAAGAACCCATGCAGGGGCCGCATAACGGTGTCCGCGAAGAGCGCGAAGTAACCCGGGACACGCGAGTTCGTGGCTGCACCCTGGATTACGAAGCCGATGTCTGCCCACCCGAAACCGGCGCGGTACTTTAGCGCTCCCTCCATCAGCCAAAGCGCGCCGAGGGCGACCCTCGCCGCCCCGACAACGAAGGACGGGACGGAGAGGGCCGCAGAAGTCCGGCTTACGGTCATGAGAGGGAGGCGGCGCCGAAGGTCGCCTTGGCCTTGTCGCAGTGCACGACGACGTTCGCGTACCGCGACACGTCGATGCCCTTGAGCGAGAAAGTCTGGTCGGCCTTGTCGTGGGCGACGCTCATGATCTCTTTGCCGGCAGCGACTGCTGACTCATCGGTGCCGTTCGTGAGGTAGAGGTGCAGGTCCGGGCCCTCATCTGAAGAGAACCCGGAGAGCCTGATCGTGTCGCCGCTGATCATGACCGTGCCGGCAACCTTCTTGCCGTTGAGGCCGGAGAATGTGCCGGTGAGCGTCGCGGTGGAGCTCGAAGACGCAGCCGAGGTGGTTGCGGGATCCGAAGAGGTCGAGCCGTCCGAGCCCGAGCAGGCCGTGAGTCCGGCGGTCAGGGCCACGACGGCCGCTGCGAGGGCGAGTGTCTTGCGCATGTGTTGGTGTCTCCTTGTGGTTCCCGGCTCGATCGCTTACCCGGCTCATTTGATTGGGTACCTCCCAGTAGCGCCGCACTGCGAGTGCTTCTTACCCGACCGGCATGATTTCGTGTTCTTCCGCCCGGGCGGATGACCGCTCGTCAGGACGGCTATCTCGCCCACGAGCGGCCCATTGACTCGGCCGCCACGCGCGGTTAGTCGTTCCCACAGATTCGCGGGAGTGCACCATCCGCTCCAAAGTAATCTTCCGTCGGTCTTAGACGCCTATAAGGCATGGTCTCGCCGGTGGCGGGCCTCTACCCTGTCGCCGCAGGTCACCACGGGCGCGGCATCAACGAACACAATTTTGGAGTGAATGCCATGTCGGCACGTACAGCCCTGATCACTGGCGGGACCAGCGGAATCGGCAGGGCCACCGCACTCTCCCTGCATGAGCGCGGTTACCGGGTTGCCATTACTGGGCAGCGGGATGAAAGCGTCGCGCGGGCACGACAGGAACTGCCGGAGGAGATCCTCGTCCTTCAGGCGAACGCCCGTTCACTTACCGACATCGACCGGGTGGTGGCGGAGGTTGGTGCTGAGTTCGGGCATTTGACGACGCTGTTCTTGAACGCTGGCACCAACCGGCCGATGAGCCTCGACACGTGGGACGAGGCTGCGTACGACGAGGTGTTCGACGTGAACACGAAGTGCGTCTTCTACACCCTGGTGAAGGCGCTGCCGCTGCTGACCGACGGAGGGTCGGTCATCGTCACTGTCGGCATCGGGGCAACCCGAAGCCTGACAGGTAACGTGATCGCGGCTGGTTCGCACGCTGCGATCCTCGGGATGATTCCGACCCTCGCGCTGGAGCTCGCACCCCGCCACATCCGGATCAACGCGGTCAGCCCGGGCATGACTGACACCCCGATGACTCGAGCCGGGGTCGGCCAGGCGTTCGACGATGTTGAGGGTGCGCTTGCGGCGATGGCTGACAGCAACCCGTTCGGCCGGCTGGGCCGACCCGAGGACGTCGCCGGAACCGTCGCTTACTTGGCCTCTGATGACGCCGCTTACGTCACCGGGCAGGAGATCGTAGTGTCCGGCGGCGCAGGACTTGCCATCTGAGACCAAGGCGATTTGGGTCCTGAGCGGACCAAAGCGAACCGGACGATATGGTTCCGTTTATCCGCCACCGACGCTACTATCAATCGCGTTGCGCGCCGAATCGTGGACGGCGCGTGAACGCGCCACCAGTTTTGGTGACAGCAGTTTCAGCGGCTAGGCCCAAAGCCGCTGGTGCCCGGTGCGGTCCCCCGCCCATCGGGTGAACGAGAGGCCCGGTCACACCCATCGACCGGGGCCTCTTGGCGTTTCTCGGGGACCGCGTCTCTGGTCGGCAAACTGTTCGCCTTTGACGGGCCGCCCGCTCGTACGCCGTTGCCTCCCCCTGCGGCGCCACGGCTAGAGTGCTGCGCATCACCGTCGATCGGAGTGCGGATGCCCAGGCCCGACATTCTCGCCCTTCCCCTGCCGGAAGGCTCAGAACCTCAGGCTTCGCTGATTGATCTTGCCGCCGACGCTTACAGATCCCAGTGGCCGGATGCAGAGTTGACCGTGTTCACCGACAACGACGTCGAGTTCCTCTTCGACGCGAATCCCGGTGTGGACAGGACTGTCCTCGCAGTCGGCAGTCCGCGCACCCCGGTCGAGCCGCGCGACGTCTCCTATCAGCGTGGCTACCCGCTCACTGATCGCTCCGTTCGGAGGCTCGACCGCGGGCACTTCGTGCCCTATACCGGGGGCGGAGGTTTCGGCCCGAACCTGTTCGCTCAGGACACCGCCCTGAACCGCGGGTGGTCGAAAGAGGGACGTGAGTATCGAGCGTTCGAACGCCGAGCTGTCTCAGCAGCTGACGCGCTGATGTTCGCTTTCCCGACCTACATCGACACCTCATCTTTCCCCGCATTCATCCAACTTGGGCTTATGCCTCGTACCCGCCGGGAGACCCGCACGTTCCGCAACAGGTACGACGAGGAGGCGCTCTGCGGGCAAGATCGACTGACAGTAGAGCTTTGGGGTGCCACAGACCACCAGGTCGGCGGGCTTGGCGAGGAAACCGTGAGCGTCTTTCTGCGAAAGGAGCTCGGAGCGCAGATCATCACGATGAGTGACGCCGGCATGGAACGAACCGACGGACGGCAAGATCTCGACATCGTCGCCTGGCTCGGCGACACGTTGATCGCATACGAGGTAAAGACCACGTTCACGTCCCGGCGTGCCGGCACCCTCAACCACGCCGGGAATCTCCATCGCCCACGCCTGCGACGAACCAAGATCGGTTCCAGGCAAGCCAGCCAGCCCTACGCCGCCGACAGACTCGGCGACATAATCGACATCACCGCGGACTACGCAGGGATCGACGTTCAAGTGGTGGTCGTCGACTTTGAACTAATGGCGCTGCAGTTCTTCAACGTCGACGACGCGGGGCGCCGGCTAAGCGCCGCCAGCCCCGTGATGCCATGTCGGGAAGCGGCGGAGGTGGCGCTCAGAAGGATTCTCGACCACCGTGGGTACCTCTGAGTAGAGGGTGCCGCGCTACTGTTCAGCTCGCGCCGCGATTACAGCAAGTTCCGTCCTCGTCCCGACACCCCATTTCGTGCGGACGGTTGCGAGTGCGGATTTGACCGTCGAATCCGCGACGAAGAATTGTCGGCCGAGTTCGGCGTCTGTCGCACCGGTGGTCAACGCGGTCACGTAGTCGCGTTCCCGGTCGGTGAGCATGTTCATCTTCTCGATGGCGTCGCGGCGCTTCTCGGACGCATTGGAGTCACGTACCCACAACGTCAGCTGTTTCGCTGCACGAGGCGAGAACGCGGCGTCACCTGCGGCAACCTGGCGGACAGCTTCTAGGATCCGGTTCGGGTCGTCTCCTTTGAGCATGAACCCTGCAGCGCCCGCTGACACAGCTTCAAGCACTCGTCCGTCTTCGTCGAACGCGGTCATCATCAGGAATGACGGGCCGGCGTCCTTGTGTTCGCGGACGACGGCGACACCGTCCATCCGCGGCATCCGCACGTCGCAGAGGACGACGCCAGGGCGGAGCCGTGCGAGAGCGTCGCCGACCTCGTCGCCGTCGCTGCACCGGCCGACAACCTCGACGTCCGAAGCTGTTTCGAGGAGCGAAATCATGCCGTTCGCCGCCATCGTGTCATCGTCGACGACCAGCACACGGATTGGTCGCGGGTCGGTCACAGGCGCGAGTCTACCGCCGGTGCGCCCGCTGGCCCGGCGTCAACGGGCGACGGGATACCAAGGCAACCAGGCGAGGACGGTAAAGGTCCCTTCCGGTGTCGGCCCTGCCTGGAAAGAACCGCCGACGAGTGCGACACGTTCGCTCATACCGGTTAGCCCGTGCCCGCCACCGGTCGAAGTCGGGGCAACACCAGGTATCAGCCAGTTGGACGCGGTGATACTGATTCCGCTGTCCGGGCCGCCACGGACATCGACACGGAGCCCCACACCTGGCGCATGCCGGCGGACATTCGAAATGCTCTCTTGAACGATGCGGTAACACGCGTGAGCGACATGTGGGTCGCACGTCGACGGGTCGTTCACCAGGATCTGCGCTCGCACGTCGACTCCATCGCGGAGCGCGTCATCAATGAGGCTCCCGAGATCACCTAGACCAGACCCGGGGGTGGACGCTGACGGATTTCGGAGGGCGTGGACGACATCGCGCAGCTCGTCAAGGGAGAGCTGCGCTGTTTCACGTACCGCCTTCGCCGCCGCAGCAGCTCGAGGGTCTGTCCCGTCCACCGTCAGCTCCAACGCCCCTGCATGCAGCGACAGAGAACTCAGCCGCGCCGCCAAAGTGTCATGGAGCTCACGGGCGAGCTCCTGCCGTTCCCGCTCCCGGGACACCTCCTGATGAAGGACGGTCACGTTCCGGTTCGCCTCCGCCGTGGTGAGCCGCGCGGCGTCGCGCTCCCGGCGAAGCTGCCGCGCGAACCCGAATGCGGCGAACGGGGTCGCCGCGACCGCAGCGAGCAAGGGAACGACCCAGAACAGAGCCAACCGTGCCGGTGTCCCCTCACCGGGGTTGTTCACAAAACCAGCGAGCAGAGACGCATGAGTGACGACATCCCAGGACAAAGACACCACGACCGCGAGATACGTCCCCGCTACAAACAGCCACCGTCGGACTCCCGACGTCGCAGCTGTCACCGCAGCTACCGCGACCAGCACCGTCAACGGGCTGGTAGGGAACATGACGGTCCCTGCGATCGCCAATGCGGACACCAACACCGGGAACCGGTGACGCCACACCAGCATCACGGCCACGCCGATCATCGCGAACGCACCCACATTCGCCAGCAGCTTCACCGGCGCCGGGAACGTGGACTCGGCGGTGCCGTGGATACCAGCACCAGAGATGGCGAGCAGCGCGCACACCACCGATAAGCAGATCGAGCCTGTCAACGCCCAGCCGCGGCGCGCCCGAGAAGGAGCGGCTGAAACGGACGGTGCCGCCCAACCGTCAGCACGCGGAGGGGGAAGGGTCATGCACCGATCGTATGGGCGACTGACACCGCTGGCCCACTGCCGTTCGTCTGTGCGTCACCCCTCATTTCGTACATGCAACAGTGACCGATCCGTGGTGCCGCACGCGCCCGCAGGTCCGCTGTGCTGAGTAGGAGCCGAAACCCGGCCCCTATTCACCAGGAGGAACCCCGCATGCTCCGCAGCATTGCCCGCACCACCACGATTCTCGCAGCGACCGTCGCCGTCGCCGGACTTACACTCACCGGTTGCAGCGCCGGCGGCGCCGCCGGCAGCGGTTCCGGCGGAGCGACCGAACCGGCGCGTTCGGCAGCCGCGGCGCCGACCTCGGCCGGCGTCGGCCTGAACACGCCGCTGACGGTGGGCACATTCACCTACACAGCCACCGCCATGAAAGACGCTGGCCCAACCGTCGGGTCCGCACCGCTCACGCAGACCGCCCAAGGCACATACATCGAGGTTGACTTCACCATCGCCAACGCAGGCAACAGCGCCGCCACCTTCCTCTCCAACTACGTGAAGTTGAAGGACGCCACGGGGAAAACGTACGACGCGGACCCCACCGCTTCTCTCTACGCGAGCCCTAACCAGCAGGCATGGGTCGCTGCGATCAACCCCGGCAACACCCTGACCGGTCCGATCCTCTTCGACGTCCCCGCCGGCACCCAGCCGACCAGCGTTCTCGTCTCCGACAACGCGTTCAGCGGCGGCAAGGAAATCCGACTGCAGTAACCAGACCGGGCGGCGGACGAAACCCGAACCGGCCGCCGCCCTCGCCCCATCCGTCAGAACCGTCAACCAAGCAAGGAGTTCACCGTGGACGTGACATCAGAGGTGATCGAACTCGGTGTTCGACTCGCCGAATCAGCAGCCCGTAACACCGCCACCGCCGTCGCCGACAAAGTCCGAACACTTCGCGCCTCCGCGAAGAAGGATGAGGCAATCTCCGGCCTGGAAGAGATCATCAACAACCTCATCGCCGACAAAAGCGAACTCACCCGAATCGCCCAGTCCTACCAGGCAGAGCTGGTGTCACAGCGTCTGAACGCTGGCGACGTGAAGTACATCACCGACACCGTCTTCCCCCTCCTCGAGGACCTCGTCGACCAGATGCCCGGCGACCAAGGCGAGACGATGCGGAAGTCCCTCACCGCACTGAAACCACTACTGTCCATCGAGACAGCGAACGTCCTCCAACTGCTCGGGTTCGACTTCCGCCGTGCGTTCGGGATCCCGCTCACCAAACTTGCCGAAACGGCCATCCTGAAACGCGCGAACCACTCGGAACAGCTGCAGCTTGCTGCCACCGAACGGGAGAAGCTGTACATCCAGCTCGCCCTTGATCCGGCAGCGTTCGAGCGGTTCCAGCGGCTGTTCGGAGCGAAGGACCAGTAACGCAAGACCCCGCACACTGGCTCGAAAGAATTCCCCGGAGACAGTGACGAAGTGGTCGCCAGGCCAAATTCAACCAGAAAGAAAGGAAATGACGATGCCCCAGCCCGATCGGTACGTCAGCGTGAAAGTCGAATGCTCGTCCGGACATCTGCACGACATCTGTGTCGAGATCAGCAGGCAGGTACCGCCTGAACTTCGATGTTCCCCCACCGCGCCGCCGGGATACATCAAAGGCGGCCGAGGTGGATGCATAATCCCAGGTGGCCCTCGCCTCGCCGAGCTAACCAGTCGAGAGCTCCGCGACAACTTCCAAGAGTCGAAACGCCGCGGCTATGTGCTGATCCGGTCGACCTGAGCCCCCGCGCTCACTCGGAGACCCCGCCCGCTTCAGACCGATACCGCGGCCCTCGTCTCAGCACACTGCGCACGCCGCCCAACGACGAACTCGATCACTGAGCCACTCATCATCCAACGGGTCAAAGACAAAGCTGGCACAGACCGGTACTTCGTCATCAAATGGGACCTGAACCCTGCCAACCAACGGCTGATGGCCGTCACCGACTCGCTGCAATGCGCTGACGAGCTCGTGCTCTGGGATAGCGAGCCGACGGCGGGTTACTGGCTAGGCCCGCCGAATCCGCACCCCGCGGGCTAACGGGGAGATCGAACGCACTGAAGGTCGCGCCGATCCTTGCTTTGCCTTGCTGCACCCGTATGGTCACCGGTCCTGAACAGTGGGACAATTGCGTTATCGCAAGCAAGGAGGCGATGACCATGCTTCAGCACGAACGCGACGAACTCGAAGGCCGCTACACGCAAGCTGATCCCGAAGTCCCGGAACAGCGCCAAGTTCATGGACAGTACACCGAACGCGACGGCGCTGGACCTGACACGAATGTCTCCGGAACATATGTCGGAGTGGCCCACCAAGGTGCGAAGCCGCTCGTCAGGAGCACGCACCAGCGCATCGGCAACTACCCGAAAGCTGAGCGACACGGATAGACGCTCAGGCCGCGTGGATCGTCGAGGTCCAAATCATGAGAGTGACAACGTCTCTCTCGCACAGTTGGCGCGGGTCCTGCAGGCTGGTCGCCGCTAGTTCCGCAGCCGTATCACGTCGTCCGAATGACGCCGGTCGAGACTTGGCTAGCTCGTGTCGACGACGCCCTCAAGACAGAGGTCCCGCGCCCGCGTAGCAGCGGCGCGTCGGAGGTTCCAACCACACCGGCGCGCACCCGTTCCGACCCGTGAAGTCACCGCCACGGAACCGACCGTGACGGAACTGACCGGCATCGGCAAGCGGGCGAGGCGTTGACGGTGTGCGCCGGCACGCTCCGCTGCGTGCGCGGAACGTTGGCGCGCCGTCGCGTGAGCGACGACGGCTACCTTTCAGTGCGGCGACCTTTGGACGTCGTTGGGCTTTGTTGCGGGTGTGATTCCGAGCACGTCATTGAACGGCTCGTGTTTGAAGGTGAGTTCGCTGTTCAGCTGTGGTCCGACGGTGATGAGGAAGTCCAGGTTGTCGATGGCGGTGAGCATGTCGTCGAGCGTTTGCTCTTTCTCCAGGATGGCAGCGACTGGGATGTCCCAATGTGAGACGCCGGCGTCGACCTCCTCCGATCCGCTCGGCTGGTGTTCCCAATGGATCAAGTGCGGTGCGATTTCGTTGATGGTCAACGCCGCGGTCATCACGCAGGTGCCGTCACGAATGTCGCTGACGAATCCATCCGCGCTGAGTTGGCTTTCCAATTCGTACCAGTCGTCGTCACCAAACCATCCGATGCGGACGCTGGCCGCGTCCGGGGCGGTCTCCCTCAACCATTCAATGAAGAACTGAACGGCGTGGATCGTGGCGGCGATCTTGCTGCCTTCGTATTTCGCGAGCGCGTATTCGACCGGGTGCTGTACGTGTGGAGGGACTGTCATGCTTTGACAGATGCGGCGGTGCCTTGGCTAGCGATTGCTCGAGGGGTCGTGTCGTGTAATCGTCGTCTGCTGTTCGAGGCGGGTCACGAACCGGTCTAGAACGCCGCGCGTTCTTCGGTTCAGCCAATTCGCCGACGAGAAGTGTCGGGCGAGGCGCGGACTCACGGCGTAGTACCCGCGGGTGAAGGCGCGACCCCATCCTGTTTGGCTGAGCCGGTCATCTCGGAAACGACGCAGCACTTGTACGGATGGATGGTCGTACGACCCGTAAACAGCGGTCGCGATGTAGCACCCGCCACCGGTTTTCGCCGCAGCCTGGATGATGGGGTTGGTTTCCTTGGTGAAGAACGTGTCGATGTTCTGCTCGAACACATCGAGCTGATTGATCCGTTGCGAGTAGTCGATCGTCAACTGGCGGTTCACTGAATTGGCTTGACGCGCGTACCTCTCGCACTTCCGGTACAGCTCTTTGAGATCCCCAATTCGTTCGAGCAGTTCCGGACGGGTGACTGCTCCGTTTGGGGCGCGGCGCAGAAGCGCTACGAGCACACCCATCCGAAGAGATGCTTGTCCGGCGGCTTCACCCAGTTCGGGGTCGGGCAGTCCGTAACGCCTGACAAGCGCTGTCATGTCTTTGCTGATCGCGGCGGTCTTCTGCTCCCATTCGTAAATCTCAGCGAGCGACGCGTTTGAGTTCTGTTCAGCCTCGGTCAGCTTCGCTTGCAGGGGTCGCAATTCGGATATGCACTGTTCGATCTCCGGTGGGAACATCGGCGGCGGGCTCCTTTGAGACGCGGGTTCTAGGCTGCGCGGCTGGCGATGTCGCGCAGCGACGCCACCTGTTGGTTTGCTTGACCGACCAGGTTGTTCACGGTGGTGTAGTCCTTTTTGGAGATGGCGTCGGCGATCTGCGTGGTGGTGATCGAGAGCCCGGCCAGCGCTGTCGTCCACTCTGGCGCGATATTGGTAGTCGGCGCGATTGCGGCGAGCTCCCCTTCATTGAAGGCCAGCTCAATGCTGTTGGACATCACGCGCAGGGTTGAGCCCTTCGCAACAGCGTCGCTGAGATCCGACAGGTCTTTCGCGTAGTCGTCCAGTTGCTTGCCGGCGTTCGCTTTGAAGAATGTCGGGTCGACCGCCGCGGGTGCGGGCGCTTCCACAGGCGGGGTACTCGGAGTGGGGCTTGGAGCGGCGGACGTCTGTGCCGGCGTGGGCGTCGGAGACGCCACCGGCGTCGTGTCGGCGACTGCGATCGCGTCGGTTTTCTTCCCGCCGGCGATGGCGCCGCTGACAGAACCGACGACGATGAGAGCGACCACTGCAGCGGTGACGATGAACCACGTCCGCTTCCACAGCGGTTTCTGCGCGTTAGCCCCAGCCTGCGGCGCGGCAGGCGCCAACGGCTGCGCAGCCGCCGATTGATAAGGTGCCGGCGCCGGAACGGCTGGAATGCCGGGCCGACGTTGCTCAGTCCACTGCGTTCCATCCCACCAGCGCTCGTTGCCAGGCTGCTCAGTGTCGGGGTACCAACCCGCGGGTGCGTTAGTCATGGAAACCTCTCGGGTCGTACGTTCAGTGCGGCTATCAAGCCTGCCAACATGAACGTCCTTTCAGGGACCCCCAAAACGGGTCTGGTGGTCGCTTTCCGAACGAGCGGCCTCACACCAGCCGGTAGCGTCAACGAAAGCAATCGCGAGAGGACACACCAGAGATGACGCGGGACGAGTTCCGGAAGAAAATCGCCACCCCAGACGGGCGCGCCGAACTCGGCCTCACCCTCACCGGCGACGAAGCCGCCGCCATCCTCGCCGACGACACCCAGCTCGATCAGCTGCTCGCCGACATCCAGGCACGCGCGGCAGCGCAGGAACGAGACGAAGACGCAGCAGTCGGCGAGCCGCTCATCACACCGACGCCGCTGCCGGTCGCGCCGCCGATCGTGGCTGTCGAAAAGCGTAAGCGAGGGCTGGATAAATCGGAGAAGCTCGCGCTGTGGATCATCGCCGGTGTCGTCGCCGGGCTAGTGGTCCTCGGTGTCATCTCCACCATCGGGCATCAGAGCGAAAACCAAGCTGACTCTGAGGACGACAGCGGCGCGAGCGAACCGTACGTCCCCCCCACTCCCGAGCGCGCGTACCCGCTCGAAGTCGGATACCACGACGCCGGAAACGGCCTCGAATGGCAGTTCGGAGTCCTGAGCGACAGCCCAGACGGGTGCAGCTACTACAAGAGCTGCGTCATCGTGAAGCTCAAAGCGTTCGAAGACTGCCCCAGCGGCGTTTACGTCGAAGGGCAGGTGATGGACGCGTCAGGCACCGTCGTCGGCATGACCAACGACACACTGCCGTCACTTATGGCGGGTCAGGACGGGCGTGTCACCCTCGGCTATATGGGGCAGGGGGCGCAGAAGACACGGGTCACCGACGTCGTCTGCCACTGACCGCTTCACGGCGGCAACTCCCCGCGAACAAGCCTCGCCAATAAACCAGGCGAAGCGGTATCTTTCCGGCATGTCGAACGATATGCCTCAACGCCCGAAGCAGCATCGGCGAGAGGATCTCTTGAAGCGGTTGTTCGAGCCTGCGTTACCTGCCGGGTGGACATACGAGACGAGATGGCGACGCGAGCACGGGACCGACGGCGTCGTCGAGATTCTCGATGGCGACAGGGCGACCAGTTTGACATTCAACGTTCGGTTGAAAGATTCCGATTCGCCCTCGGAACTATTGGTAGAGCTTCACTGTCCCCACTCTCGTCGTCCTCCTCGACGCCAACTACGCGATCCGTCTCGAATGGGCACATAACCTATACGTGTTCGGGCGAAAAGAGGCGCGGTCTCGCACAAATTCAAACTCAGAAACATCTGGGGAGACGCAAACCCGCTGGCATCGAACGTGCGGCAGCCACCACGGTAGATCGTTTCGTGCCGTCCATCAACGAACAATTCAGATTCACTCCGCACCACTCATGAGCCGCGAAAACACCGGAATCACCATCGGCAGCGTCGGATTCGCCGTCGCCGTCGCGCTCACCCTTATAGGGGCGTTCACCCGAACCGACCTCACCCTTATCGTTGGGGCCGCCGTCGCAGCGGTCACCGTAATGACCTGCGTGATTCTGCAATTCACCAGCCGAAAGGAACGTTGATGTACTCAGTAATCGTGACCCAAATCGACGGCTCCCAGACCCGCATGGGGGATCAATCGACACGACGCGGCGCACAGCAATTCGCCGCGACACTGATTTCCGACCGCATCCTTGAAGTGCGCGTGGAACGCACCGTTTGGTGCTGGCGCAACGACTGGGTGGACATGATCCGCGCCGGCATCCCGGCCTAGAGAGCAAAAGAACGCGCCCGCTCACTCACAAAGAGCAGACGTGGGCGTATCTCTGCGCGGCCGGCGCGAATCAGAGCATCCCATCCCGTAGGCGTCGCAACCCAATAAGGGTGACGGGTCAGGACCACTTTCGCGGTGACTTCGGTAGGGGCCGTGCCGCCCAGGCAGGCGGTCACGCGAAATGCCGCTCGAGCTACTGGCAACCTACGTCGGAAGGTTCAGCTTCAACACCGGGAACCTACCCGACGCAATCAAGGCATACAAACACGCGGTCGGCCTCGGCAATAGCGAAGCAACCCCGCTCCTCGCAATCAGTTACGCAGCCAACGGCGAGAACGTGAAGGCGGTGGAACAGTGGGACCAGCTGTCGAACGAGCCACGGCACCTGTGTTCGGTGAGGATGCTTGCTCTGCAACGGCCGATCCCCGAGCTTGGATTCGAGGAACAGCAGCGTGATCGACTTCGCAGCAACCCTGTTCGACACCCGATGCTGCGGGTGGAAGCTATCGGCGCTTTCCACCTGGTGGACGATGTCAACCTGCTGAGCTACATCTCCGCGGTGATGATGCACACGACCGTCCACGAAGGTGGGGACGCGTGCCGGAACTAGATGATGAGTGAGAACGTCACCGCGGAAGCGCGTGAGTTTCTGCTGCCGTTGCTACACACGGTTGTCGTCCCGGACCTATACCCGTTCGTGCTTCGACTGCTGGGCAAGCTGAGCAGCTCTAGCCGCCTTGCCTCGCAAGCGCTGCCTGGGAGCGGCGTCTGGTTATGCCGGTATTGAGTTATCAAGTTGCGATGGTCTCACCGCGGCGCCTGACGACCAGTTGGGCTGCGTTCGGCTTGCGGCGTAGTCAGTCACGGCGCTTCCGGGTGGCTTCCTCGGTTGGTCGGTGGCGTAGGCGAGAAGGTGCTTCGGTTGGTTTCAGTCAGTTCATCTGCGGGAATTCACGTCGGTCATGTTCGGAGCTCAGTAGCCTTCATCTGCTTTGTCGGTCGTAGTCCTTGCGTTGAGTTCACGCGGTTACCCGCTACCAGTCATGTGTGCGGCGACGTTTCAAAAACACCGTCACGTAGTTCAATGCGGCGACGCCTGCTCTCCGAACGAGATCCGGTACCAACCTTCGTCGGCGGAGCGGGCGACCGTCGTTGAACTACATGCGGCATTTCGAACCCGGGATCAGACCCCGGCCCGACCACCGGGAAGCGTTGCGGGAGCATGGGCGTGTGCGGGAGGGGGTGCTCAGACAGCGTTTGCCCAATGGCTGAAAGGGATGCGGGGGTACGAAACCCGATTGTCCGATCCAAATTCCCAACACAGCCCCTATAGGACTATCTCCTACTTTGTATTTCCCCTAATACTTATTCTTCTTCTTTCTTAAGAGGTCTTAAAAGAAAGAAAGTTAAGTACAGGGGGGTTCTATGGGGCCCCGATCCCAGGAAAACACTGGGGAGTCGATTGTCTGAGCTCCCGTCAGACTTGGTGATACAGCGAAGACAAGCTCCACTGGGGAGCAACAACCGCGTCGCCCCAACAGGTTCACGCTGGACGGTCGAACCGTCCGCCGCATGTACTTCATCGGACGAGTCACCCCGGTGATCTCTCGACCGGAGCCACGAGCCAACCCACGGTGGGCGACGACACCGGCAAGCCTGCACCAATCCGACTCGACCGCCGCACACAAGAACACTGGCGAACAGCCGCACACAAGCAAGCAACTTGGTAACTGAATACGCTCCACCCGACGGGACTTCAACCAGCACCGTCATCACACGGCGACTGGCAGGACCTCACACCACCAAACCGGAGCCAAGCGGACGATGGTCGAACCGGGAAAACTGCGGAAAGGGAAGACCCGAAACGCTCCGCCGACGAGGACACGGATGACGCTCCCGCCGCCTCCCCGCTTGAGCGGACGAAAACGCGGGCATGGACGCGGCGGGAGGAGCCAGGCGCCAACCTGTAGAGCGGTTCCTCCTGGTGGCGGGCGCCGACCCGTCACCGGCGGGTAGGGTCCTCCGGCGGCCGCCCAGTATCGCTCCAGCGACCGGCCGCGGCACTCCAACCGGAGAGTTGTGGGTCTCGCGTCGGCTTCAGCGAGAGTGGTTAGACGCTCTGATTGGGTTCAGTCGTCACGGCAGAACCCAACCACCCGGTCGAACTCCGTATAGGGAAGGCGACAAATTGCCGCCTCTCCCCCAGGAGCTCTCTTGACCATCTCCCCCGAATCTACCGACGACCGCTCGGAACCACGTTCAGAGCAAAGCAAGGTTTGCTGCATCGCAACGTCACACATCGACGACTGCTCCGATAGCAGCGGGCAGCATGACCCCTACGCGGTCCGAATCGGCACCCGACCGGTGCACCCCGACGACCGGACGGTCGCCGAAGCCCAGCACCGCCTGACCATCCACATCATCACCCCGTCGCCACCCTGCCGCCGGGACGCCAACACAGCGCAGGTCGGCAGCTACCGCATCATCGTCACCGCAACCGGAGACGCAGCGGACATCCACGACGACATCGTCGAACGTCGGCTCGCCACCAAATTCCGCGACCTTCGCATCGCCGCCGACGGCAGCATGTGGGGTAACACCGGAAACGTTCACGCCACAGCCGCCGAACTCGCCGCCGACGGCTGGGCCACGCACATCGACTCTTGAACGAACAAACTCCGCTCCGACACACGGCCAGGCACTGCTCGGCCCCGGCACGGCATCAACGCGATGCAGCGCTCGCGCCCGAGACGCGTCGACCGCATGGTGGGTGCGAGCCGACATCGGGGCACGGACCAGTTAGAGGACGGAGCGCCTCATCACCGGTAGCAGGTAGGGGCACGCGAGTTCTCTCCTCACGCTGCTGGCCGCAGAAGTTCGAGCAGGCCATAGTCGCGCACTGCTTTCAGTGACAATACTTTGTAGCCTGCGTCGTCGAAGAACACGGTCAAACGGTCAGCTTCGGTGTGCATGACGACCCCGACACCCCAGGCCCCGTGGGTGACGCGTGCCGCCACGGGGAACGGAGTCTCGCCGGGCGTATCGTGTGCGTCGGCCCAGCGATACGCGCTTCCTGAGGAACAGGTGTCGCAGTTACCGCAGGGTTTCAGAAGTTCCTCCCCGAAGTACCCGAGGAGGAACTGGCGGCGGCACATGGCCGTCTCGGCGTACTCCTGCATCAACTGCGCTCGGGAGTGTTCGATTCTCTGCCTCGTCGTCGCTGCAGCGGCGGCACGCTTAGCGGCGTGCCCCGGCGGCACGTCTGCTCCGTGGAGCTCGTCATCGGACCCATTCAGTACGTGCGCGTCGCGTAGGAGTCCGAGCAACCGGCCGAGCGAGCGGACGCTGATCCCCGTCTTCTCGGAGACCTGCTGGCGCGAGAGCCCGGGGGTTTCGCGGATAGCGCCGAACACCTTCGCGAGCTCACCTTCGTTCGGGCCGCCGCCGGAGAAGAACTTGGTGAGAGCGAAATCCTCTGGACGGTAGTGCAGGGTGATCAGTGCTGCCTCCGCGTCGCGTCCAGCGCGTCCCGCCTCCTGGTAGTAGCTGTCGATCGAGTCGGTGACGGATGCGTGGACGACGAACCGTACGCTGTGTTTGTCGATGCCCATGCCGAAGGCGCTGGTCGCTGTGACCACTCGGGCGCTGTCGTCCATGAACCGCTCATACACGTCCTCACGCTCGGCGGCGCTGAGACCAGCGTGATACGCCGCTGCGGGAATGCTGTGCCCGGCTAACCTCTCTGCGTACAGGTCCGCGTCCTTCCGCGTCGCCGTGTAGACCAGTCCCGACCCGGCCAACTCCCGCACCTGGTCGATGACAGCCGCCCGCTTCTGAGTGTCGTCCTCGTGGCGGCGGACCTCGAACCGCAGGTTCGGCCGGTCAAACCCCGTCGCGAACAACTGCGGGCGTCGCATCCCGAGCCTCTCGCCGATCTCGACTCGAACCGGTGGGGCGCCGGTGGCCGTCATCGCCACTACGGGAGGATGCCCGAGGTCCTCGATCACGTCTCCGAGCACCAGGTAGTCCGGTCGAAAGTCGTGGCCCCACGACGAGACGCAGTGCGCCTCGTCGACAGCGAATAGTGACACCTGAAGTCCGCGGAGACGGTCTCGCACTTCCGGGTTCGCGAGCTGCTCGGGAGCTAGAAACGCGAAAGCCGGCTCGCCCGTCTCGAGGGCTTCCCAGTCACGCTCCCGCTCCCGCTGACTGGCCGAGGAGTTGATGGCGAACGCGCGCGGCACGTCGGTCGCCTTGCTGAGCGCGCGCACTTGATCCTCCTGCAAGGAGATCAGCGGGGAAACGACGATGGTGATGCCGCCCAGGATGATGCCGGTCACCTGGTAAAGCGAGGACTTGCCGTACCCGGTGGGCATGACAGCCAACACGTCACCGTCGTCGAGGAGCACCTCTATCGCCTCCGCCAATCCGGGACGCAGTTCCCCCCACCCGAAGGATCTGCGAGCGACGTCGTTGATATGGGACATGCGATCCTCGTCGCTGCTGCTTGCTTTATTGGTCGGACTCATGGGATGTGAGGGTGCTCCTGTTTCATCTCGCGCTTCAGCCCGACGCCTGGCCGCAAGTGGGCCGGATCGCCTTGGGGCCGAGAACCGTTCAGTTTGTCGACGAGCAGGCTCAACTGGTTCTCTCGCGCTGATCCAGCCAGTCGGTGAAGTGGGACCAGTACAACCTCGCGTCGGCAACGGGCAGCAGATCATGCGGTTGCAGCCGTGACCCGAAGTACTCGCCTTCCGCGTGAGCTACCACTTCGCGTGGATCACGTGACCACCGCAACTCCAGGGAGACCAAGTCGCCCAAACGGAATTGGTCGGGGCCTGCTACTTCGATGGCACTCATCAGTGGATCACCCGTCGCCGTCCGAGCGACGGCGTCCGCCGCATCCGCTGCAGCGATCGGCTGGACGAGGGCCTCAGCGACTCGTGTGACTTGGGCTTCGGTAGCCGAGTCCGCAATTGCCCGCACGAACTCGAAGAACTGGGTGGAGCGAATGATCGAATAAGGCACCCCGGATTCGGCAACCAGTCGCTCCTGCGCAGCCTTCGCCTCGAAGTACGAACCATTCGCCTGACCGAGTTTGTCGGTACCGACCAAGGAGAGGACGACATGATGCCGGACCCCTGCGGCTGCGCCCAGAGTCAGCAGGTTCAACGTCTCGGTCTCGAAGAAGTCGAGAGCGCCCGCGTAATCGGTGTAAACCGAGTTGCAGCAGTCGACAACAACCTGCGCGCCTTCCAACGCCTCCTGAAGCCCGTCTCGGGTGTAAAGGTTCACGCCGGTCCGACGCGACGCCGCGACGACATCGTGGCCGGCCAATCTGAGCTTCTCGGCGACCTTCGTACCGACGACACCAGTACCTCCGGCTACAACGATTCTCATTTTTTCTCTTGCTCCCTTGGCTACTTTGTCGACGCGATCCTTGACCGTCATCCGTATGAGCGTGGCGTGGATGGCGCCGCTTACTCGCAGCTCATGCTCATCCCCGGGAAATGAGGACGTCCACATTGTGCGAACCGGATCGCAACGTCACACATTGTGCGAACCGGATCGCAAAGTCACGTACCCGCCGCGCAATCGCACAGCCCGGGTGATCTCACACATCACTAGCGCCACCGTGCGAGGCGTTTTTACCGCCCATCGTCAGAGTGGGGTGGACGCGCTGATGGCTCTCGCGAGCTTGCATCACCTTCGCCTAGGGGGCGCGGACCGGGCGCACGGGTTGTCCCTGTGAATAGGGCGAGTTCTGGAAAGGTTGCGCTGGACGGTGGGACCGTGTTTCGGCCGCGGACGATGCCTGATGATGGCGCCGGCCCGGGGACGAACAGTTCGGCCGCGACGGGGTGCAACCTCTAGCAGTCCTTCCGAGCTAGGGATCTCGGGTGAGAACGGCTTCCAAGTATCCCTCTGCGTCGAGATACGTCCGGATCCGGTGGCGCGCATCGCAAACAGCCTTGTAGATGGAGCCCCGTGTAACTCCTGTATGCGCGGCAATGGCGTCGATGGATACGCCGTTGACAACAACGGCGAGAAACAGGCAGCGTTGGTGCGGTGTCAGCCGGGCTATTGCTCGGCCGAGAGCGTCGACAAGATCCTGATATTGGACACTTTCGAGGGGGCTCGGAGTGCCGTCCTTCTCCGGCAGCCGGTCCCATTCATCCAGGTCTAGTGCGATGGATGGACGTCGCCGACAATTCCGGGCGAGCTTGCTGGAAACCTCGAGCACGACAAACTTGTACGCCCACGTCGTGAAACGGCTCTCTCCTCGGAAGGTGTCTAGCTTCCTGAGCAATGACACCATTGCGTCGTCAGCCGCCTGCAGGGCGAGGTCGTCCAGCTCCGGGCCGCCAACACCCCATGCTGGACCCCGCCGGTGCGCCTCCTTCAATCCCACCTTGAGCATCAGCTCATGCAGTCGAGCCTGTGCAGCACGTTGATGGGGACCTTCAAATTTGAGCGCTGCAAGCCAGGCAGTTGAGTCGGTATCCATACCGGTCGACCCCCTTCCCCCCGGAAGGAACTCTCTCGCCGAAATTACAAACCCGCGGATGCCGACGAGGCAACGGGAACCGTTCGGTCTATCTACGTATGGCGAACATTTTCGGCGAGACGCGACCAGTAACACGGCCTGCACCAATTTCGCGCCGCCGAAGAGGGCTCCGAGGTGGCCGCGTTGAGCAGCAGTGGTAACTGTGGTTGAAACTACGACGTTGCAGGAGGGACCATGACGACAATTGAGAACGCGGCCGGCCGTCTTTCACGTGTCACTCGCGCCTACTCACCGAGGGAACGTCGTACGGTCGGCGCTCGGCCCCAAATCCGCCCGCGGCGGGTGCTTGAGGTGATCGAAGCTCCAAAAGACACCAGAACAATTCCCCTGCTCCCTGCGGAGGTGGAGTACCGTTTACGCGCAGACGGTGCCGACCCCTGGCTGCCAGTCATCGCGGAGCAGAACCCGGGTTTCAAAATCGTCGCCGCCCGGTACGCGAAGGGCCGCAATGCCGCTGTCTACACATTGGTCCCCGAAGACTGACCTCTATCCAAGCCAACGCTTGTTGAACAGCCGCTCGACCGCATGTCGATCTGTCCGGTGTCACCTTCAAGGATGAAAGTTGAGAGCCGGCTCCAAGTGCGTTTGGCTAACCCAAGGCTTGACGAGCAAACGCTCGGCAATCCTGATGTTCGGGTCAGAAGCGGCCAAAGTTCTGCCCCGTTTGGTAAGAGCGGAGACCTTCTGTCACACAAGCGTTCGACAGAAAGGACCCGCCATCATGACGGATGTCGAAACGAACACGACCAGCACTAGTGACATCACCGCCCGCGTTGCCGAGCTGCTGACTCCGGTGGTGCACGACCTGACGGCCTTGATCGTCAACGGGAAGCAGGCGCATTGGCATGTCCGCGGCACGAACTTCGTCGCCGTGCACGAACTGCTCGACACGCTCGTTGACCACGCCCGTGACTGGGCTGACCTTGCCGCCGAGCGGATCGTTGCTCTGCGAATGCCGGTGGACGCTCGCCTGTGGACGGTCGCGGCGAATGCGAGCGCCCCGGAACCACCTGCGGGTTTCCTGCAGGCGGATGACACCATCCGCACCGTAATCGCCGGCATCGATGCCGCTCTCAAAAGTGTGAATCAGGCGGTGAAGGAGCTCGGCGGGATCGACCCGATCAGCCAGGATGTCGCGATCGAGATCGGCGCCGGGCTGGAAAAGGACCGTTGGTTCCTGTTCTCCCACATCAGCGAGTAACGGACGACCGAGCGGGTGCTCCAAGAGCGCACCCGCGACTCGGGCGGTGTCACGAGAAGGAGATCATGAGCTACATCGCGGTACTGATGGATGGAAGCCGCCCTCATCGGGAGGTCCCGATCAACGACGACGCCGACACGCCTCCCCGGACTCTTCGTCTCCCGGCCGAGCTCAATGGCGTCGCTAAGGTCGCCGTCTACGGACTTGCCAGCACCTGCGACTTCCCTTACGCCGAGTATGTGCTGGAGCGCTACGAGGATCAGGACGCGATCGCTGATCTGCCGTGAACGTTCAGATGCTTAGGGTGTTAGGCCCCGAGCCGGCTCGGCCCGGCTAGCCGCGTAATCCACACGTCGCTCAGACTGCGTAGCGATCCCGATCGTCCATGCCACCGGTGTGACTTCGTGTAGCTGTCGTCAAAATGGGACGACTAAGTCCTTTTGCGGTAAGGTGAGTTCGCCTAATCGGATCGAGGTTTCGAACGCTTCATCGGCGGGATTGCCTGACCGCTTCCGCCAACCCGATCGGCATTGCGGGTGGAGAGGGAGATCACGCGCTCTCTTCACCCGCAAAAAGATCCAGTTGATTTGAGATCGTTCATCCGCTCGAGACTCCGTCGAGCCACACCGACATCGGGATGTACCCGCCTTGGCTCATCCTTGCGATTTCGTCACCGCGCGATCCGAGGGCGTCGCTCACGGCGCGGAGAGCGACTACCAGCGGCGTCGGATTCTCGGCAAAGCCGGAAGCGACCAATGGGTGACTCTGTCCTTCGGCTTCGACATCGGCGGCCAGTTGCAGCGCTACCGGGATCCCCCGGTCGCGGCTCGCGCCGCGGGCCGCCATCACGTGCACCGACCCCGGCCAGATAAGCCCCACAATGCCTCGCATCGCGAAGGCAGCCTCCTTCTCAGCGGCTTCGGCGCGCTGCTCGTATTCCTTGGCCTCATGAGGAACAACTCCGAGACGCACCTCTCCGGCCATCTTCAACGCGTTCCTTCGTTGGGCTTCGTAGGACTGGTTCTCCTCGAACAGCTGCCGATACGACGGGCTGCGCATCAGAAGGTAGGTGTACCGGAGGACCTCGAACTGCTGCCACCATTCGTCGAGTCGCTCATCCGGGACCCCGAGTACCTCGTCGAGAATCGGCCGTACGACCGCCCGCGGCCTCGGCTCGCCGGGAAAGTTGTCGGCGCCGAGACGGCGGGCAAACGACTCGTCAACGGTTCGCTGATGGTCCAGCTGGTTCATACTGAACAAGCGGTTCAGCAAGTCGTACCGTTCCGCCGCGACGGCGGCAACCCCAGCCGCGTAGAACAAGCTCACACCCGCGACCAGCCGACGCTCCAGCAGGCGGGTGGCCCCACCGCCCTGACCCACGACGCCGAATCGACGCAGCTCCCCGAGCCACCACCGGTCGGTGACCGTGTCGCCCCAGAACGCGAGCGTCGCGGCCAACCCGCAGACGACTTTGGACGCCTCATCTATCCTTTCTGCGACGTCCGAATAGGGCTCGTCCGACCGGCCGATCGGGTTCCGAATGTCGTCGAGTTCATGGAGACGCCGAAGCTCGCTGGCGAGCGTGTCATGCAAGCCGATACGGACGGTCCCGCCGGAAAGCTCCCGCTTGGCCGTCTCGATCGCGGTCGACACCGTCAACGGGTGCCTGGCTTTACGAGCGCGAAGCGACTTCACACCGTCAGCGAGGCGACCCAGACCGTCATCGGCCGACGTCTTGACCATCGAAGCGTTCTTCAACCGGGCAAGCTCACCCGCGAGCCGACTCTGCTCATAGGGTTCAATCCAGGTGAGCGTGTAGCGCTCGCGATAGCCGGCAGCGACGGCATTGCGGAGGGCGGTGTCGTAAGTTGCCGACCATCCGACTGCGATCAGTCCGTAGTCGCGGAGTATCTGCTTGAGGATCCGCTGGCGCGGAAACGAGTATTCGACAAGCTCATCGTCCGTGTTCAACATCGAATCGGGGTTGAGGTAGTCACCGTGGAGATGAATGACGCAGCAGTCGATCGTATGCAGAGCGGGCATACCCTCGATGTCAGCGTCAGTGACTATGACTGTCGGTTCGATACCGGCCTGTCGGAGTGCGGCTTCGATGAGCCGGTCGAAGTTGAGGGTGACGATGACCTTGACAGCACCAAGCACCGCAAGGTCAGCGATAGCGTGATGGGCCGGTGACGGATTCCCATTCAATCCGTCTGAGGTTTCGAACTGCTTGCGCAGAAGCGGCTGACGCTCGAAGCTTGTCGGAGCCAACCTTTTGAGGACCAGGTCGTACGACGCTTTCTCGCCGTAGGTGCTTTCGTACCATTCCACTGGGTCCGGTGGGCTCTCGCCTCGGAGGTGCGCCAGCTGAGCGGTGAGGAGAGTGATGACCTCCCAGGCGCTAGGCAGCCCTGCACTCTTGGAGACGCCAGCCCCAATCAGCAGCGCATATGCGGAGGGGTTCGACTCGATAGCGAACGCAAGGGTAAGTAGACGGTCGCCGTCGGCTCCAGCTTCAGATGCAGGCATGAGGGCCACGCTACAGTGCGGGCCATTTGGTGACGGAGGTGGCACTCGGCAGCCCTGGTCAGCCCTCCACGCTGGGCGGCCGGAGTTGAAAGTCCTTGTCGGAAGCGATCTCCAGTAGACCGGCAACATCGTCGGCACAGCCGCGGCATGCGGCTAAATGGGCTGCTACTCCCGGGTAGCGATCTTCAGGATTCACACCAGCGGCGCGCAAATCCACATAAATGTGCATAACAGCCATGACCTCGTCGCAACCGACGTCCTCTGGGTCGGCGGCTAGGAACCGATCGATCCACTCCGAAGCGTTGCTCACGCTGTCTCTACCCCTACCTGTTCCCGACCGCTTCGGGCTACCCCCGCGTCTTGCTCTAGATAACCATTAGTTGTCAGGTAGGCACGTATTTTACGACGAGCATCGAAAACGGTCTTATAGAGCGCGCCAGGCGTAGACCCCAATTTCGCCGCCATCGCGTCGATCGAGATGCCGTTCACCACAATGGAAACGAACAAGGTACGTTGATGCTCCGTGAGCGTCTCGACTGCGCGCTGCACCGCGGCAATCAGGTCCCGATGTTGAGCCGCTGCCAGTGGGTCGGCGCCATACTTTGCGGGCAGACGATCCCAGTCGTCGGCATCGAGAGGCACGGTCGGACGGCGCCAGTAGTGACGCCCTAACTTGCTCGAAACCTCCAACACGACAAAGCGGTATGCCCAAGTGGTGAAGCGGCTCTCGCCTCGGAAAGTCTCCAGCTTCCCGAGCAAGGAGAGCATCGCGTCATCAGCGGCTTGGTGCGCGATGTCATCCAGCTCTGGGCCGCTGATGCGAGCTGCAGGACCGCGACGGTATGCCTCTTTCATCGCGACCTTAAGCAACATTTCGTGGAGCCGCGCCTGAGCGGTGTTACATTCAGCGCCTCGGGCAGTCAGCGCGGTCAGCCATGACGTTGATTCACTATCCATGTCCGTCCGACCTCGATTCAATCAACGGAACTATTGCGTCCAGATTAGGCCAGTCTTCGCATTCGTGACAACGAAGCTAGGCTAGTGAAAACAGAGCACACGAGGGTACGACCGCCAACCACTCGAAGCTATAACAAGACGATTGCGTCTCTAATTTCGCTGGGCCATTGACGTCCGCCTGTCACCGGCCTAGTCCCCGTCCTCCGTTGACTGCGGACCTCGTGCGCAGAAAATTGGGTAGAAAATTCGTCGCGTGAATGACGTTCGGGCTGCGACCCGCACTCGACCGCACCGAGTTACGAATCGCGCGTAAGAGGCACCTTCGACTACGTCGCTAAAGCAGGTGATCCGGATAGAGAGGTAGAACAGGATGTCAGACGCCGGCACCGAATACGACGACTTGAGCGACGGCCTCGAGCTCCTTCCCACCGACGAAAGCCTCGACGGTGACGAGCTCGGCGACGATGTGGACGAACTCTCCTATTCACCGCTCGACTATCGCCCTGCTGATCTGGCGTGGGGCTACACCCCGCGGGAGGCGCACACTCACGAACCACTCTCCGCTCGGTTGGCACGGGAAGTACCAGAAGTGTCAGACGACGATTACGGAGACGGTCTGGGCGACACCTCGGACACCGACGGTGAGCTCCTCGACGACCAGGTCGGGACGCTACGGGCGGGGCGAATCGTCTTCGCCGAACCCGACAGCGTCGAGCCCGAGTCGGAGTTCTGGGCTCTCGACGTCGGTATCGACGGGGGCGAGTCGTCCGCCGAGGAAGCCGCCGTGCACATCGTCGAACAAGACGATCTGTACTGACTCGACGGAAGCGAAGGCGCCAAGGAATGACAACGGCGCCGCAACTGATGAGCGAGTGCGTGCGCGTTCAACATACGTTCGTCGAACGCACTGCTGCCCGCTCGCTCCGCCTGCACGGCGCCGGCGTTCTCGCCGGGCCCGTACCCGCGTCGTCGTGACCTCCTCACGAGTAGCGACCAGAGCTCATGGACCACGGCACCGATACGAACACCGTCAGGAACAGCTTCTCCACCTAATATGCCAAACAAGCTCCACAGAGGCGATAAAGCAATGAAGGATATCCTCGCCGCAGTCACCGGCGAACCGCTGAAACCCGCGACCGTCGACGAGTTCGTTTGGAGCGCCGAGGCAGGTGCGGTCGTGTCATTTCACGGGATCGTGCGTGACCACGACGGCGGCCGCAGCGTCCTCTCGCTCGACTACCGCGCACATCCCCAAGCCGAGACGTTCCTGCGACAGTGCTGCGAAGAAATCGCCGAGGCCACTGGCCTGCAGGTAGCGGCACAACACCGGGTGGGGTCGCTAGCTATCGGAGACCTGGCCTTGATCGCGGCCGTCGCGGCCCCGCATCGCCCCGAGGCGTTCGCAGCCTGCGCAAACCTTGTCGAGATCATCAAGAGGCGGGTCCCGATTTGGAAGCGTCAACACTACGCCGCCGGCGCAACGGAGTGGGTAGGACTCTAACTTCACGTCATCGTGCACGCCGGCTTCCTGCAATCTGAACGCGCTGGCGCGGCGCAGCGGACGGGGCGGTGACGGCGGAGCGCTCGCGGCGCTGCCGGCTCCACAGGAACGGTTGCAGTTAGCCCCTGCAGTGCGCGAGCACCAAATCGGCAGACGTCAGGACATCGCTGGAACCGAACCCCTACCGCTCTTCACCCTTGGTTGGACCAATGTCCCCACCTGATGGCAGGCGCATCAACCGCGCGCTCTGACGGGTTTGGAGATCTAGGGACAGCAGGTTCCGCCTAATACGTCGGCATGCGCAGGGAGCAAGCCACCGCTGCAGCACCTCACTCGCGCCGCCCGCTATGCCCGCGGCAAGCGTGGCCTACGTCGCTTGACGGCGAGTCACGCGTTCAGCCACCGGCGAAGGGCGGCAGGACGTCGACGGTGGCCGTCAGGGCACGGGAGGGGTCGCGGGAGACGACGCCGCCGACGAGGAACGAGCCCGACCGCACCACGCGCTCCATCGGCTCCCCGTAGCGGGCGACGAGCACGGCCTGCAGGCCGCCGACCGTCGGGTCGGCCACTTCGATCCGCTCCTCCGGCCTCCCGGCCGCCTCCTCCGCGGCCGCGAAGTACCGCACCACGACCTCAGCCACCGATCGCCCCCATGCTCCGCACCGGCGGGGCGAACCCGGCCGCGTCCATCCCGTGCCCGGCCTGCTTGCCCCACATCGCCGCCTGCCACCATCGCGCGATCTCGGCGTCGTCCGCCCCGCCGCGCAGCAGTCCGCGCAGATCGGTCTCGTCGTCGCCGAACAGGCACGAGCGCACCGTGCCCTCCGCGGTGATCCTGGTGCGGTCGCAGGCCGCGCAGAACGAGCGCGTGACCGACGCGATGATGCCGACCGTCGCCGGGGCGCCGCCCACCGTCCAGCCCTCCACGCGCCACTCCTCGACCGGCGCGTGCGGATCGTCGCGGCCCGCCTCGACGAGGGTGAACCGCTCCCCCAGCACCGCGAGCAGCTCCTCGGCCGAAACCATGTTCTCGCGCAGCCACGAGCGGTCTGCGTCGAGCGGCATCTGCTCGATGAACCGGAGCCGGCAGCCGTTCTCCAGCGCCCACGCGAGCAGGTCCGGGGCGTCGCGCAGCGTGTCCCGCATCATCACCGCGTTCAGCTTCAGCGGGGTCATCTCGGCCTCGTGCGCGGCCCGGATGCCCGCGAGCACGGCCGGGAGCCGGTCGCGGCGGGTCAGCCGGGCGAAGTGCTCGCGGTCGACGGTGTCGAGCGACACGTTCACACGGGTGAGGCCGGCCTCCACGAGCGAGTGGATGCGGTGGTCCAGCCCGATGCCGTTGGTCGTGATCGAGAGGTCGATGCCGGGCGCGGCCTCCGCGGAGCGTCCGATGATCTCCGCCAGGTCGGCGCGCATCAGCGGTTCGCCCCCGGTGAACCGGACCTCGCGCACGCCCAGGTCGCGCACCCCGATCCGCACCAGCCGCGCGATCTCCGTCGCGGTCAGCAGGTCGTCGCGCGGGATCGCCGGCAGCCCCTCCGCGGGCATGCAGTAGGTGCAGCGCAGCGAGCACTTCTCGGTCACCGAGACCCGCAGGTCGCGCGCGACGCGCCCGAACCGGTCGATCAGCCGCACATTATCGGGGCGGTCAGAGATGTCGGGCATCCCGCCCTGAGGGGAGGACACTTCCGAGGAGGGGTACTGTTTCAAAGCGGTCACGGCACGACTCCAGACCTGCTGGTCTCATGTCGTGAAAATCCATTCTTGATTTTGCGGTAGTTCGGCATGCGCTCCTCTTCACCGCACGCATGATCAGGCCATGCGATTGACGAACAATTGTTGGCTGACAGGCGAACCCCTGCTCTTACTGGTTTAGTTTCGGAACGATGCCACACCCGCTCGTCGCATCGCCTTGAGCGGGCGACCAATGGAGGGGGCTGATCCGACGTTAGGCGGGGTGCTCAGCCCTTCGTACGAGATCCCAGAAATTTGTCATTGCGCTCCGTTGACTCCCGCGCTCTAATGTGGACGAGATAGTTCCGAATTTGAACGGAGTCCACGTGATGGACAAAGACTCATCCGCGTGGCTGGACGCGCTGACAACCCAAGGCCCTCCCCGCCAGGCGGCAGAGGAGAAACTGCACCAAATCCTGCTCCGAGTCGCACGCAGGGAGGCATTTCGGCGCGGGGACTCAACACTTATAAGCGGTCCGGGATTGGACGACCTAGCCAACCAAGCCGCAGACGATGCGATGGTCACTCTAATGGGGAAACTTCACACATTCAGAGGCGAGTGCCGTTTCACCACTTGGGCATACAGCTTCGCTGTGCTCGAGATCGCGGGCACATTAGCGCGGGAAACCTGGCGCAGCAGGAGCGGAGGTACCGACGCTCCCGACTGGGATGGACTACCGGCAAGGTACGGCGCAGCTGATCCTGCCGGCCATCGTGACCTCATTTCGGGTGTTCAACAAGCTGTGGCGACCCTCGACCCTCAACAACAACAGCTCTTCGTGGCGATCGAGGTCAACGGCGTCTCAGTGGACGTTATGTCGCAGCAATTTGGGTCGACACCCGGCGCGATTTATAAGACGGTCTTCGACGCGCGCAAGAAGATCCGAGCGTATCTGACGGCTAACGGCTACCTCCAAGGAGAGTCTCGCTCAGGCCAGGCCTCGCCGGGGCGACTAGGAGTTGGTTTAGCTTGAGCACGCCGGGTTGGATCGAGCGACTCTTGGCCGCAGACCCAAGAGACGTGGGCTGTGATAGCGCGGTTGCTGCTCTTCACGTCTATGTGGACATGCAGGCAAACGGTGCGGGCCCGGAGGAGGAATACCCTGGCATCGCGGCGCACATCGACGCGTGCGACGCGTGCGCCCAAGTCTTCGCTGGTCTCTCAGCTGCGGTATCAGACCCTGACATAGCGGCCAGCGAGCCATGTGGCTCTGCTTGCGACAAGTAGTCCACCGCGCTAGCGAGCCGCCCGCGGGCGCTAGATGTTGGCGACGCGGCGATACGCCTGCTGCTCTCGCTGACACATTTTAGGGATAACCACATGCGGCAATGGATTCGCGAGGCGACGGCGGGCAGGCTGGTCCAGGCCGACCAGCCCGTCGTGGTTTCGCCGCAGCGCATTTTTTGGACCTCAACGCGGCGCGAACAAATAGCTCGCGCCGCGTTTCGGGAAGACGCCGGCAAACGAGGCGTCAGCGAGCCCCAACAGTCAGGATGCGGCCAAGAGCGGGGGTAGTTCGATCGTGTGAGCGGTGTGGTCACGCTTGGCTTGAAGGTATCGAAGGTTGTAGGCAGTCGCGTAAACCCCTGTGGGAATCTGCTCCGTCACCTCTACACCAAGCTCCGCCAACCGAAGGGTCTTGTCGGGATTGTTGGTCAGAAGCCGTACCCGATCGGCGCCAAAGGCGTGCAACATTTGAGCCGCAGCAGAATAGTCGCGTTCATCTTCCTTACGGCCGAGAGCGGTGTTCGCCGCATACGTATCCAGCCCTTGATCCTGCAATGCGTAGGCGTCGAGCTTCTCGTACAGCCCGATGCCGCGGCCCTCCTGCCGAAGATAAAGAAGGAAACCGCCAGCTGCAGCGATCCGCTCGACTGCCTCCCGAAGCTGTGGCCCGCAATCGCAGCGCTGGGAGCCGAAAACATCCCCGGTTAGGCACTCGCTGTGTAGCCGAACCAACGGCTCCGAATCGCTGTTCTCCCAGTCCCCTAACCCGAGCATCAGGTGCTCGCGACCGTCGACGAGACCGTTGAACGTGAATACATCTGCAGGGGTGCGATAGCCGTCACCGAAGGCCAGAGGAATCCGCACTCGAGTGCGAATCGTTGCCGGCTCGGCTGAGGACGCTTTCGTCGCAAGAAGATCGTGAACCATCAATAAAACTCCGTTCTGTACCTAATGGGTAACTTGAGACGGCGACAGGCATTCCGAAACAGGACTATTTCGTACTTTCTGCGGCGGTAGCTTCCGCCGTCCAGAGAAGCCACACCGCGAGCCGGACGGGATTCGATCCGATTGGAGAGCAAAATGGCCTACATCCACGCGTGGCACCGACAAGAGTTTTGACGATCCCAAGCAGCGCAATATAGGTGGTGTGAAGACCGGGTCTCGGCTGGTTGCCGTTCGGGGTCGGTTTGGGGCGATTACGCTTGCGCCGGCCTGTGTCTTTTAGGGAGGCTGTCGACGACAAGACGGTAAGAGTCTGCGACGAGGTCACCGACGAACTCGGCACCAAGGGTTCCGCCTGGGTGCATGGTGATCCAGTGGGCCTTATTCATGTGGTAGCCAGGGGTGATGTCCGAGTGCGCTTCACGTAGTGCGAGTGCATCCGCCGGATCCGATTTCAGGATGACGACGGGTTCGCCTGGCATGGAAGTCTGAAGCATGAAGACCTTGCCGGACACCTTCCATACTGCCCAGTCGCCCGTGTTTTGCCTTGTGTGCTCGGCGCCGGGTAGCGCCGAGGCTCGGGCGGCCGCCCACTCCTGCACACTGGTGCTCTCAACCACTTCTTCTCCTTGGCTTGGCGAGCGTCGTGCGCGGCCGGCGCGTGTGCACGCGCCGGCCGCCGTTTAGTCAGATCACATGAAGGTGAAGAGCTTGTCCCGGTCAAGGCGAGAGATCGGAGTCGCGTACGCCTTCGCGGGGTCCGGATAGCCGAGGGCGAGCAGGACGGTGGTGGTGTATCCGGTGCCTTCAAGGCCGAACGCCTTGTCGACGGTGGCCCGGTCGAAGCCTTCGAGCGGGGTCGCGTCGATGCCGAGTTCAGCGGCTGCCATCATCGTCATGCCGAGGGCCATGTACGTCTGCTTCTCCATCCAGTGGTTCAAATCGTCATACGACGACTCGCGGATGTTGAGGAAGTCGCGCGTCATCGACTCCCACAGGTCGTGAGTCGCTTCCTTCGCGAAGCGTCCGTCGGCGCGCTCCTTGGTGAAGACGGCGTCGAGGTGCTCGTCCGGGATGTCGGTGCGAGTGGTGAGCACCACGACGTGCGATGCGTTCATCACCTTCTCCGCGTTGTCCTGGAATCGCTCACTCAGGTTGTCGGCAAGCTTGCGCTTCCCGCTCTCAGTGGACAGCACGTAGAAGTGGTTCGGCTGGATGTTCACAGATGAGGGGGTGGAGCGGAGGAAACTGAGCAGCTGCTCGAGAGTCTTCTCAGGGATGGTCTTGCTGCCATCGAAGTAGCGGGTCAGGTGCTTGCTCATCAGCTTTTCGAGGTCCATCAGGTGTGTCTGCTTTCAGTTTCTGGTCGATTTTTGGGTTTTTGCGGCGCAGCCGAGCCTCAGCGCTCCTCGCGATGAAGGAGGGAGTCGACGCGGCTAAAGTCCATCCCGTTAGTCGCAGATTTCAGGTCACCCTTTACCAGTGATCTCACCGCTTGTTCGGCGGCACCCATCGCGTGTACATAGAGAGCCGGCCCGAGACTGATGCGCTTCACTCCGAGGTCGAGCAGCTCCTCCACGGACAGGACGTTGTCAGCAGGCGAGATCAAAACGTTGACTGGTGTCGGCGAGACGGCACTGACGATGGTCCTGAGCGCGTCGGCGTCGGGCGGGTATGGCGCGTAGACCACGTCGGCCCCGACCTCCGCGAAGGCGGTGAGCCGCCGAATGGTGTCGTCGAGGTCGGGGCGACCCTGCAGGTAGTTGTCGGTGCGCCCGGTGACCACGATCCTCCTCTGCGACGCGACAACGGCCGCACGCACCCGAGCTACCGCATCGTCGAAGTCACGGATGGGGTTATCGGGGTCGCCCGAGGTGTCCTCCACCCCGATTCCGGCCAGCCCGTGCTCGATTGCACCCTTGACGGTGCCCGCGACATCGTCGAGGGTTGCCCCGTACCCGTCTTCGAAGTCACCGTTGATGGGGAGACCCGTAAGACGCGCAAGCAGGCTTGCGTGGGCGAGGTGCTCCTCGCGGGTGACCTGATGTCTTCCGTCAGCACGGCCGAAGGACGCGGCGAGTGCGAACGAGGATGTGGCGATCGCCTCGAATCCGGCGTCAGCGAGGAGCTGAGCGGAAAGACCATCCCATGCGTTCGGCATGACGAAGCCCCGGTCCCGTTGATGCAGGGCGAGGAACTTCTCATACAGCTCAGAGCCTGCCACCTCACGCCGCCTTCGGGCTGGGAGCGGGAACGTCGACGACCGTCTTGTTGACGTTGTTGAGGTAGTTGGTGAGGAGGAACACCACCGTGACGGTCACGATGGCAAGGATCTCCGAGTCCGTGTAGCCGGCGCCTCGGATGGCCGCGAGGTCGGCGTCACCAACCTGTCCGCGGGTTTCGGCGACGCGCTGCACGAAACGAGCCACGGCCGCCCGGCGCGGGTCGGTCGAACTTCCGTTGAGCGCGAGCTCAATGTCGTCAGACGACATCCCGCCGAGCTCAGACGAAACGAAAGTGTGCAGCGCCTGGCAGTAGTCACACCCGTTCGTACGGGAGATCGCCAACGCGATCGTGTGCCGCGTCTTCGCGTCGAGGAGTTTGGCGATGCTGCGCTGCAGCGTCGCGACGATCTCCAGCACCGCCGGGTTGGCCGCGAGCGTGTTGAACATTCCCGGCGCGAACCCGAAGTGCTTCTGAATCGCGTCGAGGATGCCCTTGGCTCCATCGGGTATTGCCTCGGGCTCAGGTGCGGTCAGTCGTGACATGGAAGGTGCTCCTTGTGTCTCATTCCTGGACTATTTCGTCCACTTTGAGAGTGTGGCTCACACGGAATGGGTTGTCAAGCCCATTTTTTGGTAGGGTGACAGACATGATGAGCAAGCCGGACTCGCGGAAGACACCGAAGCTCACCACGAAGGGCAAGGCGACGCGGTTACGGATACTCCGCCATGCCGCAGACCTGATCTACGCACACGGGGTTCAAGCGACGAGCAACGAGGCAATCCGCAGCGCAGCCGGCGTCAGCGGCTCGCAGCTTGCCCATTACTTCCCCACCAAGGAGGAGGTCGTCCTTGGGGTCGTCGATTGGCAAGCGGACGACGTCCTTGCGTTTCATCGCAGTGAACAATTCGGCGGTTTCGACACCATCCAGGCATTTCAGGACTGGGCCGACTTCTACGTCCTCACCGGACGCCCGTTCCAAAACGGCTGTAGTCTCGGGTCCCTTGCTGGCGAACTGGTCAAAGGAGACCTCGAAGTTCATGACGCCCTCGCCGATGCATTTGCGCAATGGCGCAGCATCTTCACCGAAGGTATTGAACGGATGCGGGAGCTCGGGCGAATCAACTCGTCGGCCGACCCGGTTCGTCTCGCCAACACGTTCCTCGCCGCGTATCAGGGCGGAATTCTGCTCGCTCAGATCGCCCAAGACATCGCGCCCTTGCGGGACGCGCTCTACAGCGCAGTAGACCAGTTGCGGACGTACCAAGTCGAACCAGACACCCTAGTTACATCGCCAGTAACGCCGAATTGACAGGCGGAAGCCCGTCCCGCCGCCGGACGAACGCGCATGCGCGCGGTGTGGACCCGCCCTCGACGGTAGTGGATACTGGACGAAATAGACCGTTCGCACGAACGGCATAACCCGGGAGAACCCATGCCGGAATCAATTTTTGATACAGAAGACGCCACTCTCAAGTTCAAGGAACGCGAGTGGCAGATCACGCGGACAGCAACGTACGAATGGTCGATCTCAAGTGAGGATGGAGACAGCGTCGGAGTCATCCGATGCGTGACTCCGCTAGGCAACGACGGTAACTCCGTGTTCGACCTTGAGCTGCCTGGCAAACCTGAAAGCAAAGAGACCGAGGGCACCGACTGGCTGTCCATGATCGAGTACGCCGCTAACGAGTACCTCGACACGAATGAACCCAACTCCGCTGGCTACCGCGAATAACCGCGACAGCAGAAGCCGTCCCGGCCAGGCTCAATTTCCGAACGAGCTTCATTCGAGCTCATGCTGGGTCACCTTCGGCAACCATGAGTTGGACTGCACGAGCGGCAACGCGAGACTTGGGCGCCTCTCGTGACTTCACGGGTGCGCGCTGCGTAGCCGTAGCTCCGTCCGAACGACTGCGACCTGCCGCGAGCAGTCCCTGGCCGCGATTCCTCCTCGATGGCGCGTCAGGTCAACCCGGTCATTTCAGCAGCCCTGGTAAGGATCCGCCGGCAATCCCAATCGAGATCGTATGCGTTGGCTGGCGGCTGACGCAGGGTCGGTCGCGGGAAATTGGTTCTGAAACGCCTGCTCGAGTGTGGACGAGCTGGCTATGCCACCGAGGATCGACGCTTGTGCGAAATCCGAGTCCCTCACAATGGCGATGTCGTCCTTCACCGCTGCAGGCCACCGCCCCTCATCGAGGGTCTTCGCAGTGGCGGCGACTGCGTCCCGTGTCGTCGCCGCGGTCTGCTTTATCGTCGCAAGATCCGGATTCGGATTTGCCCAAGCATCGTTGAAGACCTTGCTAGGGACGTTCGCGGCACAGGCGGACGAGAGATATAGCGCGGCCGCCTCTTTGTCGGTCATAACCGTCGGTGTCGGACTCGGAGTGGTCGTCCCGTCGTCGCTCGCAGCAGCCGAGGAGCCATTGACGCTGTTCTTTGGCTCGCTGCCCCCAGGGGCGCACCCGCTAACCGTGAAGATCAGCGCCAGCGCGAGCACGGCCGCTTGAGAGAACCGTAGCGAGGTCATCAGCCGACCTTCGTCCATGTGCCGCAACGGCTCGTCTCGAAGATGTCGCCCGGCTTCAGAGTGACCGTGGCGGGACCAGAGACGATGTTGTTCTCGACGATGTCAGCGTCCGAACCCGTGCCGGTCATCCAGGCGTAGTAGCAGTTGCTACTGCTGCTGATTGAATACACACCAGGGGTGACGTTGGTGCCGACAACGTGGACGCCGTCGCCGAACTGCGTTGACTGCACCTGCTGCGTGCGCTGATCCAACGCCGCCTGATCAGCTTTCAGTTTCGCTTCACCAGCGACCAGTGCCGCTTCGCGGTCCTTGATGTCCGCGACGCGCTGGTTCGCCGCGTCGAGGTTGTTCTGCGAGATCCCGAGCTCCGACTTTGTGTCGGACAGCTGCTGGCTGAGCTTGTGCTTCATCGACTGGTATTCCGCGGTCGTCGAAACGGCGGGACGGCTGAGGTTACCGATAGCGGCCCCGCCGGCGAGACCGATGATGAGGATGGCTGCGGCAGCGATGACTGCAGTCTTGAGCGTGACTGTGCGACCCCAGATCTGCCGCTTCTCCCCACCGCTCGCCGGTGAGACGCCGTCGCTCACCGCTTCGCCCTCCCCCGATCCTGACGCTTCGGATTCAGCCGCCGGCGGTTCCGCGTTCTGTTCAACCGGGATATGGGAAGTTGTGTTGGCAGAGGTTTCCTCTACTTCCGGTTCCGGTTCCGAGGGGACGTTGGCGTCGTCGCTAGGCGTGTTGCTCATTGCGGGTCTCCTGGTGTGTGCTGTGGCCCCTGCTAGTCGGTTTCCGAAACCACAGCAGTCGGTTTACTTACCGTCGGTGCCAGTGGAGTTGCAGGTCACCGTTGCGTACGCACCAGAAGCCTGCTGCTCGGAAACGACTTTGCCGCCGACCGTGATTTTGCAGGCGACATCGCCGCCGTCCTGGCCGTTGGAACCGGTAAGGGTGAAGCTGCTGTAGTCGAACACGCCGCCCTTCTTGACGGTTACCGACTTAGTCCACGGGAGCGCCTGATTAGATGCCTGCTCAAGCTTCGACTGCCCGTCGTTGAACGTGGAGTACGTGACGGTCGCGTCAGCGCTCGTTCCGGTGACGTCGTAAACGACCTCGACCGGCTGCGCGGCGGCGGCTTCCTGCTTGTCCATCTCATTCTTGACAGCGGCGGCGAAGCTTGCCGTGTAAGCGACAGCGAGGATGATCGACAGCAGGATGGAGACTGCCGAAATGACGGTCCCTGCGATGGCGGTACCCTTGCGCTTCTTCTTCTGTAGCAGTCCTATGACGCCCAAGACGAGACCGATGAGGCCGAGAAACCAGGCGACATAGTTCAGGAACGGGATGAGCGCGCCGATAAACGCGACAATTCCGATGATCAGGCCGGCCACGCCCAGTCCGTTCCCGGACCGCGGCGCTTCGGGAACGGGCGCGGACTGCTGTACGGGCGATGTCGGAGGGAGAGAGCTCATGTGTTTCCTTCTGTGTGATTGCGTTGCTCAGCGAAGGCACTGCCAGCGCATAGCTTTCTCAGACTGCCAGGCGGATCACGAGACGCGCTTACCCCAAAAGGGGGCGTGCGGTTCGTTTTTCAAATGCAAGCTCGACTCATGGTCCCTAATCGGTTGATTAGCGGGGCGTGACGGCCTGCCGAGGCAGCTGGCAGCCGGTCCAAGAGTCAATACCTCGTGGACTGTTTCAGCAGACCGCCATTCAGATGACACCCAAACCTGGCGCGCTTTTCGACACCGCCTCACCACAACGGACAGGACTGATCGCTGGACGGCGGCGCAGCACCGAGCCTGAGCGCCGCCCGTCGGTTCACCGCGCAAAGCGTACGGGCACATCCCGACGTCCGGCCGTCGGCACGGTTGAGCCTGTCCTTTCAGTCGCAATGATGCAATGTCGCTCCGGAGCCGAATCAATCTGAGGTGTGAGCCGCCGATTTCTTCCAGGCGGTTAAGCCGAGCATTGGCCCACTCAACGCGCGACGGATCGCGCCAGCACCCCCTTGGCGGAAGCTGGCGATTAGTTCTCTCATCGGGTCTTTTCATACACCGTCTGATGGTGATAAGAACAGACACCTCCGGAACTTCAGCGCAGATTTCCGCATGTCCCGGTGCTTCGATTCACCGCAAACACCAACTACAACCCAGCCACCCGAAAGCCACACGCATAGCTCCTACTGCAACCACGCGAAGGAGAACGAAATGCCAGGTAGAGACAACAAGGCCTATAAAGCCATCAAGCCCGTCGAGGGGAAGTCACGGAACCTCGTCCTGTGGCTCGACCGAACCGGACAGAAGCACACCGAGTTCGCCGGGCCTGCCCTCATCCATGAACCGCTGCACCTGACGCAGCGGGCGCGGGAGCCCAAGCAATACCACGGGCAGCGGCACCGGCCCGGCAAGTACTGGTTCTCACAACTGGACCGACACGTCTGGCATGAGTCGCTGTTCGAGAAGTGGGCGCTGACGTTTCTCGACTTCCTCAGCCCCGTCGCCGCCGTCACCCCGCAACCGTGCCTGATGCAGTTCGGTGACGGCACCTACCACTACCCCGACTACTTCGTCGTACACGCCGACGGCACGCGGGCCATCCTCGATGTCCACTTCGAAGGCCTCATCAACGACCGGATTCGCCGGCAGTTCGCCAACACGCAGGAGCTGTGCGACTCGGTCGGATGGAAATACGAAACCTTCACCGGCGTCGAACCAGCCCTCCTCAAGAACGTCCTCCTGCTGAGCCTGTACCGGCACCCGCGCTGGGCGCCACCAGATGAGGCACACGACGAACTACTGAAAACCGTCCCCGGCCTCACCCTCGGTGAAGCCATCGAGCACTACGCCCCCGACATCGCCCCCGTTGTCACCACGTCCCAGCTGTACAGCCTGCTGTGGACCGGCCACCTGACAGCCGTCCTCACCCGCCCGTTCAACCATTCAACCGTTCTCCGAAAGGGAATCTGATGCGCTACCTCGACCCCAACTCCACCCTCCGCCTCACCGAAGGCGACTACACCATCTGCGAAATCGCCGGCCGCATGTACACGCTCCGAAACATCAACACCGGCGAATACCGCAACGTCAGCATGGACTGGATTGTCCCCCGCCTCACCGAACCGCCGAAGCGAATCGAAGCCGACCCGCGCCAGCTCGACAACATCTCCGACGATGACCGGCCGGAGCTGATGTTCTGGGCCGGCCACCTCAACGAGATGGAAACCGGACGCAAGAACCCCTCTGACACGGAGGCGCCCGTCAACCCCGACTACGACCCGGCAACGGTGAAACTCGAGGACCGAGTCTCGAAGAAGTCCGCAGAGCTCACCAAGCTCGGCCGCACGGTGTCCGTTTCAACGCTCTACCGGAAGCGGAAGAAGTACAAGGACGGTGGGCTGGCAGCGCTCATCGACAACCGCACCATCCGCACTGAAGGGCCGTTGGACAGAGCAGACGAGCGCTGGCTCACCTGCCTGAAAGAAGTCATCACTGCTCAGACCAACGAGTCCACACGCACCGCCAATGCGCTGCTCGCCATTGCCCGGAAACGTCTGAAAGACCAGTACCCGGGCGAGGTCATCCCGACAGGGTCACGAGCCACCCAGTACCGCCAGTTCAACTACCTCGCCTCCGGCAAGTACACCACCGGGACAGCGAAGCAGCGTCGCGAGCGTGCTGTCACGCCGAAGCGCCCGTTCGGCGACAGCCGTAAATACGCTCCCGGCGAGCTCGTCGAAATCGACAGCACTACCCTCGACTGCCCCGTCATCGACAGCGAAGGGCACATCACCCGCCCCATCCTCACCCAGATGGTCGACGTCTGCACCGGCACCATCATCGCCCACTCCTTCCGGCTGGAAGCCGCGAAAGCGGTCGACCACGCCTTCCTGCTCGCCCAGGCGATGACACCGCGGGCAATGCGGCCCGGCGCAAACACGGCATGGCGAACCCTGCAGAAACGGTTCCCGTGGGTGGACCTGGTGTCCGAGGAAGAGCGAACTGAACTCGACCAGCACCGCCCGTTCATCGTCCCATCGGCCATCACCGTCGACCACGGCACGGATTACACCGGTACGACCTTCGAAGCCGCATGCCGGAAGTGGGGCGTCGATTTGCTCTACGCCGCGCCGGCGCAGGGCACCGACAAGCCCCACGTCGAGCGGGCGTTCCGCACCGTCAAAGACGGGTTCGTGCAGTACCTGGCGATGTTCACCGGCGGCTCACCCGCGAATCGCGGCCGAACCGAAGGCGAGTACGAAGCACTCGACCTTGTCTCACTCGACCTGCTCTACGACGAGTGGGTGACCCGGGTCTACCAGAACCGGCCGAGCGACTCACTCATCGACCCCTTCCACCCCGGCATCTCCCTCTCCCCCAACGAGATGTACGCCGCCTGCTTCAACGTCAAAGGGAAGCCGCCGGTAGCAATCGAAGCAGTCGACTACATCGAGCTGCTGCCGACCGAGTTCCGAGTCATCACCGCCAACGGCATCCAGTACAACAACCGGTTCTACGACTCGCTCGGCCTCCACAAGCTCCGCATTGCACCGAAGCGGGTCGACGAGAATGGCCGCCCCGACAACAAAGTCGAGTTCCGCGCGAACCCGTACGACCCGCGCGCCATCTGGGTTAAGGGACCGGACGGCGAATGGATTGAAGCCGCCTGGCGGCACCAGGGGGTCATCAACGAGCCGCACTCCACCGCCGTCGCCGCCGAAGCCCGCCGCATCATCCGCGCCTCGGACACCCGTCGAGACGACCACCACTTCGAGGACCTCACTCTCGAGATTCTCAGCCAGACCAGCGACACCGTCATCGCCCAGTCGAAGGCACGCGCGCGAGCCGCTGAGGCGCTGAAGCAGGCTGAAATCGCCGGGACGCCATTTCAGGCCCCAACAACCGTTGCCATCCCGGTGCCGCCGAAGGCCGACGTGGTCGCACCCGACGACCTCAACTACGACGAAGTCGACTACTTCGAAGGAATGGACCTGTGAGCGCACTGTTCAGGGACGACATCGACATCCCCCACATCACCCTGTTGGAGGGCCTCCAGCATTCCCTCACCACCAAAATCGAACGCCCAGAACGGCTGACCGCCGCCGCATACGGCGCGCTCACGCCGCCCAAACGGAAACGGTACGACGAGGACCGAGCGAAGTACGTCACCGGTGGAATCCGCGTCAAGACCCCGCTCGGTGAAGAGACGTTGATGCTCTACCGCCAGATTCGCCGCGGGAACCTCTACGCCCCCAACCGGACAGGGCTCATCATCGACGGCGCCGGCCACATGGGCAAGACCACCCTCTGCCAGTACCTGATGCAGTGGACGTACGACAAGTACATGGAGGAGCACCCGTACGGGGTCCGCGACGGTGACGTCCCCGTCGTGTACATCGAAGCCCGGCCCCGCTCCAGCGGGCGTGCGCTCCTGACCGCGTTCGCTGAGTTCTTCGGCCTGGTCATCCCCACCGCATACAAGACCGACCACATTCTGACGACCGTGGTGCAAGTCATGCAGAAGAAGCGCACTCAGCTGGTCGTCATCGACGAGTTCCAGAACATCGCCGCCAGAAACCCCGGCAACGGCGAAACGGTCGACTACATCAAGGAGCTCACCAACGCGGTCAAGGCGACGTTCGTCATCTCGGGCATCCACGTCCTCAGCAGCGACATCCTCGCCGGGGTCCGCGGCAACCAGCTCGCCAGCAGGTTCATCCAGCAAGAGCTGCGCCCGTACTCGATAGCCAACGACGAGCTAAAACTGCGCTGGTCTCAGCTCCTCATCAATTACGAGCGTGAGCTCCTCCTCCTCGCGCAGAAACCGAAGAGCATCCTCGCCCACGCCAACGAGCTCCATGAGGCCACCCACGGCTCCATCGGAGCGCTCGCCAAGCTGCTCACCAGAACCACCGTCGACCTCATCTTCGACGCCGACGCGGACATGGAGCACTTCGACGCCAGCAGCTTCAGCAGCCAGCGCCGCGACATCACTTCCGAATCCGTCATCTACGAAGGAGGCAACATTGCTGCCTGACAGCCCCAACTCCATCAACCGCCCGCTGCCGTTCACACCCCGGTTGCGACACCACGAAACGTTCGACAGCTACTCTGCCCGCTACCTTGCCGCGAACTTCCTCGATGCCGCCCACCAGCGGCAGATGATGCGGTGGGCGCGACCGGCGTACCCGGACCTCAAACCGCACGCGCTGTGGCGACGGATTGTCTGCGAGAAGACACGAATCGACGAAGCACTCTTCCAATACAACCCCCGTGAACTGCAGCACCCTGATGGGACCAGCTGCGCCGGGTGCCGGGTCGGCACCGGCGACCAGTGGATGTGCCGGCTCTGCTCCGCCGGAGAAACCGTCGAGCTTCAACCGCACCTCGACAACCTCGTCTGCACCCGACACCGAATCTGGGTCGGCTCCGGTGCAACACCGGAAATACAGCACGTGGTCGGCGACGACTTCGTCGCCGCGGAACGCATCTTCCAGAAGCTGCGCCGCAAAGGCGTCGTCGACGCCACCACCCTGTGGGAGCTCGTTCATGTCGTGGACCCGTCCCTTGCCGACGAGGCCGAGCACCACCTCATGCCGGCGAAACCGTTCCCGGATGCGATGCGAATCTGGGGGCTCATCGCATCCACCAGCTTCGCCATCAGGTTCTTTAACCCGTGCCAGACGTACCAGTCTGCGCACGAGTATCTCGCGCAGCAGCTCGAGCGTGTCGGCCTGGGCGACGTCGAGCTGGTCAACCGTGTCTGGCACTACCTCCGCCCCACAGCCCTTGCGGTCCGGGAGTGGGTCCTCGGCGCCGGCCAGTTGCAGACGTACTGGCAGCACGACTTCCACCTCGACCCGGCCGTTGTCCATCACTGGAAGTCCCCTGCCCGACCGTTGGAGCCGTTCAGCCGGTACCTCGCCGCGAGCGGCGTCACCGAAATCACAAACGACAACTGGCGCGAGGTCCTCACCCACCGCAGTGCAGGCCATAGCGAGTTGTTCATGCTCGGAGGACGTAAGCAGGGCACGCCCGGAATCTGCGTCAACGGTCACCGGACAAGCGTTCTTGCGGTCGCTCGTCTGAGTGCCCGCAGCTCGTACCGTTGCGCGTACTGCGACGGTCGCCGCGTCGTTCCCGGCGAGAACGACATCACCATGACGCATCCCCTCCGGGCGACGTACTTCGATGCGGAAGCGAACCCTGGGACGGCGGTCACTGACCTCACGTCCACTCTGAAGACCCGCATGGGGTGGAAGTGCCCCTTAGGCCACAAGTACGTGCGGAGCGTAACCGTGCAATGCCGAGCGGTGGAACCCTGTGTCGTCTGCGACGACCGTGTCCTCGCGCCCGAACGCAACTCGATAGCTGCACTGGTGCCTCAGGTGATCGCCGAATGGGACCACGAAAGGAATGAGCTGTCGCCGTGGGAAATGCGGGCCAACGACAGCAGGGCCAAGGCGTGGTTCATCTGCCAGGAGTGCGGACACCGCTATGAGACTTTCTTGCGGCGGAGACTGGCCGGCTCCGGCTGCCTGATGTGTGCGCGGGAGGACTTCTACCGCTTCAAGACGGCACCCGACATCAAGCTCATCGACGTCCGACCGGACCTCGGAACCGAGTGGGACCCGGAACTCAACGACGGCCTCCAGTTCAAAGACCTGCTCCGCTCTCACAGAATCAAGAGGCGTTGGCGATGCCCGAACGGACACATCACTGTGAAAACCCCCGCCGCGCGAGAGAACAACGGCTGCGGCGCATGCTGGAACGCCGGTATCGACTATTTCGGTCGGTACCCGGTCATCATGAGCGAGTACGACATCGAGGCCAACGGCGCAGGCAGGGTCCCTCGCTCAGCCGTGTGGTGGACGTGCAAAGCAGCGGGACACCAGACGCAGCGAAGCGTCCACGGTAGACGCCAAAGCCGCGGGTGCGTTCTCTGCCCCAAAGAAAAGCGAATCGCAGCGGGCCTCGGGGACGGAACATTCTGACGATGGCGCCTTGGTTCGGGTCCATCGCACCCGAGCCAAGGCGTTACCCGGCGAGACTGGCAGCCGCCTTAGCTGTTTCCTTGAACCGGTCCCCCCGGATCGCCTCGACCGGAGTCTCGTAGGAAAGCGCCGGGTTCGCTGCGATGAACCACAGACGCGCGGCCTCCGCCCCGATCGCCGTCCGCAACAGAGTCCACTGCTCGTAAGCGAACAGCAACCGACGCGCTGACGTATCCCTGGGCGTTGGACCCCCAGTTTGCGCCCAACGGAACGGAGTCTTGGAATCCTTGGCCCCTGCCAAGTCTGCAACCGTGGAGGCGCCCAGCGCGTCATTCAAGGATCCGACGACGGCGCTCATGCCGAGGTGGAGACTGCTCGTCTTAGTGTGCGGAGGGTTGCTTGTCATCGTTTGCTCCAAAGGCTGGTCGACTTTTCGGTCGACTGCCTATGCGCGGCACCTAAGCCGTACGACATGGCGCGTCGTGAACGTCGGACGCTCATGTCATCCTGACGTTTCCAGGAGGTGTGAAGTGGTTCCGGTGTTTGCAGCTGTGGCACTTGTAGCGGTGGCGGCTGTCACAGCACGGTTCATGTGGTCGCGATTCCCCGTCGTTCGGGGCGGTCAACGGTCACTTCTCGAGCGGTCAACTGCGTCCGTCCAGCTCCTCGTTGGATGCCTTGTGGTCATCATCGTCGAGTCGGCCGCACTCGGGCTCATATTCGGCGGTGCCGCAGCCGTGTCGCAGGCGATCTTGGGATGGTTGCTGATTGCATCGCTCATCGCAGTCGGCGCCTACTCCCTGATTTGGGATCTCGCGCTCCGTTTCCCGTCGTCAACAAGATTGCGCGACGCGCTCTACCCGGCCATTAGAAAGTGGGTCCGCTATGGAACCCTGCTATTCGCCGAGATTTCTGGGGCGTTCCACGGGATGATGCCGGGTGGCCGGCGGCTTCTTGCTCCCTCCAAAACGACGATCGCGAAGGTTGGGGGCTCATTCGTCGCCATCCTCTTCGGCGGTTTTCTGGTGATGAGCTACGGCGGAACAGGTACCGTCCTGCAGCTCGGGCGCGAGTTCGCACTGCTCTTCGCAGCGGTGATCCTTCTGAGTTGCACCCTGCCTGTGTTCGCCACCTGGTGCGCCCTGGCTCTCATATCTGATAAGCCAAATGTCTCCGCGAGCGTCAAAGCGGCCGCTGAGGCCGTCGGAATTGGCCTGTTGATCGGACTTCTTTGTGGGGTCGCGGGCTTCTGGCTCAACATGTTGCTCTTCGGTCGGCCGCTCCAGGACCCTTCTGTGTTCGCGTTCGACACCATCGTCGGAACATCGCTTTTCGGTTCAATGGTCGGCTTCGGCGTCGCGCACTTCCAGACCCTCCTTCAGAGCGCTCGTCTCGCCCGCAATCGGCTGAGCGGGTACTCAACCGCGACAGCGGTATCCATCGGTATCGCGTGGGTGACCACTGCCTGGGCCAGCCCGCGCCAGATCGCGGAGCGCTTACTGAGCGCCACAACGGCTGGAATCAGCTATCCGGAGAAGCTCGTGTCCGTGGAGGGCACGGATTGGCGGACGACGTTCCTCGTCGCCCATGACCAAATCATCGCTACCATCCCCCCAACCGACACGTTCCTGATCTTCTTTGCGGCCGCGGTGGTCGTAATCATGGGGACCGCACTCACTGTCGACGTGGTGGCGTTCATTCGCAACCGACGCCGTGAGGCGGTGCCGCAACTTCAACCGTTCGACCCGGCATACCAAGACAACGTTTGATGCATTGCGTCAGACAGCCGTGGTGGGCCGCTGGCCCACCGGGCCCAGCGGGTCCAGGCATTATGCCGCCTCCGGGTCACCCACGTGCGTGGCTCTAGGCGATGAGGCGACGCCGTGGATCATTCTCGGGGCCCACGCCAGCACATTCGAACCTCCACGGTTCGACAGACGCCGCATGACTGGTAAATACTGGACGAAATAGACCTTTTTGAGTCTGTCGTTCAGGAGGCGAAGTGCCAAGAAGTGGATACACGCCGGCAGGCCCAAAGTCAGAGACGCCGACACCACGACGAGTCATCGACGCGTCCAAAGAATCCAGACGGCGGGGCATTCCGCATTCGGTTGTCCTCGTCCTAATGGGCGTTTCCGGCTCCGGTAAGACAACGGTCGCCGAACTGTTGGCTCAACGACTGGGTTGGGCTTTCCAAGAAGGTGACGCCCTCCACCCGCGCGAGAACATCCTCAAGATGAGCTCCGGCCACCCGCTCAACGATGAGGACCGCGCCCCGTGGCTGAAGAAGGTAGCTGATTGGGCGGAAGTACAGCTCGACGGAGGTCAGAACGGAATCATCACCTGTTCCTGCCTGAAACGTGCATATCGGGAACTCGTCAACCGTCGAGGCGACGGCCTCATCTTCGTCTACCTCGCCGGAAGTCAGTCGATGATCGCCGAACGCCTACAAACCCGCAAAGGGCATTTCATGCCACCTGCGCTGCTGACCAGCCAATTTGCCGATCTAGAGGAACCAACCTCCGACGAGCCGGCGATCCGGATCGACATCGGACAGCCGTCCGAGCAGATCGTCGCGCAAGTTGTCGAGCAGCTCAATCTGACTCAGATGAACCAAGGGAGATAACCCATGACCGCACTTACAACCCACGGGGACGCGATCGTCCACCGCATAGCGACGGCGTCGACAACCGACCCGGCGCATCAACCGTGGACAAACCACGACACGCTCGTCCTGGTCGTCGCGGCAATCAGTATTGCAATCGTCGTCATCCTCATCGTGTGGCTGAAGATGCACGCCTTCCTCGCTCTGACTATCGGCGCGCTCTTCGTCGGCATCGGATCCGGCATCGCTCTGTCCAAAGTCACCCTCTCCTACGAGACCGGCGTCGGCGGCGTCCTCGGGTATGTCGGTGTACTCATCGCACTCGGCGCGATGCTGGGCAAGCTGCTCGCCGATTCCGGCGGGGCCGACAAAGTCGTCAGCACCCTCCTGCGAGGGAGAGCCGCGACGCTGCCGTGGAAGATGGCGTTGATCGCCGGAATCATCGGAATCCCGATGTTCTTCGAAATTGGACTCGTGCTGCTCATCCCCGTCGTAATGCTCGCGGTTTACCGTTCGAAGACACCGGCCATGAGGCTCGGGATCCCTGCCCTCGCTGGGCTGTCCGTCCTCCACGGCTTCCTGCCGCCGCACCCTGGTCCGCTTGCCGCCATCGGGATTCTGCACGCGAACGTCGGGATCACCCTCGCGTTCGGCCTCGTCGTCGCGGTTCCGACCGTCATCGTCGCAGGGCCCCTCTTCGGAAAACTCGCCGCACGCATGGTACCGATAGGGGCCGCAGGCGCCGGGCTCGCGGTCTCCGGCATCAACAGCCAGTCCCCATCGACCACGAACGGGGACGTGAAAGCGCAGGACCCAGACGCGACCCGCAGCCCAAGCTTCGCCTGGACAGTGACCACGTTGCTGACCCCTCTCGTCCTCATGCTGATCAAAGCCGGCGCAGACCTTTGGGTACCCACAAACGCTCCCATTCGCCCTGTCCTAGACTTCCTCGGCGACCCCGTCGTCGCACTGCTTATCGCGGTGCTGCTCGCCATGATCACGTTCGGGACCGCAGTCGGGTTCAGCGCCACCGTCCTCACCAAGAAGATCGGTCAGAGCCTGCTACCGATCGTCGGAGTGATGCTGATCGTCGGCGCCGGCGGTGGGTTCAAACAGATGCTCGTCGACGGCGGGGCTGGCACTGCGATCGCAAAAGTTGCGCTCGCGCTTGGCCTCTCCACCTTGCTGCTGGGATGGCTCGTTGCCGTGCTCATCCGGCTCGCCACCGGGTCAGCCACCGTTGCGACCGTCACCTCCGCGGGAATCATCGCTCCACTAGCCCACGGGCTCTCCCCCGCCCAGCTCGCACTCGTCGTCCTCGCCGTAGGCGCTGGATCGCTGTTCTTCTCCCACGTCAACGATGCCGGGTTCTGGCTCGTCAAGGAGTACTTCGGCCTGACCGTCGGACAGACAGTGAAGACCTGGTCGGTAATGGAGACCATCATCTCGGTGATGGGACTGCTACTGACGGTGCTCCTCTCCTTGGTGGTCTAACCCCGCGTCGTCACCCAGATAGTGCTGGAGGCGCCGGCAAGTGGCGCCTCCAGCTGTTCGAACTCCACGGACGAAGGAGAGACAATGTACAGAATTTTCCTCGCCGGAGCATCAGGAGTCATCGGCAGAAGCCTCACACCCCTGCTCGTCGGCGCCGGCCACACCGTCGGAGCAATGACCCGCAGTCCAGGCAAAGCGGCAGGGCTCGAACGGCTCGGAGCCGAACCGATCATCGTAGACGTCTTCGACATGCGAGAGCTTGTCGCCGTCGTCGACCGGTTCCAACCCGACATCATCATCAACGAGCTAACCGACCTACCCGATGACGCGACCCAACTGCCCGATCACGCCGGACGAAACGCCCGCATGCGTACGGAAGGTAACGGCAACCTCATTACCGCAGCCCGAATCACCGGCGTAGACCAGTTCCTCGCGCAGAGCGTCGCGTGGAAGTTTCCCGCGGGAGCCAACCGGTACGGAGTCACCGTCCTCGAGCGCACCGTCCTGGAATTCGGCGGCGTAGTCCTGCGGTACGGCCAGCTATACGGTCCCGGCACCTTCTACGAGAGCGACCTTCCCGCCCGACCTCGAGTCAGCGTTCAACGGGCTGCCGAGCGAACAGCTGAACTGCTTGAACATGCGTCGGGTGTTGTCGTCATTACGGACTAGTCGGAGCGACGGACGTTAGGTGTTGTCCCACCGTCGGACCATCCTGGTGCGCTGTCGCTTGTAAGAAATCCCAGTGGTGATTGGTAAGAGTTGATCTGCTCCTTTTCAGGGCGCCAATGCCTGTGGTCTGGACGACCCCTTGCGCGCGTTGGGATAAGTGGGACCCGGACGAGGCCGCCGGAAGGGAAGAGGATTTCACCCCCATTGCCGCCTACGAGCGCCGCAATAGCCGTGCGCCTCACGTCGGTGCCCGCTCTTCTGGGCGCACTCTAGGCAGAGTTTCCAGCCCATGCGTCTCAAACGCGAGCATGTGACATCCGGGGCCAGTCGGTGCGCAGCGACGATTCGCCCTCAGGCAGCCACAGGCGCTTGCGCTATGTCAGCCACCGCCAAGGAGTTCTTACTTGGCGCGTTGTCTCAGCTGCTCTACCCGTGTCTCAAGAGCGTCGATCGGGACTACCCACCATCGTCCCTGTACGTCCCACAGCGTGTCGAGGTCATCCTGGAGCTCGTTCGCATACTGGTACTCGAACGTCGCGGTGAGCCAGCCAAATTCGCGGTCGACGATGTCGTACATCTTCCCAAAACCTGGAAGCGACTTCAGAGTCAGCGGTACGCCGTAGGCTTTCGCAGCGAACAGCGTCCGTTCGTTATCATCATCGAGTTCCTTGCCCAGGATGATCGCGTCGACACCCTCGACGCTGTCGACGACCCAGCGAAGTAGAGTCGCGGCAGCCGTGTGAGCGGCAGTAACGCGCTCACGATGGTAACGGGCGACGACTTCATCGAAGCTGGCCGACGTCAAGGTCTCATGCTTGTCCATATTGGGGTAAATGCGACGACCGAGCCCCGCCGCGACGAGCCCTTGGGCAACATCATGAACGATCCGAAACGTCAGAAGAGCAAGAAGCCCCTGCCGCAAGTGGCGACAAGGGCTTCGCCCTCCGAACGAGGACAGCCTCTTCCTACTCCTCCGGCATGCGCGCCGCGACGACCTCAAGCGCGACAAGGAATTCGGGACGTTCGAGCCCCGCCACCACAGTCACGGTCGACGCCGGCCTGTGCGTGATGTAACGGGTCCGCACAGCGAGCGCGGGCGCGATGTCGGACTGGTGCGTAAGCAGGTGACGCACCGAAACGATGTCCGTCACGGTGGCACCGGCCGCTTCCAGGATCTTGGTGACGTTCTCCCACGCCTGTTCCGCCTGACCGGTGACGTCAGCGGATACCTCCCCGTCCAGGTCGATTCCGGCCGTCGCCGAAACGAGGATCTGCTCATAACCGGCGGCGATTACGACCGCATCCGCGTAGTGGCCGATCTGGGTAGCGATTCCCTGGTCGATGGTCTGCAGGCTCATAAATTCACTCCGAACTTTTCAAATCACGATGTCACGGGGACTGCTTTGCCCCCACCCGTTAGTTCCCTTGCGTGCTCGAACCATACGAGTAGCCCGGGAATCTGATCGCAACCCATAAACGGCTCGAAGCAGATGTTCGCGGAACGCCAGCTCACAGGCCCCAGTAGAGGACTTCATCAACCCTCTCCTTCGCCTGTTCGAGGCTGGAATCACGTACAACGGGCACCGTCGCCCGGCGCTCTGAGATGCGGATAAAAAGGCCGGGTGAGATAAGAACATCGACGGGACGCGAATCGAATCGAAGGGCCACGAAGTCGCCCCCAGAACGCACCGCCGCCACAATCGCATCCCGAGTGAATTCGAGCTCATTCGCCAACGCGTACTGAGTCCGGTTCACCGTGACGACGTAACGCGACGCCGCTGACTCCAAGCCTCGGCTGCTCATCTGCGACCTTCCTTCTTTGCCGCCCAGGGTGAACGAGGCGGCCGGGAAACTGCGCGAGCACCCGGCCACCTCGGCTGCGGCCGCATCACCACGGCACAACGGCGCCTCCACGACCGCATGAGGAACGGCCGGCGACACAGCCCCATAGAGGGCGCCGTCATCAACGACAGCGGAGCTTCGCAAACCCGCACACCGCTATCGCCCGTGGAACGATGCGTCCACGCTTAGATAGCGGCACGGCAGACGTCGGACTTACCGATGGGAGACAATTCGATTTAGTCGCCCCCAGCGAGGGCGCCCGCATTCCAGCCAATTCATTCAAGCGCCAGATGACTGGTGAGCCGTCGACTAGTAGCGAGAGCTGAGTCTAATGCGAGGTTCGTCACAACGCCCTACGGGTTCTGGGGGGCATCTAACTTGCGCCCGGCTACACAGAGCAGCGCTCTGACCCTTGGTCGTGGAGCGGCTACCGGGCGCCGGCCGCAGCCGCGGGTTAGATGTGCCGGTTGCTTGACTCTCACCGACGCGCCTGCTTCGCCTAGAGACTCTCAATGAGACTGACCGTTATCCTTTAGCCTTATCGACAGGGCACACGGGAGGGAGCCCAAGTTGGACTTCTACGAGCGCCTGTCAATGCGCGGCGTGCTCTGGACGCGGCTTCACGACCTGCACGGGAACGCATTCCAGACGTTCTTCCACGACTTGATGACGCTCTGCGTCCCAGGTTTTGTGGATGTGCGTACTCACGGCAACCTAGGCGATCTCGCCAGTGACGGGCTCGACCTGCATGACGGCAAGTTGTACGCCTGCTACGCCCCCGAAACCGTTGATGCCGCCGCGACGATCCAGAAGTTCAAGTCCGACCTCGCAGGAGCGATCAAGAAGCGCTCGGGACAGTTCACCACCTTTGTGTTCGTTCACAACGACGTGCGCGGGGTACATCCCGAGATTTCCGCCGCGTTGGCTGAGGCACGAGCAGCACACCCGTATCTCTCCTTCGAGGTTATGGGAATGCGGCACTTCCGTGACCTCCTCGGCAAGCAAGATAGCCAAGACGTCGAGACGTTGCTGAAGAGCCCGTTACCGATGCAGCACGCGGTTTCTGTGGGGTTGCAAGAAATGGAGGAACTGCTCGCCGACCTGGCGTCTACGCGCGTGACCGACGCGTCCGCTCCGGATATCGAAAAGGTGTCATCCCACAAACTGCGCTATAGCGAACTCACCGATCTGAGCCAGGCAGAACTTCGCGACGGTCTGCGCCACTCAAAGCTGATCTCGAATTACTACGAACAACGCATCGACATTACAGAGCGTGACGACGTCGCCGCCCGATTCCACGCTGAGTACCTCGCCGCCGTCAACGACGGACTCGACGCCGAGGATGTGCTGTTGCGGTTGAGGGAGTTCCTCGCAGGTAACCGCTTGCCGTCGGCGCCGAGCTACCGGGCGCAGACAGCCGTCCTTGCGTACTTTTTCGAGAGCTGTGACATCTTTGAGAACGCCCCACCTGGGTGGGAGCCCGGTGTTCCGGTGATCGCGTCGTGATTACCCCCACAAAGGGCATCGCTCCGCAGCGTGCGCTGCTCACAGTCGGAGCGCAGATCTCCATGATTCTCACTGAGCCAATGACCGTAAGCCAAGCATGGACGGCTTTGAAGGCATGGCGTGCCCGACACGAGAACGATGCCGTGCTGCCGTTCTCCTGGTTTGTACTTGCCCTCGACGTGCTCTTCGCGCTCGGTGCGATCCACCTCGAGGACGGAATCCTCTACCGGAAGCAGGTGGGCTGATGCTGCGACAGGTCGGATCCAGCGACGAGCGATTCAAGACGATAATTTTCAAGCCGGGGCGCAACATCCTGATCGCGGATAAGACCGAGCGCTCAAGTGGCACGGACAGCCGCAACGGCGCAGGGAAGTCCTCACTCATAGAGATCCTGCACTTCCTCCTCGGCATGCGTACACTCACGGGTTCTGTCCTGGTGAATCCGGCACTTCAACCCGATACATTCTCTCTGCGACTCGACTGGCCCCGCGTCCCGGAGGGGGTGATCGCCAGTCGGTCCCTCAGCAAACGAAGCCGAGTCGCGTTGGAGCCGAACGTGGCTGCGGGAACAACATTCGTACTGACCACCGGGGAATCCACGATCCCTGAGTGGCTGAACGTCATCGGAATTGACTTGTTTGGGTTTCCGCCTGAGCACCCCGGTATCAGCGCGCGCGCACTTCTCGGACTGTACATCCGCCGCGTTAGCCAGCACGGCATGGACGACCCGGTCAAGACCTTCCCCACCCAGTCAATCGCTGAAGCCACTACCAATACCGCCTACCTTCTTGGCTTGGACTGGCGCCTCGCTGCCGCGTACCAGGAGCTCGCCAGCCGTGAGTCGTTACGCAAGAAGCTAAAGGCTGCCACTAAAGACCCGGCCTTCGGCCTCGTGATCGGAACCGTGTCTGAGCTGCGCGGCCAGGTCGCAGCCACCACAGTCCGCGTACAACGACTTGAAGAGCAGGTTGCTGGGTTCCGAGTAGTTCCCGAGTACGAGCGGCTGCAGGCACGCGCTGACGAGGTGGACGCCCGGATTCGTCGCACTCGGGCCGAGGACGCAGCCGACCGTCGCAACCTTTAAGACCTGCAGGACGCACTCCGAGACGAACGCGAACCAGACGCTGACTACCTACGTCGCGCCTATCACGAGATCGGCATTGTCCTGCCTGATGCCGTCCTCCGTCGTTACGAAGACGTGGAGTCCTTTCACGATTCTGTCCTGACGAACAGACGCGCATATCTCGAGGAGGAAATCGCGAGCACCGTGGCTAGACTCGACGCCCGCCAGACGGAACGCGACCTGCTTGGCGAAGAGCAGGCGGCTCTCCTCCGGGCCTTGCACGATGGCGGGGCGCTGGACGCGTTCACGGCACTGCAGGACCAGCTCTCCCGTGCTCGCTCCGACCTGCAGACAATCACTACCCGATTTGAGACTGCCAAGCAGCTCGAGGCGACCCAGGCCGAGATCAAGTATGAGCGGAGCCGGCTTCAGCAGGCAATCAGCAGAGATCTCGTCGAAAGAGAGCAACACATCGCCGAGATCAACATACTGTTCCAGCGGTTTGCGACCGCCCTTTACGGGCCGGGAAGAGACGCTTACGTAGACATCGCCGCGCTAGACACAAGCCTGCGCATCTCGCCGCACATCGGCGGAGAGAACAGTCAGGGCATTGGCAAGATGGTCACCTTCTGCTTTGACCTCACCTGCGCTGTGCTTGCTCACCGCAGCGGTCGAGGCCCCGACTTCCTTGTCCACGACAGCCACCTGTTCGACGGCGTTGATGAACGCCAAGTCGCTGAGGCGCTCAATCTCGCAGCGGCCGTCGCTGCTGAGGAGGGCCTGCAGTACATCGTGACGATGAACAGTGATGATCTCGCCAAGGCCGAGCAGTACGACTTTGCTCTGAGCGATGATGTGATCGAACCCCGTCTTACCGATGCCTTCACGGACGGTGGGCTGTTCGGCTTCCACTTCGAATAAGGGTGCAGCGCGGTTGCCTCGTTCAGGACTGGATCCCCGCACGTTTTACTACGCCATGTGTTGCGCTAATCGCGGCTTCTGCTCTCACGTGAGGCTACCGCGGATGCCAACCATGCCGACTACCTGTTATGCCACCGCCGGGCACCGACCGAGATAGCTTCCAGCGACGCAAACGTTGCGGGATTCGCTGATTCACATAAATAGGTTCTCATCAGGCCAAACACCTCGTCGAGTCTGAACCGACAGATTCCTGTCATCTTTTCTGACATGAGGAGGGGCCGCTACTTTCGCCAGAACCCAGTGAATCATTGGTCGCAATTGCACGAGATTAGTCATCCAGCCCTGGACCTATCAGACATTTCCGGCTCGCACGGGCCGAGCCACCCCGATCGTCACCGGTGGCATTTCTCGCTCGTGACCGGCTCAAACTTTCCGCCCGTCGGCCGGTGGGCACCGAAGGACGGCGTTCCGCGTTCCGCGCCCTCCACTCCTGGCGAATCGATCGGCACGTCCGCGTGTCGGCGTGTCGTCGTACGCCCATCCCCGACGGAGCGAGATGACCGGCGTCGCCGTCTCCGGCGAGTGCCGGAGACGGGCCGGCGCCCGGGATCAACCGATCGTCGGCGTCGGCCGGAAGGCGTTGGCGGCAGCGTCCAGGATGGTCTGAGCGGTCGTGCCGGAATCGAGGACGGTGTTCGCCGTCGAGCCCTCCTCCACCAGGACCGTGACGACATCGAGGGGCTGCGTCGCGGCCGTTGTGAGCAGCGCGTCGACCTGGGCGTCGAACGCCGAGTCCCCGGACGTCGCGCGCGCGTCCAGCGCGACCATGTGGTTGCTGGCGAGGTAGTTGCCGGTCCCCGACGAGAGGCGCACGATGACGGGGGTGGCCCCGCGTGGACGGAGCTTCGCCGAGTCCACCACCTCCGAGAAGTGGTTTCCGATCACCGAGTTGTTGCTGCCGTCGATGACCAGGAGCCCGAAGAGGTCGTCCCGTCCGTTGTCCACGTCGAGGAACGGCGCCCACGGTTCGCGATCGCGCAGCAGGTGATTGGACGCGATGAGGTTCTCGGAAGCGTTGTCTTCGAGGATCAGCATGCCCGGATAGAACGAGTGCAGACGGTTGTTCGTGACGCTGGAGCGCGTGACGCTTCTCAGGTGGACGCTGCTCGCGCCGCGCGGGAACACGTTGTTGGCCGTGATCAGGAGGCCGCCATGGTTCTCGGCGTAGATCGAGTGACCCGCGGGCCCGGCGCCGATCAGGTTGTCGGTCACCTTGGACGCCTGGCCCCAGCCGCGCAGCTCGATGCAGCTGCCGCTCTCGGCGATGAAGTTGTCATGGATCGAGAGCGCGTCGGCGTTGTAGACGGTGAGCGCATGTTCGAGGTACACGAATCCCATGCCGGTGAAGCGGAAGGAATCGTTCGCGCTCGCGACGTAGATGCCCGTCTTTCCATTGACATAGGTGTTCTCGGGATGAAGACCGGAGCCGTCGGCGACGAAGTGGAGGCCGTCGATGCAGAAATTCGAGAACTCGACGGAGCTGATCCGGGGGCTTCCGGTCCGCTTCACCAAGAAGGCGGCGCCAGTGGACGGGTCTCCGCCGGCGTCCGCCGCGATGTCGACCAGGATGCGGCTTCCTCCCGGCCAGAGCTCGTGGAGATCCGGCCACTGGTCCTCCGGGACATTGAACCGGATGCTCGACGACGTGAAGCCGTGACCCGACCCTTCGATCCGGAGGAAGCTGACGTCGATCAGCACCTGGGTGCGAAGACGGTAGTCCCCCGGCGGAATGGAGATCACCGCTCCCGGCTTGCCGCCGTCCCGATGATCGGAGACGTCCTGATGCTGCTTCACGTCCGCGATGATGCTGTTGATCACCTCGCCGATGTCTTCTGCGGCGTCGCCGACAGGCCAGGTGGTCACGTCGTAACGGGTCATGCGTGGCAGGTGTCCTTCCCATGATCTGCCGGCGACGGCGAGCGCACGTCGCTCAGGGAGGGCAGGTCGGCACCGGTCCGCGAGACGGTGATGGCCGCCGCCCGCGCGGCGCGTGTGCCCACCGCGAAGAGCCGGCTCTCCGTGATGGGCTGACCGTCCCATCCGCCGTCCTCGACGGCGAGGGCCCAGATCAGAGCCGCCATGAACGAGTCACCGGCACCCACGGTGTCGGCCACCGCGACGGCGACGGGCGGGATGTGCACGCGATGCGCTCCGCTTCCCAGCAGCGCCCCTCTGCTCCCCTGCGTGACGCCGACGACGGCCACCCCGCTGTCGATGAGCAGGTCGACGACAGACTCGATGGACGTACCCGGGAACAGGAAGTCCGCGTCCTCGTCGCTGAGCTTGGTCAGATGACTCGCGCGCGCCAGCGCCATGACGTCTTCCCGGGAGCGTTCCGGGTCGGCGATCAGCGACGGCCGGATGTTCGGATCGAAGCTGATGAGCGCGCCCGCCGCGCGTCCGCGCCGCACGATGTCCCGCGTGACATCCGATCCGGGCTCGAGGAATGCTCCGAGAGAACCGGTGTGGATGATGGCCGGGCTTCGCAGGTCATCGAGGCTCCGCGGATCCCAGCCGAGAGCGAAACGGTAGGTGGCCGACCCGTCGGCTCCGATGGTGGCGACAGCTCGGGAGGTCGGATGCGCGGTGATCGACTCGGGTGTGACTCCCACGCCTGAGTCGGCCAGATGCCGGCGGATGAGTGCTCCGTCATCGTCATCTCCGATCGCCGTGTGCAGACGTGTGACCACGTCCAGTCTCGCGAGCCCGAGGGCGACGTTGGCCGGCGACCCGCCGGAGTACCGGTTGACCGTGGAGGCTGCGACGACTTCGTCGATGAGGGCTTCGCCGACGACGAGGGCTCCGGCGTTCACGAGCCGACTCGCAGCTGCTCTGCGGGGATCGCCGAGCTCCCCTGGAGGGTCAGTCGCCCTTCGACCCACCGGACGGGGAGCGGGTCGGAGATCTCGCCGATCCAGCCGCCGTTGTCGTCGTCGTTGTGGAAAGCCAGGAACTGCCAGGCCCCAGCGCGGTCTTGAACGAGACGGCCGACATAGAGCGCTTCGTCGGTGAGCCGGTAGGACTGCGCGGTGTCGAACGGCCCGGTGAGCGAATCGGCGGGGAACGCCCAGACTCCCCCGACGGGATCGTGGGCTCGCCGTTCGCGGGAGAGTTCGGAGCCGAGGCACGAGAAGAGGCCGACGGGCCGGCCCTCGACGTCGATCGTCTGGACGACCTCGAGGTGGCCGAAGCCGGCGCCGGGCTGCGAGAGCGGGGGCTGCACCGTCCAGGTCGTCAGGTCGGGAGATACAGCGTGACCGATGACACCGCGGTCGTCGGGGTCTCCGTGATTGGCGCGTGCCGTGATGAGCATGTGCCAGGTGTCGTCGTGCCGGAACACCCACGGGTCTCTCCACGCCTGGTCCGGCCACTCGCGTGTTTCCGCGGTCTCGTACCAGCGGGGGTCGGGCTCGAGAACCTGACGTCCTTTTTCGCGGCGCCAGGTGAACAGGTCGTCCGACACGACGGAGCTGATGCGCTGGGTGAGTCCGCCTTCGCTGCGGCTGACCGCGGTGTAGAACATCCGCCAGGTTCCGTCGTCCTGGCGGACGACCGAACCGGTCCACGTCGCGAGGTCGTCGAACGCGGGCGCGTCGTCGGGAATGACGGCGTCCTGCTGTTCCGTCCACGAGACGAGGTCCGGGGAGGTGGCGTGCCCGATGGTGGCGCGCCAGTGCCGGCGGTCGGGGTCCTGGAGCGCGCGGGAAGCCTTCAGGAAGAAGAGGTGGTAGCGGTCGCCGTCGTCGGCGATCCAGAAATCCCACACCCAGGAGGCGGCGAGACGAAGCATGTGTGCGGATACCTTTCAGTCGGCGCGTGGCGGAGCGACGGACCCGCGGATGACCAGCGGGCAGTCGAGCAGTGTCGGCTTGTCGGCGAGCAGGCGGTGTTCGGCCTCGCCGTGAAGGAGATGGACGAGGGTCTCAACGGCCCACACGCCCATCTCGTAGTGCGGGAGGGCGACCGTGGTGAGGCCGGGGAACAGATTCGCGGCGATGAGCTCCTGGTTGTCGAAGCCGACGATCGAGAGATCGCGGGGAATCGCCAGCCCCAGCTCGGCGGCGGCACGGTAGGCGCCCATCGCCATCCGGTCGTTGTAGCAGAACAGTGCTGTCGGCCGGTCGCTGCGGCTGAGCATCTCGCGTGCGAGTTCGTAGCCGGGGAGGGTTTCCGATGGCGCAGAGGCGGTCAGCGTCGCATCGAAGCGGATGCCGTGGTCATCCAGCACCTGCCGGTACCCGGCGAATCGCAGGTGGGTTGCTGGCACATCGTCGTCGTTGTTGAGGAAGCCGATGCGGGTGTGTCCGGCGTCGACGAGGTGGCTGACGGCCGCGACAGCGCCGCCCACCTCGTCCGGGACGACGGCGGGGACGATGCCGGCACGATCCGTCGCGTCGATGAGGACGGCGGGAAGCGCTTGGAGGTTCGGCGGGAGCGACACCTCCCGGTGGTACATCGTCGCGTACAGCACAGCGTCCACCTGCCGGTCGAGCAGTGCCTGCACGTCGTCTCTGTGGGAGTTGCCGCTCGACTCTCGCTCGGTGTTGATGATGACCAGCGTGAGGTCGTGCTCCCGCGCTGCCTCCTGAGCACCGAGGATGATCCGTCCGGCGTGCGGTGTGGTGGCGATCTCCTCGCTCAGCAGCCCGATGAGGCCCGACCGGTTCGTCCGCAGTGCTTGCGCCGCCCGGTTGGGTCCATAGCCGAGAGTCTTCGCCGCGTGCCGGACCCGCTCACGGGTCTCCTCGGCGACTCGTGTGTGCGGCGTCTCGTTCAGCACATGCGACACCGTGGTGACGGACACCCCCGCCAATTCCGCCACGTCGCGAATGCTCGCGCTCTTCACTGACACGGTTCTTCCTTCCCCCTCGAGGTCATCACCGACCGATCGGCGCTCGTCCGTACCACGGCCCCGCCTCAGCCCTTCACCGCACCGAGGGTGAGCCCGGCGACGATGTGCCGCTGCAGCAGCAGAGTGAGCAGGATGACGGGGATGGAGTAGAGGACGGCGAGCGCCGTCATGGATCCCCAGTCGAGTCCGAACTGCGTCTGGAAGTTCGCGATGACGATCGGCGTCGTCTGCGACCGTACCGCCGTCAGCAGCAGGGCGAACAAGAACTCGTTCCAGCTGGCGAGGAACGCGAAGATCGCCGTGACCGCGACGCCGCCGGCGGTGACGGGGATGACGACCCGCCAGAGCGCGCCGAGCCGGCTGTTCCCGTCGATCTTCGCGGCCTCCTCGAGTTCGGCGGGCACCGCCTCGAAGAAACTGGACATGAGCCAGATCGACAGCGGGAGCGAGATCGTGGTGTGGGCGATCGCCAACGCGAGCGAGGTGTCCGAGATCCCGAGGGTGCGGAAGATCGAGATCATCGGCACGCCGATCACGATCGGCGGCACCATCCGGGCGACCAGTGCGAGCACGATGAAGATCCGGCCCGTCCTGGTCCGGAACCGGGTCACCGCGTAGGCGGCCGGGATCGCGAGGACCAGCGAGATGAGGGTGCTCAGGACGGCCGTGATGATGCTGTTGATGAACGACGCGAGAACGCCATCCCTCGTGAGCGCTGAGACGTAGTTCTCCACGGTCCACACGCTCGGCAGCAGTTTCGGCGGGACGGAGATGGTCTCGAGCGGGGTCTTGAACGAGGTGAACAGCATGTACAGGAAGGGGAACCCGTACAGCACGACGACCGCGATCAGGATCAGCCAGAGCAGAACGCGGGAGCTGAGGCGGCGCGCCTCCAGTCCGTTCATCGTTCGGTCTCGCTTCCCGGCCGCCAGATGGTGAGGATCGCGAAGAGGGCGACGGCGAGCATCGCGATCAGGTAGATCGTCCCCATCGCGCTGGCGAGTCCGGGATCGCCGAAGCGGACCATCGTCCGGTAGATCAGCAGCGAGAGGGTCTCCGTGCTCTGCTGCGGTCCGCCGTTGGTCTGGATGACGATGACGTCGAAGGCGCGGGCCGCGTCGATACCGCGGACGATCAGCGCGACGGCGATGACCGGTCGCAGCAGCGGGACGATGATGCGGAACAGGATGGTCGGGTACCGGGCGCCGTCGAGCCGTGCGGCCTCGATCACGTCGCCGGGGATGTTCTGCAGGCCGGCGAAGAGCACAAGGGTGATGAACGACGTGGTGAGCCAGATGTCGGGGATGGCGACGGAGAACAGCGCGATGTTCGGATCGCTCAGCCATTGGATCTGGTCGCTCGACTGGATGATCCCGACGGACTTCAGAATCTCGTTGACGATCCCGAAGTTGTCGATGAGGAGGAACCGCCAGAGCAGACCGGCCACGATGGGGGCGATCATCAGGGGGTACAGGAAGATCGTGCGGAACACGCGTGAGGAGTTGCCGAGCGACGTGAACAGCAGCGCTACGAGGAGACCGAGGACGAACTCGAACGTCACCACGATCACCGTGTAGAGGATGGTCCGCCACACAGCATTGGTGAAGTCCGAGCTGGTCAGCGCCGCGACGTAGTTGGCGAACCCGACGAACTCGCGGGGCCCTCCGGCGATCGGACTGATCCTGAAGAAGCTGTCGCCGACGAACTGGAGCAGCGGCCACCCGATGAAGATGGCGAGGAACAGGCCGGCGGGCAACATCAACAGGGCGGCGAAGCGCCGGTCGGCGGTGCGCATGGATCGTTGACGAGGAGAGCGGAGCGGGCGGCCGGTGCGGCCGCCCACTCGCTGCTCCATCACTTGACTAGCGATTGGACCTGCTCCTTTGCTGCGTTCAGCAGCGCCTGCTTGTCCGCGCCGGGCTGCAACGACTTCTGGATCATCGGGACGAGCACGGTGTCCACGATCTGCTGCCACTTGGGCGTCGCCGGCCGCGGGATGGTGGCCTTGGCGTCCAGGGTCTCCACCAGCGGCTTGTAGTTCTCGTAGCCGGGCTGGTCCTGGTACTTCTCGAAGGCCGACTTCCGCGCGACGAGGCCGAGCGAGGTCTTCGCGCTCAGCTCGTTGTGCTCGTAGGCGAACTTCACGAAGTCCAGTCCCTGCTGCTGCTTCTTGCTCGCCTTGGCGACCGACAGGTACCAGGCGCCGGGGACGCCCGCGATACCGCCGGGTCCGGCGATCATCGGCGCGACGCCGACCTTGCCGTATACCGAGGCGTCCTTCGGAATCTGCCGGTAGGCGTGGGCCCAGAAGCGCATCATGGCCGTCTTGCCCTGGTTGAACAGGTTCTGCGCACCGGCCCAGTCGAGCTGGGCGGAGCCGGCGGGCGCGTACTTCTGCAGGCCGGTGTAGAAGTCGAGGGCCTTCAGGCTGTTCTCATCACCGAGGGAGATCTCGCTGCCCGAGTTGTTCAGCACCATCGTCTTCTCGCCGGTCTGCGACAGCGTCGCCAGGTACTCCGTCTCGACGGCGCCCTTCACGTCCGTTCCGTACAGGCCCTTATCGGGCTGGGTGAAGAACTCGGCGGCATCCTGGTACTGCTGCCAGGTGGTCGGCGGCACCAGGTCGTACCCGTACGTGGTCTTGAATGCGGCCTTGTTCGCCGCGTCGTCGAACAGGTCCTTCCGGTAGTAGAGGATCTCCGAGTTGGTCCACACGGGCATGCCCGCGTAGGTGCCGTCGACGTTCGCCTCCTTCACCAGGGCGGGGAAGAGGTCGCTCTTCACCTCGGGGGTGAACAGCTTGTCGAGGGGCGTGACGGCATCCTTGAAGGCGGGAAGCCAGATGGAGTCGAGCGCGGCGACGTCGAACGAGACGGACCCCGAGGTGAACTCGCTGTTGAGACGGTTGTAGAGCCCGTCGTAGGGAAGCTCCACGAAGGTCACCGTGGTGCCGGTGTCCTTCTTGTAGAGGTCGGCGATCGGCTGAAGCTCGGCGTGGCCGCCGGCCTCGACGAGGACGGTGATGGACGCGTCGGACGAGGAACTGTCCCCGCCGCCGACGCCGCACCCGGCAAGGGTGAGCGCAACCGCGGTGCCGAGTGCTGCGGCTGCCGCGAACTTCTTACGAAGCATCGTTACTCCGAATCTGCTGTGCAGCAGGTGGCTGCATGGATGAGGGTATCTGGTGCCAAGACGTTTTGGCAAAACGTCTTGGCACGACGATAAGGACGCGCGGCTTCCGAGGTCAACTGCCAAACGGTGCCAAAATGCCAAAACTTGCCAAACGCACGCCAGCACGTCCCGTCGTCTCGGAGTGCCGGCAGCAGGAGGTGCGGAGGCTCGTTCCGGTCAGGCGGATCGACTGCTCGTCGCCCCACCACTCAGGATTCGCGATGCGGCACGGCGCCCCGACTCGAAGGCCGCGGTGACGGTCGCGGGATCGTCCATCCAGGTCGCCTCTCCTGCGATGTGCAGCACCCCGCCCCCGACCGGCGTCGCGAGGTCCTCGTGATCCCTCCGCCGCGCACCGACCGGCAGGTAGGCGTACGAGCCGCGCGAATACGGATCCAGCTGCCAGCGCGTCACCACGGTTCCCGACGGATCCGGCGCCGCGACCCCGAAGACCTCGCGAAGTGAGGCCATCACCGACGCCGTGACCTGATCCTCGGACCACAGAGCAGTCTGTGCCGCGCATTCCGCCGCGGCGAATGTCAGCAGGGTCGGCGTCTCGTCGCGACCGCTGATGTCGTACCAGGAGTGCCACCAGTGCGCTGCCGGGCCCTGCCGCCGGACGGCGTACACGCCACCAGGCCAGAATCGTCGCGGGAAGCGGAGCACCACTTTCTCGAAACGGTTCATCTCCAGCCGGCCGATCGCGCCCGCGATCGGCTCCGGAAGCGGCGGGTCGAAGACGATCCCGCGCGACTTCAACACACCGATGGGCACGGTGACGATGACATGATCCGCCGACACCACCGAGTTGCCCGTCGTCACCTCTGCACCCCGATCCGACCAGGAGACGCGTGACACAGGGCAGCCGAGCCGGATGTCGAGCGCTTCGGCGAGCGCTCGAGGGAGCTGGTCGTAGCCGTTGGGAAACACGACCTCGTCGCCTTCGATGGAGTCATCATCCAGCCCGTGCACGTCCAGGTCGTCCGCCGAGACACCATACTGCTCTTCGGCTCGATGCCTCAGGAACTCGCGCACCCGCTGCTCGCGTTCGTGCGTCCACGACAGCGCCGCCAGGGCCCGGTCGACCGCCGTCGCGTACGGGATGCCCGTGCCCAGCTCCGCGATCACACGCTCCAGCCGGCCCGACGCCGTCGACACGTCGGAGACGAAGTCGTCGACCTCCCCCGCGGTCAGCCGCGCGCCCTCCGGCGAGAAGTAGGCGATCGGTCGTCCGCCGGGCTGATAGCTCCCGACGGTGAACTCGCGCGTCGCGATGCCGTGCCGCTGCACCGCATCCCACACGGGGTTGTCCGTGATGCCGTGGATCCACGACGCGCCGAGGTCGAGGGCCGTTCCGTACCGCCGGTCCGTCCACACGCGCCCGCCGATGCGTTCCCGCGCTTCGAGAACGGTGACACTCCGGCCGGCCGACCGGAGCATCTCGGCCGCGGCGAGCCCGGCGACACCCGCACCAACGACGACGACATCCATCCGCTCGGCACTCATACCGTCATTCTCCTCACGGACTCCGGAGAATTCATCCGCCGATCGGCTGCTCGCGACGACTCCGCGCAGGAGGGAGGCCTTTGGTCCCGCCCCGACGTGCAGAGGAGGTGCGACACTGTCGCGTGCGCGGGTGATCCAGCATCGACGGGCGGAGGTCGAATGAGCGGCGCATCGACGAGTTCGGGCACGTCGCCGGACAAGGGTCTCAAGGGTGGGGCGCTGGGCCTGCTCTCCAGCGTCGTCGTGGGTGTGGCCTCGACGGCGCCGGCGTACAGCCTGGCGGCCAGCCTGGGATTCATCGTGGTCGGCGGGACGCTCGCCGCAGGTGTCAAGGCACCCGGGATCGTGCTCCTGGCCTTCGTCCCGATGTACCTCATCGCGGTGGCGTATCAGGAGCTGAACAAAGCAGAGCCCGACTGCGGCACGACCTTCACCTGGGCCACGCGCGCGTTCGGACCGATCACCGGGTGGATGGGCGGCTGGGGCATCATCGTCGCCGACGTCATCGTCATGGCGAACCTGGCGCAGATCGCAGGACAATACTCCTACACCTTCATCGGCGGTTTCGGGCTGCCAGGCGTCGCGGCGTTGGCGAACAACGACCTCGCCGTCACGATCGCCGGCCTCGTATGGATCGCGGTGATGACGTGGATCTGTTACCGCGGCATCGAAGTGTCTGCCCGGGTGCAGTACGTGCTGCTCGGCTTCGAGGTCGTCATCCTCATCTTCTTCGCCGCGTTCGCGCTGGTGAAGGTCTACAGCGGCAACGCCGAGCCCTACTCGCTGATTCCGCAGTGGTCATGGTTCAACCCCTTCACCCTCGACTTCGGCCAGACGATCGCGCCGGCCTTGCTGACGGCGATCTTCATCTACTGGGGCTGGGACACCGCGGTATCGGTGAACGAGGAGACGCGCGACCCGGGAAAGACGCCAGGGCGCGCGGCCATCATCTCCACACTGCTGCTCCTCGGCACGTACGCCATCGTCACGGTCGCGGCCGTCGCGTTCGCAGGGGTCGGGACGAAGGGCATCGGTCTGAGCAATCCGGACAACTCCTCTGACGTCTTCTCGGCGATCGGTCCGACACTGTTCGGCGGCGGCCCGGTCGGCACGATCCTGATGACGCTGCTCGGCTTCTCGATTCTGACCTCGGCCTCCGCGTCCACGCAGACCACGATCCTCCCGACCGCTCGGACGGCGTTGTCGATGGCCGTGTACAAGGCGATCCCGGAGCGGTTCGCACGCATCCATCCCCGCTTCCTCACTCCCACCTGGTCCACGATCGGGATGGGTCTGGTGTCCGCGTTGTTCTATCTGGTCTTCACGGCGATCAGCGTGTCCCTCCTCAACGCCTTGATCGGCTCGATCGGGCTGATGATCGCCTTCTACTACGGGCTCACCGGATTCGCGTGCGTCTGGTTCTACCGCCGCACCATCTTCACCAGCTTCCGCCACGCCATCATGCGCGGGCTGTTCCCGCTGGCGGGCGGGCTGATGCTCCTGGCGGTCTTCGTCTACGGTGTCTACAACTTTTCGCAGCCCGACTGGCTCACCGACGCGAACGGCAAGAATGTCACCATCTTCGGCATCGGCGCGGAGGCGGTCGTGGGAGTCGGCGGCCTGCTCGTCGGCGTGGTGCTCCTGATCGTCTGGCGCCTCATCCGTCCTGACTTCTTCCGGGGACGGACCCTGCCCCGACGCTCCGACGACCTGGTCCTCTCCCCTGAGGGAACCGAGGCCGTGTTCGGACTCCCGGACTCGCGCATGCCGGCGACCGTGATCGCGCCCGACTTCTCCAATCTGCCGCCCGGCGAGCGGCCCGTGAACGCCGAGACCCTCGAACCCGTCGAGGAGCCGGCCGAGCTTCCACCCTCCGACCCGGATCTGCCCCGCGAGCCGCGGGACTGACATTCCCCCTGTCCGGGGCTCTGGATCGCTCACGCGGGGGCGGGGGCGCAACCGCCTCGCCGGAGGGTGATCCGTCGCGTCGGTGCTGTACCTGTTCGTCGGTGACGAATGGTGTCGAAATCGGCGGCAGGCGTTCGTTGCACGGGTGAAGAGCACATCCAGAGAGGAACACATCATGAAGCTCACGATCAGCCTGCAGGTCACCCTCGACGGCGTCGCCCAGGCGAACGGCGGGAACAACGAGGAGATGGACCCCGGGTTCACGCGCGGCGGGTGGGCACTCCCGCTCAACGACAGCGAGGCCGTACAGGACATCCTCGACATGTGGCGGCGCCCCGACGCCTTCCTGCTCGGACGGAAGACCTACAGGCTGTTCGAGACGTACTGGGGCGCGCGCAGCGACGACGGCGGGTTCGGCGAGGCGATCAGCTCGCGTCCGAAGTACCTGGTCTCCAGCACCGTCACCGCGCCGACCTGGGAGGGAACGACCGTGATCTCGGGCGATGTCGCCGCCCGCGTCCGCGAGCTGAAGGCTCGGGAGGAGGGCGAACTGCTCGTGGTGGGGAGCGTGGCGCTCGCGCGGTGGCTGCTCGAGAACGAGCTCGTCGACGAGCTGAACCTCCTCCAGTTCCCGGTGATCGTCGGCGAGGGCGAGCGCTGGCTCCCGCAGCGCGGCCTCGACTTCGCGCTGGACCTCACCGGAACCCGCGTGTTCCCGACGGGCATCGTCTCGCTCACCTACCGCATCGGCGGTCGGCCCCAGTACGCCTGACCAGCACCGTGGACGGGAGAGGCCGCCGCCTCAGCGCAGGATGCCGCGCTCGCGCGCCGCGGACACCGCCGCCGTGCGGGAGGCGACGCCGAGCTTCGTGAAGATGTGCGCCAGGTGCGACTTGACCGTCGTCTCGCTGATGAACAGGGAGGCGGCGACCTCGCTGTTCGACCGGCCGGCCGCCACCAGCTGCAGCACGTCGATCTCGCGGGAGCTGAGGCTCACCCGCGGGGCGCGGAGCCGGTTCAGCAGGCGCGTCGCGATGACCGGCGCCAGCGCGCTCTCCCCCGCCGCGGCCGCCCGCACCGCGGCGGTGAGCTCGTGCGGAGGGGCGTCCTTGAGGAGGTAGCCGCTCGCCCCCGCCTCGACCGCTCCGAGGATGTCGGAATCGGAGTCGTAGTTGGTCAGGATGAGCACGTACGGGGGCGCGTCCAAGGCGCGGATGCGGCGGGTGGCGTCCGCGCCGGTGGCGTTCTCGTTCGCGCCGAACTGCAGGTCCATCAGCACCACGTCCGGGTTCTCGCGCTCGGCCGCCTCCACCGCGGCATCCGGCGTCCCGGCCTCCGCGACGACCTCGAAGTCGTCCTCCAGCGAGAACAGGGCGACGAGTCCCGCGCGCACGATCGGGTGATCGTCGGCGACGACCAGCCGGATCACGACGCCACCACGGGCGAGAGGGTCACCACGAGCGTGGTCCCCCGGCCCGGCGCCGAGCGGAGGTCGAGCGTTCCCCCCAGCTGCTGGACGCGCTCCCGCGTCGCCCGGAGGCCGAACGAGTCCGACCGGCCGGCCTGGTCCGACGGGACCGCGGACGGATCGAACCCGTCGCCGTCGTCCTCCACGGTGAACGACAACGCGTCGCCCTCCACCTCGAGCGTGATGGTGGCGGTGGATGCGTTGGCATGCTGGAGCACGTTGGCGATCGCTCCCTGCGCGATCCGCAGCAGGGCGGTCTGCAGGTGCATCGGAAGAGCGGCCGTGTCGGACACCCGCACCCGCACCTCCAGACCCTGCGTCGACCACTGCGTCTCGGCCAGTCTCCGCAGCGCCCCGCCCAGCCCCTGGTCGTCGAGGACCGGTGGCGTGAGCTCCTGGATGAAACGGCGCGCGTCGGCCAGATTCGACGCCGCGGTCTCCCGCGCCAGCCGGATGTGCTCGATGCCGGGCCGGTCGGAATCGGCGCGTTCGGCGGCGTAGAGGAGCAGCTGGATGCTCGACAGCCCCTGCGCTAGGGTGTCGTGGATCTCCCTGGCCAGTCGCGCGCGCTCCGCGAGTACGCCGGACTCGTGCTCGGTGGCCGCCAGCTGTCCCCGCGTGCGGAGCAGCTCCGACATCAGCGCCTCGCGCTCGACGGCCTCCCGCGCGATGGCCTGATACCCCAGGCCGATGAGGAGGGCGACGCCCGCGCCGACGAGCGGACCCACCACGCCGCCGACCGTCCAGCCGCCATGGAGGCCGAGCGCGCAGATGGCCACGACGGTCGAGGCGAGGATGGCCAGCGGGCCCCACGTCCGGCCGAGCAAGTGCAAGTAGAGGAAGAACAGCGGGAAGACGAGGTAGGCGGCCTCGGGGATGAGCCAGAGCAGCGCCATCCACTCGAGCGTCAGCAGGGCGAGCCAGGCGACCGCCGGAGCCTTCGATGCTGTGCGTCCCCGGCGCGCCAGGAACGCTCCGGCCAGGTAGGTCGCCGCCAGCACGACGCAGAGGACGATCACGGCGCCGCTCGCGGGCGTCGGCGACAGGAGGGCGCGGGCCACGACGAGGGCCGTCAGGGCGAGGAAGAGCACGTGCAGACCGGTGCGCAGGCCCACGAAGACCGGGGTCAATGCGGTATGCGCCATGGGCTGAAGACTACGCGGCGAGCGCCGGGTGGTTCATCGTCCGAAAGGACGAATCCGGGCTCCACCATCAGGCCGCGCACGTGCCTCCTCCCTGTCGATGACGCCGGAGACCGCCGCGGGAAGGCTGGATGTGTCGCCTCCCTCGGCGGCCAGAAAGGAACGTCACCATGTTCGTCGCCCTCCGCGACCTCCGATTCGCCCGGGGCCGGTTCATCCTGATCGGGTCGGTCGTCGCCCTGATCACCGTGCTCGTCGGGTTCCTCAGCGGCCTCACCGGCGGCCTGGCCACCCAGAACATCTCCGCGGTGCTCGCCCTCCCGGGAGACCGGATCGTGTTCTCCGCCCCCTCCTCCGGGAGCGACCTCAGCTACTCCGACTCCGCCGTCACCGAGACGCAGGCGACGGACTGGCGCGCCACCCGCGGTGTCACCGCCGTCGATCCGGTCGGGATCAGCCAGACGCGCGGCACGGCGGGCGACACGATGGCCGCGATCGCCGTGTTCGGGAGGGAGCCGGGATCCGATCCGGCCGCCCCGACGCGCGACGGCCTGCTCGGCCTGTCCCTCCCCGCGGCGAAAGCCCTCGGAGCCGGTGTCGGCGACGACGTCTCGATCGCGGGGACCACGTACCGGGTCGAGACGGTCGGCGGCGACGCCTGGTACAGCCACACGCCGGTCGTCACCATGACGCTGCACGACTGGCAGGCCTCCGCGGCCACCACCGGCGATCCGGGGGCGTACGCCACCGTCCTCGCCGTGACCGGCTCCCCCGACTGGGCCGACGCCGACCGAGCGAACGGGACCGTGTCGAAGACCCCGCTGGAGTCGCTGACGGCGCTCAGCGCATTCCGGTCGGAGATCGGCTCCCTGCTGTTGATGGTGGCCCTGCTGTTCGGGATCTCGGGGCTCGTCATCGGCGCGTTCTTCACCGTCTGGACCATGCAGCGGAAAGGGGACATCGCCGTGCTCAAGGCGCTCGGCGCGACGACCGCCTCCCTCGTCCGCGACGCCCTCGGCCAAGCCCTCGTTGTGCTCGTCGCCGGCATCGGCGTCGGCCTCGGTCTGGTCGCCCTGCTCGGAGCACTGGCCGGGACGGCTCTGCCCTTCCTCCTCAGCCCGCTCACCACTCTCCTCCCCGGCGCGATCATGATCGCGCTGGGACTCGCGGGGGCGGCCTTCGCCCTCCGCTCCGTCACCTCCGCCGACCCCCTCACCGCACTCGGGAGCAACCGATGATCCGCCTGACCGACATCACCCTGACCTTCCCCGACGGCGACGGCCGCGTCACCGCCGTCGACCGCGTCTCCCTCACCGGCCGGCCCGGCACGGTCACCGGCATCACCGGGCCGTCCGGCTCCGGCAAGTCGAGCCTGCTCGCGGTCGCCGCCACCCTGATCCGGCCGGACACCGGCCAGGTGCTCATCGACGATGTGGATGCCACCCTGCTCGATCGCGCGGAGGCGGCCGAGCTGCGCCGCACCTCCATCGGCATCGTCTTCCAGCAGTCGAACCTCATCCCCTCGCTCACCGCGCGGGAGCAGCTCTGCGTGATGACCGAGCTCGGCGGACGGGCGGGGCGGCGCGCCCGCGCGAAGACGTCGGCGCGCGCCGACGGGCTCCTCGACGCCGTCGGCTTGGCCGACCAGCGCGGGCGACGCCCGCACGAGCTGTCCGGCGGTCAGCGCCAGCGGGTGAACATCGCCCGCGCGCTGATGAACGACCCCGGCGTCCTGCTGATCGACGAGCCCACCAGCGCCCTCGACCAGGAGCGCGGCGCCAGCATCATGGAGCTGATCCTGCGGCTCACCGACCAGCTCGACACGTCGACCCTCCTCGTCACGCACGACCTCGTGCACCTCCCCCGCATGCACGCCGTCCTCCGCCTGGTCGACGGCAGGATCGCGGACCCGGTCCCCGCTCGCTGAGCGGAGGCGCGGGCGCGGGCGGGGCGACCGTCCGCATCCCCTCGACGCGCTCGATCGGGACGGTCGGTCGCCCAGGCTCGGACGCAGAGTCAGGTGCTCGCCTCCGCGATCGGGCAGAGTCGCAGGGTGACGACAGACACTTCGCCCGTTCGGGCCACCTCCCCCGCCGCTCAGCCGCTCACGCGCACGCGTTGGGCCGGCCTCATCGTCATGTTCCTCACGAGCTTCGTGCTGGTGACCGCGGAGTTCCTGCCGTCGGGCGTGCTGACCGCGATGGCCGCCGAGCTCGGCGTGACGCCGGGGCAGGCCGGACAGACGGTGACCGTGACCGCGTTCGTCGGATTCCTCGCGGCGCCGACCATCGGCATCCTGATCCCGCGGATGGACCGTCGCACGCTGCTCGTGCTCGTCGCGGGCCTCGCCGCCGTCTCCAACCTGGCGGTCGCGCTGGCCCCCTCACTATGGGTCCTGCTGATCGCGCGACTCCTCATCGGCGTGGCGATCAGCGGCTTCTGGTCGATGTCGCTGACGGTGGCCGCCTCCCTTGCGACGCCCGACCGGCTCGGGCGCGCCCTGACCACCGTCAGCGCGGGCATGACGCTCGCCGTCGTCGCGGGCGTGCCGGTCGGCGTGTACCTGACGGCCCTCGTGGACTGGCGGGGCGTCTTCGTCGGGGCCGCGGTGCTCACCGCCCTCGTCGCCGTCGCACTGCGCCTGGCCCTGCCCCCGGTCGCACCGGCCGAGGCGTCGAGCCTGCGCATCCTCGGCGACACCCTGCGGCGGCCGGGAGTCCGCCAGGGGCTGGCCGGTCACATCCTGATCGTCCTCGGGCACTTCATGGCGTACACGTTCATCCGGCTCGCCCTCGACCAGGTGCCGGGACTGGACACCGCGTTCGCGGCCGCCCTGCTGGTGGCCTTCGGCGTCGGGGGCGTCATCGGCAACGTCGTCGTCGGCGCCCTGGCCGACCGGCACCTGGCCCTGCTGCGCTACCTGCAGCCGTCGCTGATCGCCGGCGCCATCCTGCTCGCGATCGTCGGGCAAGGGTCCGTCATCGTCGTCGCGGCGGCCGTCGTCGTCTGGGGATTCGGCTTCGGCGCGTGGCCCGCGGTCATCAACACCTGGGCCGGCCGCTACATCCCGGACCGCCTGGAAGCGGCGGGCGGCCTCGTCGTCGCCGGATTCCAGCTGGCGATCACGCTCGGCGCGGGCATCGGCGGCGTGCTGGTGGACACGGCGGATGTGCGGTTCACCTACGTCGTCGCCGTTGCCGTCGTCGCGGTCGGCGTCGTGCTGTTCGGCAGCGCCGGGCGGCGCAGCGCTGTCACCCGCTGAGAGCGCGGGACGAGGCCCCTGCCGTCACGCGGCGCGTGACCGCGACGACCGCGGCCGCGAGCAGCACGGCGATGCCGACACCGGCGATCGCCAGGCCCGTCCACAGGCCCGACGTGTCGACCACGGGACCGCGCTGGGTGTACTGCGTGTAGGTGTGCACCGGCAGGGTGCGCACGACGATGGCGCTCTGGGCGGCGTGCGCGACGGCGGCCTTCGCGGTGAGGTACCAGCCCTCGCCGACGATGATCGCCAGCACACCGGCGCCGAGGAGCAGGACGATGGCCCGGGAGCGCGCTGGCGGCATGGGGAGACCCTAGCGCGCCCGGCCGACGCGTCGCCAGCGCCGGCGCTCAGCTCGCGCGCTGCCGCCAGACGGACGGGACCGCCCCGGTGTGACGGCGGAATGCGCGGCTGAAGCCGGCATCCGACTCGTAGCCGAGGAGGCGGGCGGTCTCGCTCACGGTGAGGCCGTCCTGGGCGAGGTAGGTCATCGCCGCATCCATCCGCACCTGCGCGAGGTAGCTCGCCGGCGACTGACCGATCTGCTCGCGGAACCGCTCGGCGAACGTGGTCCGCGACATCGCACCGACCGCGGCCAGGTCGCGCAGCGTCCACGGGTGGCCCGGGTTCGCGTGCATGGCGTCGAGCACGCGGCCGAGGAACGGGTCGTCGACGCCGACGGGCCAGTTCTCCGGAGCGCAGTCGCCCTCCGCCCAGGCGCGGATGGCCACGGCCACGATGGTGGTCGCGATCCGCCCGCAGATCACCCGGTCGCCCGCGCGCCGGACCCCCGTGCCGCAGCCCATGCGGGACGCGAGCAGCGCGACGCCGGGGTCGAGGTCCGCGAGCCGCTGGACCCCCAGCAGATCCGGAAGCAGGTCGAGCGCGTGGAAGCCGGCCGTCGGCCGGAGCTCCGTGACGACGATCTCGCCGGCGTCGACGGACGTCAGCTCGGCGTCGTGCCGACCGGTGTGGAAGACCACGTCGCCCGCGTCGTAGGCGAACGATGTCGATTGCGGTCCGGTCGAGCGCACCCGCACCGATCCCGCGACCATGTAGACGAAGGCCGGTCCGGGCAGCGCGATCCGCGCGCCGGGCCGGACGACCTCGCGGCGCGACGCATCCACCTGCCACTCGAGCGTGGAGAGCAACTCGTCCAGTGTGGCGGGGGCGCGCATCCCGGTGATCGTCACGATGGGCGAAACCGCTGCACGGTGCGGGCTATTCCTCGGGCGGGTGCACCGTGCCCCCGCCGCCGGGCGCGGTGAAGTCGTGCAGCAGCCGCGCGAGGGTGCGGAGGTCGGCCACGGACCAGTCGGCGGTGCGCTCGAAGAAGGCGGTTCCGCGGAGGTCGAGCGCCTCGCGCACCCGCTCGGCGCCGGCGGGCGTCAGCGATACCCGCACGGCCCGGCCGTCGGTCGGGTCGGGGGTGCTCTCGACCAGGCCGGCGGCCTTCAGCTGGCGGATGAGGGCACTGGTGGAGCTGCGGTCCATCGCGACGGCGTCGGCCACGGCGCTGGGGTTCGCCGGTCCGTAGGCGTACAGCCAGCGGGCCACGTGGAAGGCGGCCGGCTGGACGCCGGGGTGGAAGACGGCGGCGCTGCGCTCGGTGAGGGCACGGGATGCGCTGAGCAGGGCGTTCAGCTCGACGCCGAGGGCGAGTTCGGCTGCCCGGCGGTCCGCGTCCGCCCATGAGTTAGTGGACATTTCCCCATCAATTCCTTATGGTGTGGAAATGCCCACTTTATCCGGCTCGTCCGCACATCCACCGACCATCGTCATCACCGGCGCCACCAGCGGGCTCGGGCGGCTCGCCGCCATCGAACTGGCCCGCCAGGGCGCGCGCCTGGCGATCACGGCGAGGGATGCGCACCGCGCCGACGCCACGCGCGCCGCGATCGTCGCCGCCCGCCCGGGAGCGGAGGTGCGTGTGTTCTCCGCCGAACTCACGCGCATGGACGACGTCCGCCGGGTGGGACAGGAGATCGCCGCCGCCTACGACCGCATCGACGTGCTCGTGAACAACGCAGGGCTCCATGCCTTCGAACAGCGGGTGACGGCGGACGGCTTCCCCGAGATGGTCGCCGTGAACTACCTCGCGCCCTGGCTGCTCACGCGCGAACTCCTCCCCGCGCTCACCCGGACGCCGGGAGCGCGGATCGTGAACGTCGCCTCCGAGGCCTCCCGCCGGCACGGCACGCTCGCCCTGCCGGACGATCTGACCGACACCAGGCCGTTCACGGCACGCGGTTCGTCCCGCGTCTACGGCGCGAGCAAGCTGCTCGACATCATGTTCACCCTGGAGCTCGCGCGGCGGATCGAGGACACGGGCGTGACGGCGAACTGCCTGGACCCGGGATTCAACGTCACCGGCCTGGGCCGCGAGCTCCGCTTCGCCGCAGCGCTCGAGCGGATACTGCGAAGGCTCCGCATCGGCGACCCCTCTCGCGGCGCCGGGCTGATCGTCCGGCTGGCCACCGATCCCGCGTTCGCAGGCAGGACCGGCGGGTACTACTCGGTGCGGGACGCGAGGCCGCTGACGCCGGCGCACCCGGGCGCCGACCCGGAGTGGCAGCGGCGGCTGTGGGACGACACGGAACGCCTTCTCGGCGTGTGACGGACGCCGGCGGGGATGTCCCCGCCAGCGTCCGCCGCAGTCCGTCGCGCGCTACTTCTTGGACTTGTCGTACGCCGTCTGCAGCGTGCTCAGGTAGTCCTTCAGTCCGAGCCCGTCGAAGCCCTTCACGTAGGAGTCCCAGTCGCTGTCGAGGCTCTTGGAACCCGTGATGAAGGCCAGCGCGTTCTGCGTGACGTAGTTGTCGATGTTCGTCTGCTGCGTGGCCACCTGCGTCGCCTTCGCGGGGTCGGGCCAGACCTTCCAGGTCGGGTAGATCTGGCTCTTGTCCTCGTGGCCCTGGTAGAGCTGGGTGGCTTCGAACAGGCGGCGCTCGTAACCGGACGTGTCGTAGATGTCCGTCGGAACGGCCTGCGACTCGCGGAAGGCGCTGTTCTGGTTGTAGGTGGACAGCGCGCCCCACTGGACGGCGTTCGCCTCATCCTGCGAGAGCTGGAGGTTGACGAACTTCGCCTTCACGTCCGGGTTGAGCGCCTCGGACCCTGCGGGCGCCGGGCCCCAGCCCTTGCCCTCCGGGCCGAAGTTGCCGTCGAGCTGGCCCTTCTCGGTGAAGAGGTAGTTCACCAGCTTGATCGCGGCGACCTGGTCGTTCTTCGACGCCTTGTTGGTGAGCATGAACGTCGCGCCCGGCGTGCTGCCGAAGGCGTAGGTGGCGTAGTCCGCTCCGTCGGGACCGGTCAGCGGCGGGACGGCGTCGTACTGCTTGTCGCGGCCGTCCTTCGCGCCGGGGCTGACGAAGATGTACGGGTGGAGCCCGCTCGCGCTCCCGAGCAGGACCGGTCCCTCGTTGTTGCCCTCCTGGGCGAGCGCCGCGGGGTTCTGCGTGAACGCGCCCTTGTCGATGAGGCCGGCGTCCCACAGCGACTTGATGTACTTCAGGCCCTCGCGCCAGCCGTCCTTGTTCGCCTGGATGTCGACCTTGCCCTTGTTGAGGACCGTGGTCGACTGGATGCCCTTGTCGGGGTTCTGCGGGTCGTAGATGAACGCGTTCATGAAGAACGGGATCAGAGTGTCGTGCGAGTCGCCGCTCAGCGGGATCTCGTCCTTCTGGCCGTTGCCGTTCGGGTCGTCGTTCTTGAACGCCTCGAGCACCTTCGTCATCTCGTCGGTGGTCTTCGGCATCTGGAGGTTGAGCTTCTTCAGCCAGTCCGTGTTGATCCAGAGCTTCGACGGGTACTGGATGTGCAGCGTCTCGGCCAGCTGCGGCAGGCCGTAGATCTTGCCGTCGGGCGATGTGGCCATCGCCTTGTAGTCGGGGTTGCTGTCGAGCGCCTTCTGGATGTCGGGGGCGTACTGCTTGATGAGGTCGTTGAGCGGAAGCGCGACCCCCTGCTTCGCCAGCTTCTCGATGTCCACCTGGTTGAACTGGTCCACCCACGGGATGAGGAGGAACGCGTCGGGGTAGTCGCCGCTCGCCATCAGGATCTGCCGCTTCTCCGGCGCCACCGACGAGTCCTGCGTCGTCGTCTGCCAGGTGAACTTGATGTTGAACTTCTTCTCCACCTCCTTGGTGAAGGCGTTGGTGGCCAGATCCTGCCCGGTGCCCTGCTGGGCGAACACGCTCAGGCGGGCGGTCCCGCCGATCTTGTCGTCGGCGCTCGACCCGCTCGCGGGGGTGCAGGCGGAGAGGGCGAGCAGTGCGGCTGTGCCGCCCACCGCCGCGATGAGAGCCCGCGACCGGACCCGTCGGGGTCGTCGATCAGTCTTCGAGAACATGGTGCGTTCCTCCTTTGGAACTTCGGGTGTCAGGGATGTGGATGGTGCTGTGTGTGGTGGGAGATGCTCGCCCGGGTCAGCCTTTGACGGAGCCGATGAGCACGCCTTTGTTGAAGTAGCGGGCGACGAACGGATAGATGATCAGCACAGGGACGCTGGTGATCACGATGAGCGCGTACTTGAGGAGGTTGACCAGCTCCTGGTTCTGCGCTTGAGCCGCCAGGTCGCTCACGCCTCCGTTGGTCGCGTTGAGGACGAGGATGTTGCGCAGCACCAGCTGGAGCGGGAACAGGTCGGAGCTCTTCAGATAGAGGAGCGCGTCGAAGTAGCCGTTCCACTGGCCGATCGCGTACATGAGCGCGATGACGGCGATCAGCGGCTTCGAGAGCGGCAGCACGACGGTCCACAGGAATCGGAAGTCGCTCGCGCCGTCGAGGGACGCGGCCTCGACCAGCTCTTCGGGGATCGCCGACCGGAAGAACGTGCGCGCGATGATGACCTGCCACACGGCGACCGCCTGCGGCAGCAGGAGCGCCCAGCGGGTGTCGAGGAGGCCGAGGTTCTGCACGACCATGTAGGTCGGGATCAGTCCGCCGCTGAACAGCATGGTGAACAGCAGCAGCGACATGATCACGTTGCGGCCCATGAACGACGGGCGCGACAGGGGCCACGCGATGCAGACCGTGAGCGTGGTGCTGATCAGGGTGCCCGCCACCATGTAGAACAGCGAGTTCGCGTAGCCCATCAGCACCTGCGGGTCCGCCAGGACCGTCTGGTAGCCCTTGAGCGTGAAGTCCACGGGCCACAGGAAGACCTGGCCCGCCGTCACCGCGTGCGGCGAGGAGAACGAGCTGGCGAGGATGAACAGGAGGGGCAGGAGGACGACGAGGACCGCCAGCGTGAGGCCGAGGTAGATGACGACGAGGAGCGCGCGGTCCCCGGGGGACTCCTTGATGCGGCGGGGCTTCTTGATGCGCGTCGCGCGCGCCTTCTGTCGCGCCCGCTCGGCCGGAAGATCGATGGTCACCACAGTCCGCTCCCACTCACTCGACGTGCCACCCAGTTGACGACCAGGAGGAGCACGAGGTTCACGACGGAATTGAAGAGGCCGACGGCGGTCGCCGTCCCGAAGTCGGCGTTGAGGATGCCCAGTTTGTAGACGTAGGTCGCGATGATCTCCGACTGCCCGAGGTTCAGCGGGTTCTGCAGCAGGTAGACCTTCTCGAAGCCGATCGCCATGATGTTGCCGACGCTCAGGATGAGCACGATCATCGCCGTCGGCATGATGCCGGGGATGTCGACGTGCCAGATCTTCCGGAGGCGCGAGGCGCCGTCCATCCGCGCCGCCTCGTAGAGCGACGGGTCGATGCCGGAGAGCGCCGCCATGTAGATCACGGCGGAGTAGCCGGCCGTCTGCCACACATCCGACCAGACGTAGATGTTGCGGAAGTAGTCGGGATTGCCCAGCAGGTCGGGCGACGGGACTCCGAAGAACCCGAAGACCTGACTGATGACGCCCAGGCGCGGGGCCATGATCAGGATGAGCATCGAGACCACGACCACTGTCGAGATGAAGTACGGGGCGTAGGTGACCATCTGGACGGTCTTCTGGAACCACCGGTGACGCACCTCGTTGAGGGCGAGGGCGAGGATGATCGGGATGGGGAAGCTCGCCAGCACCGCGTATCCGGAGAGGATCAGGGTGTTCGAGACGAGGGTGGGGAACTGCGGGTTCTGCAGCATCGCCTGGAAGTTCGCGAAGCCGTTCCACGGACTCCCCCACACCCCGAGGACCGGGCTGTAGTCCTTGAACGCGATGATCGCGTTGGAGATCGGCACGTACTTGAAGATCGCGAAGTACGCGAGGGGCGCCAGCGTCAGCAGGTAGAGCTGCCAGTGCCGCCGCAGTGCGATCCGCCAGCGCTGACCGACGGTCCTGCGACGGGTCGTCACTCGGGCGGGCGGCTGCGGGGTGGTCCGAGCCGGGCGCCGTGTCGGGGTGGTGGTCACGGGCGGGGCGCTGGTCATCCGCGCACCGCCGCGTTCCCACGGTGTTGTTGCCGCTTCGTCATCGAAGACTCCTGAACAGATCGAGCCGGGCGGACGCTCGGTCCGCCCCGGACTGGATCCAGCAAAACCTATTTCCTTGCCGTTGTCAATAATCTATCCTGAGGTCAGGCGCACGCCGTGATGCGAGCCCGCGATCTGCGGGGATTCACGTCGTCTGCGGGCGTCACGCATTCGAACACGACAGAAAGAAAGCGGCGGGATGGGATACTCTCTCGACATGCCACTCGACGATGTGGGCACCCGTCGGCGGCCGGAGCTGGGGACTCCCCGGTCGGCCGAGATCTTCACGCGCATCATCACGCACGGACCGGTCAGCCGTCTCGACATCGGCCGTCTCACCGGGCTGTCGCAGGCGAAGGTGACCAAGACCGTCAATCCTCTGATCGAGAGCGGCTACGTGACCGTCGGCGAGCACGCCGAGCACTCCTTCCCCGGCCGTCCCGTCCGCCCGCTCAGCGTCGTTCCGCGGTCGATGATCGCGATCGGGGTCAAGGTGAACGCCGACGAGATCTTCGCCGTGACCGTGAGCCTCGGCAACGAGGTGCTCGGCTCCACCCGCCGGAGGCTCAAGAGCCACGACCCGGAGAGCACGGTCGCCGCGATCGTGACCTCGGTGACATCCCTCATCGCCCAGCTGGGCGACGCAGCGGCGAACCTCACCGGCGTGGGGGTCTCGGTCTCGGGCGACATCGACAGCACGACAGGACTCGTCCGGGACTCCCCCCTGCTGGGCTGGAGTCACTTCCCTCTCGGCAGCAGGCTCGCGGAGGAGGTCCCGCTGCCCATCACCGTGGAGAACGACGTGAGGGCGCTCGCGAAGTCCGAGCAGTGGTTCGGAGCGGGCAGGGACGCGGAGTCGTTCGCCATCATCACGATCGGCGCCGGCATCGGATGCGGCATCTACGTGAACGACGACGTGGTCGTCGGCGCTCATGGCGTCGCCGGCGAGATCGGGCACCTCCCGCTCGCCTCATCGGACGCCCTGTGCGTGTGCGGGCGGCGTGGATGCGTCGAGGCCGTCGCCTCGTCCAGGGCCATCCGCGACGCCGTGAGCCTGGAGCGCGGCGAACCGGATCTCACCCTGACGGACGTCATCCGCCTCGCGCACGAGGGCGACCCGGCGGCCGTCGACGCCTTCGAGCGGGCCGGAACGGCCATCGGCGCCGCGGTTGCCGCCACCGTGAACCTCTTCGGACCCGAGGTGGTGGTGATCGCGGGCGAGGGCGTCATGGACTACGACCTCTACGAGCGCCGGTTCCGCGAGGAGTTCCTGGCGCACGCGTTCGGCGCCGCGGCCAACTGCCGCCTGGTCGTCCGCCGCCACACGTTCACGGACTGGGCCCGCGGCGCCGGGGTCGCCGCGCTCCGCGAGTCCATCACCGTCTCCCCACAGCCGGCCGGGGACTGAGGCCCGTCACAGGACGAGCGAGCGGATGGCCGAGGCGGCCGCACCGCGCGCCCAGTCCTCGAACGTGTGCGGTCGCACGACGATGCGGCAGTCGCCGGCCGACCCGAACACATGCTCGGCGTAGGAGGCGCGCAGGCGCTCCTCGAAGAGGCCGAACTCGACGACGCCCTCTCCGCCGATGATGACGAGCTCCGGCCCGACCATGTTGACCAGACTGGCGATCGCGAGGCCGATGACGGCGCCGGCCTCGCCGAAGGCCTCGACGGCCGCCGGATCGCCCGCGTGCGCCAGCGCGACGGCCTCCTCCACCGCGACGGGCCGGCCGTGGGCGGCGGAGACCGCAGCGACGATCGCGCTGGTCGCGGCGACCGCCTCGACGCAGCCGCGCCGCCCGCACGCGCAGATGCGGTCGGGTGACGTCAGCGGCAGGTGCCCGATCTCGCCTGCGACGCCGTAGGCGCCCTCGACGACCTCTCCGTTCAGGTGGAGTCCGCTTCCGATGCCGCGGCCGATCGTGACGATGCCGAACGAGCTCGTGCCGAGCCCGACGCCGAACCAGTGCTCGCCGATGGTCAGCGCACGCACGTCGTTGTCCACCACGATCGCGGCATCGAGGTGCTCGCGCAGCGCGGCGGCGAGCTCCACCCCGTGCCAGCCCATGATGGCCGAGTCGCGGACGACGCCGGTGGCCGTGTCCACGTCGCCCGAGACCGAGACGCCGATGCAGGCGACGCTCGACCGGAGGTCGCCGAGCGGTTCCTGCAGGCGCGCGCACATGCCGACGATGGCGTCCACCACCGCGACCGGGTCGTGGGAGGCCAGCGGCACGCGATCGGAGGCGATGATGCGCGTGGTCAGATCGGTCGCCACGCCGATCAGCTCGTCGACGTTGACCTTGATCCCGAGCGCGATCACGGCGTCCGGGACCACGGCGACCGGGTTCGCGGGACGGCCGGGCAGACCCGTCGGCGTGACGCCGAGCGAGTCGTCGACGAGGCCGGCGGCGACCAGCGGCGTCACGGCCTTGGTCACCGCGGCCTGCGACAGCCCGGTGAGCCGGGCGACGTCGATGCGGCTGATCGGGCTGCGGGTGAGGATGGTGGTGAAGACCCGCGTCGCCGCCTCGGATGATGACCCGAGCAGCGCTGTGCGCGTCCGTAGCTCGTCGTTCATGCGGGGCTCTCTCCGGTCGGGGGTGCTTCAACCATACGGAGTGGGGACGGGGAGCAGGGACTCCCCGTGGAGGACGTGCTCGCCTCCGGCCTCCAGGCGCACGATCGAGTCGGTCCCGTCGTAGCGGATACGGACGCTGCGCGGCTCCCGGTGGGGGTTGCGGATGACGGCCGTCGTCAGCCGTCCTCCCGCCCACTCCAGGTCGACGCTGAGCGCACCGCGGGCCCCGAGTCCGTCGGCCCGCCCGTCGGGCCACGCCGAGGGCAGCGCGGGGAGCAGGTGGATGACTCCCCCGTGGCTCTGCAGCAGCAGCTCGGCGATGCCCGCCGGGAACCCCAGGTTGCCGTCGATCTGGAACGGTGGATGCGTGCTGAACAGGTTGGGGAGGAGCCCGCCCCACTCCGACCCGTCGACCGGGCCGTGCCTGCGGGCGTCGCCGTCGTACGGCGTCAGGGCCTGCTGCAGCAGTTCGTGGGCGGCGTCGCCGTCTCCGAGTCGCGCGCGGAGGGCGATCTTCCACGCCCACGACCACCCCATCGCACCCGGTCCCCTCTCGTCGAGGAACCGGCGGGCCGCGTCCGCGAGCTGGGGAGTGCCGTCCGGCGTGATGAGGTCGAGCGGGTAGAGGCCCACCATCGGGGACATGTGCCGGTGCCCTGGCTCGTGCTCGGCCACCTCTTCCGACCATTCCCCCAGCCGGCCGTCGCGACCGATCGGCGGCTCCGGGATGACGGCGAGCGCCGCCTCCAGCTCCCGTCGGAGAGACGCGTCGTCGCCGAGGACGTCGAGCGCGTGCAGGCAGCGCTGGAAGAGGGAGCGGATGAACTCGAGGTCCATCGTCGCCGTGAGTCCGAGGGCGCGCGGGTTCCCGTCGGCGTCCCGGTAGGAGTTCTCGGGCGACGTCGACGGGGCGAGGAAGGCGCGGCCGTCCGGCCCGACCTGCAGCCAGTCGAGGCAGAACTCCGCCGCACCGACCAGCAGCGGCCAGATCCGGTCGCGCAGGAGCGCGTCGTCCGCGCTGAACTCGTAGTGATCCCAGAGCGAGTGGGTGAGCCAGACGCCGCCCATCATCCAGATCGCCCAGCTCGGCGCTCCGTGACCCATGCCGACGGGGAGCGCCCAGCCCCAGAGGTCGCTGTTGTGGTGGGCGACCCAGCCGCGGCAGCCGTAGAGGTCGCGCGCGACGTCACGGCCGTTCGCGGCCAGACGCTCGACGAGCGCGATCAGGGGCTCGGCGTCGTCGATCACGCCGAGCGGGCCGGCCGCCCAGTAGTTCATCTCGGTGTTGATGTTGATGGTGTAGTTCGACGACCATGCGGGGCGCAGCTCGCCGTTCCAGATCCCCTGGAGGTTCGCCGCAGGACCGCCGGGTCGCGAGGACGAGGTGAGCAGATAGCGCCCGTACTCGGCCGCGACGGTCGCCCGCAGCCCGTCGTCGCTCCCCCGCAGGATGTCGGCCGCGACATCCCAGCGGCCCGCGCGCCGGCCGCCGATCGCGAACCGCGCCGGGGCAGGGCGACGCGGTGCGTCGTCCTGCCCGCCCGCGTCTTCGGCGATGGCGCCGAGGGCTCGGGCACCGGCGCGGTCCCGGATCGTCTCACGGGAGACGGTCCGCCACTCGTCGTCCGCGCCGGCCCACCACGACTCAGCGCGGGTCGACGACGAGAGGGCGATCGACAGCCGACGGGCCTGACGCACGACGAGGCCGCCATCGGCGGACTCGATCGTGCCGTCGCTCCGCACCGCGAGGACCGCGGCGGCGAAGCCGTCGTAGTCGGCGTCGTCTTGCTCCGCGTAGGTCAGCGGCGGGACGACCGACTGTTCGTGCAGGGGCGCTCCGTCGATCGGCACGGCGAGGTCGAGCGTCAGCATGCCGCCCTCCGCCGTGCGCGCGAGCTCGCGGAGCGGCGTCCGGAGAGAGAGGCGCACCTCGGAGAGCGGCTCGGTGGCGGTGATCGAGACGAGGAGGGTGCGGGCGGCCACGCGCGACACCCGCTCGACGCGTGCTCCCCCGACCTGCAGCGCCTCCTCGACGAGGCGGCGGTCGAGATCCAGGACGCGCGCGGGCTCCCCGTCGACCGGGGTCGCGCCCGGGAGTTCGACCGCGAGGTCCACGAAGGGGAGGAACTCCTGGCTGTAGCGCCCCTCGAAGGTGAGCAGCAGCTCCTCCGCGCGATCGAGGTCTCCGGCGGCGAGCGCCGCGCGCACCTCGTCGAGGCGCTCCGGCCCAGCGCCCCCCGCGAGCACGCGACGCAGTTCCTCCGCCGCCGTCTCGGGAGTGCCGGACCACACGGTCGCGTCGTTGACCTGGTAGCGGCCGACGGAGCCGCCGAAGACCATCGCGCCGAGGAGGCCGTCGCCGATCGGGATGGCCTCCTCCCACTGGTCAGCCGGCTGGTTCCAGGCAAGTTGGAGGGTCTCGGTGGAGATCGTCATCGGTCTTCCTTCTCGGGGTTGCACTCGACACACTATGCATGGTTAATTGACACTGTCAAGTAACCGGATCTCTTCTAGGAGCCCTTCATGCTCGACGGCTACGGCGCCGTTCTGAGCCTGCGAGCCGCAGGCACATCACTCGTCATCGATACGGCGGGTCGAGTGCCGCGCGTGCTGCATTGGGGCGGGGATCTCGGCCCGATCGACGACGCGTCCGCCGAGGCTCTGCGGACGACCAGCGGACCGGCCCTGCTCAACAACTCGCCCGATGTCCCGCGCACCTTCAGCCTGGCGCCGACCGAGTTCGAAGGGTGGGCGGGGACGCCCGCGCAGGAGGGTCACGCCTCCGGAACCGCCACCACCCCGCGCCCCCGCACGGAGTCCGTCCGGTACCGGACGGAGGGCGACCAGGGCGGGACGATCGAGATCGAGCTGGTGGATGAGATCACCGCGCTGCGGACGACGATGACGCTGACACTCGACCGCTTCGGCGTGCTCTCGGTGGACACGACCCTCGTCCGGGAGGCGGCCCTCGGCGACGCGGGCATCCCCTACACGCTCGACGCGCTCCGCGTGATGCTGCCCATCCCGGAGCGGGCGGTGGACATCCTCGACTTCACCGGGAAGTGGTGCCGTGAGCGCGCCCCGCAGCGCGGTCCCCTGTTCTTCGGCAGCCATGTGCGCCGCGCGCGCCGGGGCAAGCCGGGCCACGATGCCCCCTACCTGGTCGTCGCCGGCACGGAAGACCTCGGGTTCGGGCGCGGTGAGGCGTGGGCCGCGCATCTCGCGTGGAGCGGCGACGGCGAATACGTGGTCGAGCGGCTGACCGAGGGCGCCGGGGCGTTCTCGTCGGTGCTCGGCGTCGGAGAAGGGCTGCGGCCCGGCGAGATCGTGCTCGCCGACGGCGACAGCTACACCGCCCCCACCGCCCTGTTCGTCTGGTCGGCGAGCGGGCTCGACGGCCTCGCCGACCGCCTTCACCGTCGGCTCCGTGCGCGCCCGTCGCACCCGCGGTCTCCGCGTCCCCTCACGCTGAACTCGTGGGAGGCCGTCTACTTCGACCACGACCTCCCCCGCCTGAGCGCCCTGGTGGAGCGCGCGGCCCGGGTCGGGGTCGAGCGTGTCGTCCTCGACGACGGCTGGTTCCACGGACGCCGCGACGCCAACGCCGGGCTCGGCGACTGGTTCGTCGACCGCACCGTGTGGCCCGACGGCCTCACCCCGCTCGTCGACCTCGTCCGGTCGCACGGGATGCAGTTCGGGATCTGGTTCGAGCCCGAGATGGTGAACCTCGACTCCGACCTCGCCCGGGAGCATCCCGATTGGGTGCTCGGCCCGCGCCAGGAACTCGGAGCGACCTCCCGCGCGCAGTACGTCCTCGACCTCACCCGCCCCGACGCGTACTCGCATGTACTCGAGCAGATCAGCGCGATCATCGAGGAGTACGCCGTCGACTACATCAAGTGGGACCACAACCGCGATCTGTCCGAGGCCGTCAGCGGTTCCATCGGCGTGGACCGGCCGGCCGTCCACGAGCAGACGCTCGCGCTCTACCGGATGCTCGACACCCTCCGGGCCCGCCACCCGCACCTCGAGATCGAGACCTGCTCGGGCGGCGGCGGCCGGGTCGACCTCGGCATCCTGGAGCGGACCGATCGCGTCTGGGCCTCCGACTGCAACGACCCCGTCGAGCGCCTGCAGATCGAGCGCTGGACGCGCATGCTCCTCCCGCCGGAGCTCATCGGCTCGCACCTCGGCGCCGAGCGGTCGCACACCACCTCCCGCCGGACCGACCTGTCGTTCCGGCTGATCGTCGCCCTCACCGCCCACGCCGGCATCGAGTGGGACCTGCAGGAGGCGGACGACGAGGAGCTGGAGCGGATCGCGCGCTGGGCGGAGGTCTACCGCGAGCTGCGCGGGCTGATCCACTCCGGCCGGATCGTCAATGCCGACCTCGCGGACGACGCGACCGCATTCACCGGCATCGTCGCCCAGGACGGATCGCGAGCGGTCTACACCTGGGCGCGGCTGGTGACCTCGGCACCCGGCCAGTCCGGCCGGGTCCGATTCCCCGGCCTCGACGCCGACGCCCGGTACACCGTCCGCATCCGCGACGAGTTCGGTCCGGCCAGCCGGCACCAGAGCGCCGACCCGTCCTGGATCACCGCCGCCCTCGAGCCGGGCGGCATCGCCCTCCCCGGCTCGGTGCTCGGCGTCGCCGGTGTCCCCCTGCCCACCCTCAACCCGCACCAGGCGATGCTCTTCGACCTCGTCCGGCTGGCCTGAGCCGCCGGACGCCGGTCGGAGCCCCCGACGGCCCACCGCACCGAACACCCCTCGCGCACCGATGCGCCCGGGGCTCTTCAGAGAGGAAGAACGCATGACCCGCAAGACGCGTGCACGACGGAGCCTGCGGGCTCTGGTCGTGACCGTCGCGGCGCTGGGGATCGTGGCCGCGGCCGCCGTCCCCGCCGGCGCGACGCCGACCCCCCAACCGACAGCGACAGCGACAGCGACGCCCGCACCGTCCGCGACCCCGACGGGGACGCCGACGCCCACCGCGACCCCGAGTGCGACGGAGACGCCGAAGCCGACCGCGGCACCCACCGCGACACCGACGAGCGCGCCGAAGTCGGCGACGGCCGCGGTGCCGACGCCCATCCCGCCCGCGACCGCCACCCCGGACCCGTGGGCCGTCACGCCCTACATGGGCTGGAGCAGCTACAGCATGCAGGTCTACTCCGGCAACGGGAAGTGGATCACCGCCGACCAGCTCATCGCCCAGTCCGACGCCATGCACGCCAAGCTGCAGAAGGCCGGCTACGACTACATCAACGTCGACGCCGGGTGGAGCGACGGTGTCGACGCCAACGGCCGTCCGACGCCGAGCGCGACGCTCTATCCGCAGGGGCTGAAGAAGGTCATCGACCATGTGCACGCCAACGACCAGAAGTTCGGCGTCTACCTGATCCCCGGCATCGGACCCGACGTCTACAACAAGGCGTACCCGATCGCCGGCGCTCCCGGATGCACCACGCACGACATCGCGAAGCAGCCGTTGACGCAGGCGGACTACTGGAAGATCGGCTACGCCATCGACTTCTCGAACCCGTGCTCGCAGAAGTACATCGACTCGATCGCGGACCAGCTCGCCGCCTGGGGCGTGAACTTCGTCAAGTTCGACAGCGTCACCCCCGGCTCCGGCATCACCGACGGCTCGGTGGATGCGCGCGATGACGTCGCCGCCTGGTCGAAGGCCCTCAAGAAGCACAAGATCTGGTTCGAGCTCTCCTGGGCGCTCGACATCAATCAGGCCGACTACTGGAAGAAGTACGCGAACGGCTGGCGCGTCGAGTGGGACGTCGAGTGCTACTGCGGCAACGAAGCGCTCACCCAGTGGGACAACATCGCCCGGCTCTTCCCCCGTGCAGCGGACTGGTGGCGTCACGCCGGCCCGGGCGGCTGGAACGACTTCGACTCGCTCGACGTCGGAAACGGGAAGATGGACGGCCTGACGCCGGACGAGCGCCGCACCGCCACCACGCTGTGGGCGGTCTCGGCCGCGCCGATGTACACCGGCAACGACCTCACGAAGCTCGACAAGCTGGGCGTCGATCTGCTCACCAACCCCGAGGTCGTCGGCGTCGACCAGGCGGGCGTCCCCGCACGTCCGGTCTCGACGACGACCAAGCAGCAGGTCTGGTACGCGTTGAACAAGGACGGCAGCTACACGGTCGCGCTGTTCAACCTGGGCCGGGCGGAGTCCGACATCACCGCGAAGTGGTCCGACATCGGGCTGACCGGGTCGGCGACCGTCCGCGACCTGTGGGCCCGCAAGAACGTGGGCCGCGCGGACGGCTCGTTCACGGCGTCCGATGTGCCGATCCACGGTGTCCGGCTGCTCAAGGTCACGCCGGACAAGGGCGCGACGGTCACGGTCAACGACGACGCCCAGGGCTTCTCGTACGGCGGTACCTGGACGCGCAACGGCGGAGCCGAGGTCGCCGCGACCTCCCAGCCGCTGACCGTCAACGTCACCGACACCGGCACGCCGGCGCCGCCGACGTCCACCGGGCCGACCCGCACCACGAGCATCAACGACACCGACCCGGGCATCGCGTACTCCGGCCAGTGGGGGTACAGCAACGGCCGGAACTTCGGCGACTACCAGGACGATGTGCACTATGCGGAGCATCCCGGAAGCGACTCGTTCTCGTACACGTTCACCGGCACCGGGATCTCGTACCTCACCGAGCTCGACTCCTCGGAGGGCGAAGCGGACGTGTACATCGACGGACAGTTCGTGAAGACGGTCAGCGCCAACATCCCGAGCGCCTCCCACACGCCGCAGCAGACGGTGTTCACGACGAACGACCTCACCGACGGACAGCACACCCTTCGCGTGGTCATGAAGTCGGGCCAGTTCATGCTGCTCGATCGGCTCGACGTCATCCAGCCGAACCTGATCGACCCGTCCAGCGTGTCGTTCGACACGAAGGCGCCGGCGGCGGCGACCTTCTCCGTGCTGCGCGACCCGGACGAGTTCACCGGGATCACCGTGAACGGGACGGCGCTGAAGAAGGGCTCCGACTACACGGTGTCGGGTTCGAAAGTCACGCTGCAGCAGTCGTATCTGGCCACGCTGCCGGTCGGGGCCACGACGCTCAACGTGGGCTTCCGCGGCGACTACCTCAACGACGTCCACGCCACGACGGCGGCCGGCGCTTCGGTGTCGTACACCTTCAGCGGCACCGGGGTCGACTGGCTCGCGCCGACAGGCCCCGACCAGGGCGTCGTGGACATCTATCTGGACGGCAAGCTGGTGAAGCAGGTCGACACGCACAGCGACACCCGCCGCACCCAGCAGAAGGTGTTCAGCGTCTCGGGGCTCCGCAACGGGAAGCACACCATCATGGCGGTCAAGGAGTCGGGTGCGGTGATGCGCGCCGACGCCCTCCGCTACTCCGTCCGCTGATCCACCGGGTGGGCCGGGAGCGCTCCCGGCCCACCCCCCTCCGAAAGGCTCGCCGCATGCCCGGCTCCGACTCCGCCGCCCTCCTCGGCACGGACCCCCTTCCCACCCCCGACGACTACGCCGCCTACTGGGCGACCGCCGTCGACGACGCCGCGCGGCATCCGCTCGCCGTCCGCCGGGAGCCGGTGGACACGGGCCTCGCCGCCGTCGAGGTGTTCGACATCTCGTTCGCCGGGGCGGACGGCCGGCGGGTCAGCGGCTGGCTGCGGCTGCCGCGCCACCGCGAGGGCCGGCTTCCGGCCGTCGTGCACTTCAACGGCTACGGCGCCGGACGACTCGACCCGATCGACGACCTCACCTGGCCGGTCGCGGGCCTCGCGCAGCTGGTGATGAACACGCACGGGCAGAGCGGCGGCAGCACCGGCCACCTGCTCGACGGGATCGAGGACCCGCACCGCTCCTATTACCGTGGGGTGTTCGTGGATGCCGCTCGCGCGGTGGACGCCCTCCGCTCGCTCGACGAGGTGGACGGCGAGCGCGTCGCGGCGATCGGGAACAGCCAGGGCGGCGGCATCGCCCTCGGCGTCGGCGCTCTGCAGCCCACCCTCGCCGCCGTGCTGGCGCAGGCCCCCTTCCTGACGGACGCGCCGCAGGGCATCCGGCTGGCGCGCACCGGTCCCTGGCTGGAGCTGCGCGCATACCTGACGGAGCATCCTGACCGCTCCGACGCGGTCGCGCGGACGCTGGCGTACGTCGACGGGGTCACATCCGCCCGGCATGCGACGGCACCGGGATGGATCAGCGATGGGCTCGAGGACGACATCTGCCCGCCGGAGACCGCCCGCGCCGCCGCGGAGGCCTACGCCGCCCCCGTCACGCTGCGAGAGTGGCCGGGCGCGGGGCACGAAGCCGGCGCGACGGCCGACCGGCGCGGTGCGCTGGCGGTCCTGCGCGGTCGCCTCGGCCTTACGGGAGCGTGACGACGGGAGCGTGACGGCGGGACCGTCACGGCGGACCGGCTCAGGCGCCGTCGCGCTGGGTCGCGAACGTCCAGACCAGCGGCAGCACCATCCCCTCGGCGTCCGGCCCCGAGGTGACGAAGTGATCGACGTGGCGGTTGATCGAGTCCTGCCAGCGCTGGTTGGCCGGATCGTCGTCGAGTGCTCGCATCGCCGCGGCGAAGTCGTCGCAGTCCACCACATGGAACAGGTCGCGCCCGCTGCGCCAGATCTGCCAGTCGTGGATGCCGACCCGCTGGAACGAGACGACGAGGTCGTCCGGGATGGCGGCATGCGCGGCGTCGTAGGCGGCCTCGTGGCCGTCGCGGATGATGGAATGTAGCGCGACGCGCATCCCGATGCTCCTTTGCGAACGAAGTTTGAATTCCTATAGGAAATAGTAATAGTCTCGATGCCGGAAGGCGAGCGAAAGGACCCTCGATGCGATTCATGCGACTCGGCGAGCCGGGAGCGGAGATCCCCGTCGTCACCGACGGCGTCACCACGTGGGACCTGCGCCCCCTCACCGCCGACATCGACGGCGCCTTCCTCGCCGCCGACGGCCTCGCCCGGGCGGAAGCCGCCGCCTCCGCCGGCGACCTCCCCGGCATCGACCCGGCCGGTCTCCGCGTGGGCGCCCCCATCGCCCGGCCGCAGGCGGTCATCTGCATCGGGATGAACTACGCGGCGCACGCGCGCGAATCCGGCTCCGAGCCGCCGACCGACATCGTCGTCTTCTACAAGCACCCCAACACCGTCGTCGGGCCGTACGACGACATCCTGCTCCCCCCGGGATCCACGACGACCGACTGGGAGGTCGAGCTCGCCGTCGTCATCGGCACGCGCGCCCGCTACCTCGACTCCCCCGAGCAGGCCCTCGACCACATCGCCGGCTTCGCGGTCGCCAACGACGTCTCCGAGCGCGAGTACCAACTGCAGCGCTCGCTCGGCCAGTGGAGCAAGGGCAAGAGCTTCGAGACGTTCAACCCGCTGGGCCCGTGGCTCGTCCCGGCCGCCGAGGTCGGCGACGGCAGCGGTCTCGGCATCCGCTCGCGGGTCAACGGCGAAGCACGGCAGGACTCGACCACGAGCGACCTCATCTTCGGCGTCGCCGAGATCGTCTACCGGCTCAGCCGGTTCACGGTGCTCGAGCCGGGCGACCTCGTCAACACCGGCACCCCGGAGGGGGTGGCCCTCTCCGGCCGGTTCCCGTACCTGGCCGTCGGCGACGAGGTCGAGGTCGAGATCGACGGGCTGGGCGCGCAGCGTTCGACCGTGCGGCCGGCGCTCTGACCGCATCCACCATCCACCCTCAACGCAAGGAGACAAGGATGTCGCACTTCGAAGGCCTGGTGGCCGCCGTCACCGGCGGCGCGTCCGGGCTCGGCCGCGCGATCGCCGACGAGCTGGCCGCACAGGGAGCGCGCGTGTTCGCGCTCGACCTCGACCCGGATGCGGTGAGCGCGCCGCACACCGGCGTCCGCTGCGACATCGGCGACGACGCCAGCGTGCGTGAGGCCATCGCCGCGGTCGTCGACGCCGCCGGGCGCCTCGACATCGTGATCGCCAACGCCGGCATCGGCGCGCAGGGCGACGTCGAGGCCAACGACGACGACGAGTGGATGCGCGTCCTCAACGTGAACGTGATCGGCTCGGCCCGCACCATCCGGCACGCGATGCCGCACCTGAAAGAATCGCCGTCGCCCGCCGTCGTGCTCACCAGCTCCATCGCCGCGTGGGCCGGCCTGCCGCAGCGCGTGCTGTACTCCGCGTCGAAGGGCGCCATCTCGGCCATGACCCTGGCGATCGCCGCCGACTGCCTGCCGCTCGGCATCCGCGTCAACGCCATCGCTCCAGGGACCGCCGACACCCCGTGGGTCGGCCGGTTGCTCGACTCCGCCGCCGATCCGGACGCGGAGCGCGCCGCGCTCGAGGCGCGCCAGCCCAGCGGACGCCTCGTGCAGCCGCAGGAGGTCGCCGAAGCGGTGGCCTATCTGGCGTCGCCGACGTCCGGTTCGAGCAACGGTGTCATCCTGCCGGTCGACGGCGGGATGTACTCCCTGCGGCCGAGGAGGTAGCCCGATGGTCACGCGCCAGGTGCCGAGGCCGGCCGAGTTGCTGGAGTTGATGCGGTTCAAGAAGCCGGAGCTGGATCTGAGGAAGCGCCGGTTGGAGTCGGCGTTGACGATCGAGGATCTGGCGCGGATCGCGCGCCGGCGCACGCCTCGTGCTGCGTTCGATTACACGGAGGGCGCGGCGGAGGGCGAGTTGTCGTTGGCCAGGGCGCGGCAGGCGTTCCAGGATGTGGAGTTCCATCCCGCGATCCTGCGGGATGTGTCCAGTGTGGACACGTCGTGTCAGATCTGGGGTGGGTCGTCGGCTCTGCCGTTCGGGATCGCACCGACCGGGTTCACGAGGTTGATGCAGACCGAGGGGGAGAGTGCGGGGGCGTCGGCGGCGGGGGCGGCGGGGATCCCGTTCACCCTCTCCACCCTGGGCACCACCTCGATCGAGGATGTGCAGGCGGCGAACCCGGGCGGGCGGAACTGGTTCCAGTTGTATGTGATGCGGCAACGCGAGATCAGCTACGGGCTGGTGGAACGGGCTGCCGCGGCCGGGTTCGACACCCTGTTCTTCACCGTGGACACGCCCGTAGCGGGGGCCCGGTTGCGGGATAAGCGGAACGGGTTCTCGATTCCGCCGCAGCTGACCCTGGGCACGATCCTGAACGCGATCCCGCGGCCGTGGTGGTGGTATGACTTCCTGACCACCCCGAAGCTGGAGTTCGCGTCCCTGTCCACCACCGGCGGCACGGTCGGAGACCTGCTGAACGCGGCCATGGATCCCTCGATCAACTACGACGACCTCGCCATCATCCGCTCGATGTGGCCCGGGAAACTCGTCATCAAAGGGGTGCAGACCCTCGAGGATGCTCGCACTCTTGTCGACCACGGGGTGGATGGGATCGTGCTCTCCAACCACGGCGGCCGGCAACTGGACCGCGCCCCCATCCCCTTCCACCTGCTCCCCACGGTCGCCCGCGAGGTCGGGCAGCACACCGAGATCGGCATCGACACCGGCATCATGAACGGCGCCGACATCATCGCCGCCTACGCCCTCGGTGCGAAATTCACCCTGATCGGGCGTGCCTACCTGTACGGGCTCATGGCCGGAGGACGGGCCGGAGTCGACCGCACCATCCACATCCTCACCGACCAACTCATCCGCACCATGAAACTCCTCCAAGTCCGCTCCCTCGCCGAACTCGGCCCCCACCACGTCACCCAACTCACCCGCCTCCACCCCCTCCACCCCGAGGCGGCGGCGGTCCGCGAAGACGCCGACACCTGACCACCCCGCACGCCACCCCCGCCTCGGTGTGGAGGGGGGGGAGGCGGGCCGCGCCGGATGTCGTGCCCGCTTCCGTCGGTGGAAGGGACCCAAATCTCCGACCGACCGCGGTGCGGACGGCGATTCGGGCTCGGTCAGCCCGGATCTCCGACGCAGTCGGGCAGATGTCCGACACACCCGGGCGGCCTCCCGCCGCGGACAGGGCAGCGGCGGGTCAGGGGAGGCGGTAGGCGCGGCGGGCCGTGCCGGACAGTACCTCGTCGCGCTCGGCGGGCGTCAGCGGGTCGAGCAGCGCGCGAGTGGTCGCCATGGTTTCGGCGTACGGCGTGGCGAGGGTGGACACCGGCCAGTCACCGCCGAAGAGGAGCCGCGACGGGCCGAACACGTCGAGGGCGTGCTCCACATACGGCCGCAGGTCGTCGGCCGACGCCCGGTCCGATGGGCCGAGGGTCGTCAGGCCCGACAGCTTCGCGACGACGTTCGGACGCCGTCCCAGCTCGCCCATCAGCCTCCCCCACTCGCCGGGCTCCGACCCCACCGGCGGGGTTCCGAGATGGTCGATGACGAGCCGCAGCTCCGGCAGCTCGTCGGCGAGTGCGACCGCGTGCTCCAGGTGCCGCGGGAGCACCCCGATCACGTCGAACGACAGACCGCGGTCGGCGAGCACGGCGAGCGACCGGCGCACCGGCTCCCGCGCCAGCCAGTCCGGATCGGGCTCGTCGTGGATGAGGTGCCGGATGCCGACCAGCGGCCCCGCCTCCGCCCAGCGGTCGAGCTGCTCTCCGACCCGGTCGGGATCGAGCAGGTCGACCCACGCGACCACGCCCGCGACCAGTGGCGACTCCGCCGCGACGGCGAACATCGCGGCGGAGTCCTCGAGGGTTCCGGCCGCCTGCACGAGCACGACCCGGTCGACCCCGGCCTCCCGCAGCTGCGGCTCCGCCTCGGCGAGCGCGAAGGTGCGATTGATCGGGGCGACCGCGTCGGACAGCCACGAGTACGTTCCGTGCTCCAGGTCCCACAGGTGCAGGTGCGCGTCGACGGTCACGGCTCAGACCAGGTCGAACCGGATGAGGGTCGGGCCGGCGACCGCCGGCTCCGGGAGGGTCAGCGCGATGGCGTCGCCGTCCCGCGTGGCGGAGACCGCCGTGCCGTCCGCCAGCCGCGCGCTGTCCGCATCCACATCGGACGAGACGCCCGCGAGGCGCACCGCACCCGCGGCATCCACGAACGCGTTCGCGACCGCGTCGGTCGCCGCACCGTCGCCGCCGCGCGTCCAGCGCACCCACGGCTCGTCGGACGGACCGGCGATGGAGGCGTCCAGCGGCCGGGACCCGAACACGGCGTCCCCGTTGATCGCGTTCCAGGCGGCGAGGTGCTCGAGGGTCCGGCGCTGCAGGTCGGGGACGGTCCCCCGCGCGGTGAGACCGACGTTGAGGAGCAGGTTGCCGCCGCGGGAGACGATGTCGACGAACGTCTTCACCGCATCCGGGCCGCCGAGCATGTGCCGTTCGTCCTCGAGCGTGTTGTGGCCGAAGGAGTAGCCGATCCCGCGGCAGTTCTCCCACGCGCCCGTGCCCTCTACGTTGGTGCCGTTCTGGTACTCGCTGGTCCGGAAGTCCCAGTGCGTCTCGCCCCAGCGGTCGTTCGAGACGCCGTCGGGGGCTGCGGCGTAGAACTTCTCGAACAGGCGCTCCATGCTGTGCGGGCCACTCGGCTTGCCCGCGTCCGGCCACTCGATGTCGCCCCACAGCACGTCCGGGCGGTACCGGTCGATCAGGTCCGCCACGTGCCCGTACGCGTACTCGGCGTAGGCGGCGTCGACCGGCCGGCGGAACGCCTGTCCGTCGTCGGTGATCGGCTCCAGGTCGGCGAAGTTCCAGTCCAGACCGCCGGAGTAGTAGACCCCGAAGCGCAGACCGGCCGCGCGGGTGGCGCGCTCGAAAGCGCCGACGAGGTCGCGGTGCGGGCCGCGGTCGACGGTGTTGCGGCCGTCGGTGCCCGGCGCATCCCAGAGGGTGACGCCGTCGTGGTGCTTGGTCGTCGGGACGAAGTAGCGGGCACCCGTGCTCTTCACGAGCGCGATGAACGCCTCCGGGTCGAAGTCGACCGGGTCCCACTGGTCGATGAAGTCGTCGTAGGGGGCTCCGCCGTAGACCTCGCGCTGGTGCTCCGCGGCCGGGCTGCCCGGGATGCGGATGGTGTTGTAGTACCACTCGGCGTACGGGTTGTGCGCGAACCAGTACCCCTTCTCGATGGTGCCGAGCTCGCCGATCGGCTCCGCCCACGCCGGCACCGAGTAGGGTCCCCAGTGCACGAAGATCCCCAGCTTGGCGTCGGTGAACCACTGCGGCACTTCGCGCTCGAACCGGCGGTAGTTCTCCGGGCGGACGGGGTCGTCTGTGAACATGGCCACGAGTGGTCTCCTTCGTCGTCGAATGGATGTGCCGGAACGATTGTGGGATGCGTCCGGAATCCATATCCTATAGGCAATAGCATCCGCGTTCAACGATGCGATCCCCCACTCGAAGGAGAGTTCCCGTGACCACCGCGCTCGACGCACCCCCCGCCTCGTTCGTCCGGCCCACCGACTTCCGCCTCCCGGGAGGCGAATGGTTCATCGGTGCGGGCTTCGGCCTGTTCGTGCACTGGGACCACGCCAGCCAGCAGGGGATCGAGATCTCCTGGCCCCTGGTCGGCCGTTCCATCATCCCCGGTTCCGACGGCGTCGAGGACACCGTGACCGTGGACGAGTACCAGGCCACCGCCGCCACCTTCAACCCGGTCGAGTGGGATGCGGTCGCCCTGGCCCGTCTCGCGAAGCGCGCCGGCGCGCGCTACGTCGTCTTCACCGCCCGCCACCACGCCGGCTACGCCATGTTCCACACCGAGCAGTCCGACTTCTCCATCGAGCACTCCCCCTTCGGGCGCGACATCACGCGGGAGTTCGTCGAGGCGATCCGCGCCGAGGGCATCCGGGTCGGCATCTACTACAGCCTCCCGGACTGGAACCATCCCGACTACCCCGCGTTCCGGATGGAGGACCGCCCGTACGCGCTCGAGCACTGGCCCGCCGCCGGCGACCCCGCCAACGCGGGAACGCCCGTCGCCGACGACCGGCACCGCCGCGCGACGCCCGAGCAGTGGCAGCGCTACCAGGCCTACCTCCGCGGGCAGCTCACCGAGCTGCTGACCCGCTACGGCACCATCGACCTGCTCTGGTTCGACGGCGAGTGGGAGCGGTCGGAGCAGGAGTGGGACAGCGCCGGCCTCCGCGCGCTCATCAAGTCGCTGCAGCCGGATGTCGTCATCAACGACCGCCTGCTCGGCCAGGGCGACTACAAGACGCCGGAGCAGGGCTTCCCCGTCACCGCCCCGGACGGCCCGTGGGAGCTGTGCATGACCATCGGCCAGATGTGGGCCTGGCGGCCGGGCGACACCAAGAGCAAGAGCACGACCTCGCTGGTCACGACGCTGATCGAGGTGGCATCGCGGGGCGGCAACCTCCTGCTGAACATCGGGCCCAAGGGCGACGGCAGCCTCAACGAGTCGCAGGTGCGCACGCTGGAGGAGATCGGCGCGTGGATGGACGTGCACGCCGAGAGCGTCGTCGACGTCTCCCCCACCGTCGGCGTCGACTTCTACGGTCCGTCCACCGCCCGGCCGGGGACGCTGTACCTCCACCTGGTGATGCGTCCGATCGAGGAGGTCGTCGTCCGCGGCATCCCGGTGGGCCGGGTGACCGGCGTCCGCCTGCTGGCGACCGGCGAAGAGCTCCCCTACGACGTGAACCTGGAGGTGCACGAGCAGCCGGCGCCCGGAGTGGACCCGCTGGGCGAGCTGCACATCCCGGCGCCCGCCGCATCGGGGGCCGTGGTCGACGTCATCGCTATCGATTTCGCCTAGAGGGCGGTGGAATCCCTTGACCGGCTGTCGGGCTCCGATCTAAGCTCCGCATGAGGCCTATATCGTAGACCCTATAGGATCGTGAACCACCCGACGGGGCGACGGAGCCCCGGACGATCCGCAACGAAGCACCACAAAACAGGCACCACCAACGCAAGGCGATCACCTGGATGAATCCAATGGAGGAGGCACAGCACGTGACACCACGAAGCAAGCGCAGGGCGGCCCGGATCGGAACCGCCGTCCTGTTGACCGGAGCACTCACCGCACTGGCCGGCTGCGCCGGCGGCAGCGGGGGCGACGCCAAGGGCGGCCCCATCAGCATGTACACCTGGGTCAGCAGTCAGAGCGACCGCGACCAGTGGCAGGGCTTCATCGATCTCGGCAAGAAGGTCGACCCCAGCCTCGACGTCACCATCGAGGGGCCGAGCTTCAACGACTACTGGACCAAGGTCAAGACCCGCCTCAGCGGCTCGAACCCGCCCTGCCTGCTCACCACGCAGGCCGCGCGGGCGCAGGAGCTCTCCGGGCTGCTGATGCCGCTGAACGACCTGATCAAGAAGTACAAGCTCGACACCTCGAAGTTCGACGAGTCGATGCTCAAGGGCATGACGGTGGACGGTACGATCCGCGCGATCCCCTACGACGCCGAGCCGATCGTCCTCTACTACAACGCCGACAACTTCGCGAAGGCGGGCCTGCAGGCCCCGAGCACCACCTACACGCGCGAGCAGTTCCTGGCCGACGCGAAGAAGCTGACCACCGGCGACCACAAGGCGCTGGCGATCTCCCCCGGCTTCTTCATCCCCAACGCCTGGGCCATCGCCGACGGCGCGGAGGCCGTGAAGGGCTCCGAGCTCGACCTCACGAACTCGAAGCTGGTCGACCAGGTGCAGTCGTACTTCGACCTGGTCGGCAAGGAGGGCATCGCCAAGGCGCCGGAGGCGGCCGACGGCTCCGACGTGTCGCAGGCCGCATTCACCAGCGGCGCGGTCGACATGCTGATCGAGGGCCCGTGGATGTACGGCACCTTCGCCGACGCCGCCAAGTTCACCATGGGCGTGACGATCGTTCCGAGCACCTCGGGCGAGGCGCACGGCATGACGGCCGGCTCCGGATTCGGCATCGCGAAGAACTGCAAGAACCCCGACGCCGCGTTCAAGGCGATCGTCGCGATGACCGACACCAGCGTCCTGAAGGGCCAGGCGGAGAAGCGCGGCATCGTGCCTTCCCGCGCCGACGCCCAGTCGGCCTGGGCCGAGGGCAAGTCGCCGGAGGCCTACGCCGCCGTGCAGGCGCTGCTGAAGAACGCGACAGCGCAGATCACCACCCCCACCTGGAACCAGGTGGAGACCCTGTTCACCCAGTACGGCATCGAGGGCTACCGGGGTGACAAGACCGCCAAGGACGTGCTGAGCACGATCCAGAAGTCGGTGGAGCGGTAACGCATGACCTCCCCCCTGGTCACGGGTGCCGTCGTCTCGGACGAGACGGCGGCACCCGCCGCGCCCCCCACCCGCCCGTTCGGCGTTCCGCACCCCACCCCTCCGCGCCGCGGCGGCCGCAAGCGCCGCGGGGACGGCCTGGTCGCCCTCGCCTACCTCTGGCCCGGTCTCGCCGGCTTCACGTTCTTCATCGTCGTTCCGCTGATCGGTTCGCTGGTCATCAGCCTGTTCGAGTGGCCGCTGTTCGGCTCGCCCACCTTCCTCGGGCTGGCCAACTACGAGAAGCTGTTCAGCGACCCGACGTTCTACACCGTCCTGCTCAACACGGTGGTCTTCGCCTTCGTCTACACGGCCCTCAACCTGGCCGTGGCGCTGGCGGTCTCACTGTGGCTCAACACCCGCATCAAGTTCGCCGGATTCTGGCGCGTGATCTTCTTCCTCCCCGCCATCACCCCGATGGTCGCGAACGCCCTGGT